>JBJMOX010000222.1:0-19930 GCA_045803515.1 Gemmatimonadales bacterium
CCTACAGCTCGTCGAGGAACTCGTCGTTGTAGGTGTACCGCGCGAGCCGTTTGACGAGGGCTTCCATGGCCTCCACCGGCTTCACACTGAAGAGCATCTGCCGGAGCTTCTTCACCTTCTCGTACTCCTTCTGGGTGAAGATCTTCTCCTCCTTGCGGGTCCCGGACTGCGGGATGTTGACCGCGGGGAAGATGCGCTTCTCGGCGAGGAGCCGGTCGAGGGTGACCTCCGAGTTACCGGTGCCCTTGAACTCCTCGAAGATGACCTCATCCATCCGGCTGCCGGTGTCGATCAGCGCGGTGGCGATGATGCTGAGACTGCCGCCCTTGTCGATGTTGCGCGCGGCGCCGAAGAAGCGCTTCGGCTTCTGCAGCGCGTTGGCGTCCACACCGCCCGACAGGATCTTGCCCGAGTGCGGCACCACGACGTTGTGGGCCCGGGCCAGCCGGGTGATGGAGTCGAGCAGGATGACCACGTCCCGCCCGTGCTCGACCAGCCGCTTGGACTTCTCGATCACCATGTCGGCCACCTGCACGTGGCGGTCGGCCGGCTCGTCGAAGGTGGAGGAGATGACCTCCGCCTTGACGTTCTCCTCCATGTCCGTGACCTCCTCGGGCCGCTCGTCGATGAGCAGCACGATGAGGACGATCTCCGGGTGGTTCTCGCTGATGGCGTTGGCCAGCTTCTGCATCAGAATGGTCTTGCCGGCCTTGGGCGGCGCCACGATCAGCGCGCGCTGCCCCTTGCCGAGCGGCGAGAGCAGGTCCACCACCCGCATGGAGAGATCGCCGTTCTTGCGCTCCAGCCGGATCCGGGTGTCGGGGTAGCGTGGCCGCAGGTTGTCGAAAGCAATCCGGTGCTTGGTCTTCTCCGGCTCCTCGAAGTTGACCTGCTCGACCTTGAGCAGGGCGAGGTAGCGCTCCCCCTCCTTGGGCGGCCGGACCTGCCCCATGACCGTATCGCCGGTGCGGAGATCGAACCGCTTGATCTGGCTGGGCGAGACGTAGATGTCGTCGGGACCGTAGAGGTAGTTCCAGTCCTGGCTCCGGAGAAACCCGTAGCCTTCAGGGAGGATTTCGAGGACCCCCTCGCCGCGGATGACCGTGTCCGAGTCCAGGAGCGACTGCTCGATGCGGAAGATCAGATCCTGCTTACGCAGCCCCGAGTAGTTGGAGATGTTCAACTGCTCAGCCAGCGTGTGCAGCTCCGCGACCGACTTCTGCTTCAGCTCAGCGATATCCACGGACGAGACTCCAGGCAAGCGGGCCCGGCCGGCGAGCCGGCGGGCAATGAGAGTAGGGGGAATGCAAGACCCGGTGAGGTTGACTGTATATGTGGTGGGCCCCGCTGCGGCGGAGCGTGCGGTACAGGCTGTGACGGGGAGTTTCCTGCCAAACCAAGAAGCGATTCAACTTAGGTCCCATCGGGGGATGAGTCAAGAGGCCCCGAGCGCATTGCGTAACTCCCGGTCCTGTATAATCTTTGAGATGCTCGGGTCCTCCCGGAGGCACTGCCATGACAGCTCAGCCACACCGATCCTACACTCCTGACCCTCAGGAGCCGGTTCTCTACGAGCTCGCACCTCTTCGTCTCACTCAGCAATCCATCGCCCTCCAACTTTCCGTGCGTCGCTCTGAAGACGGGGCGTGGCGGGCCAGGTTACGGTTCATCGACCCCAGCCGCCGCGAGACCGAGACCGCCGAGATCTTCTGCGGCGTTTCCGAAGGAGAGCTGTGGCAATCGGTGCGCGGACTCGGCCAGCACCATCTCCGCGCGCTCTACCAGTCTCTGACATAGAACTTATGTCGGATGCCGAGCGATTGAGCAAATTGCGTCACGACCTCTCCAATCCCCTCTCGGCTCTCCTGGCTGAGACCCAGCTACTGCTGCTCAACGAATCGCAGATGGATTCGGAGACCCTGACCGGCCTCCGGGAGATCGAGGCGCTCGCCATCCGGATGCGCGCGATGCTGCGCGAGATGTGAGCGACCGCCGCGGCCCACGAGCTCCATTCCAGAGATAAGCGCCGAGAAAGCCCACGCTTGCCAGGCTGGCGGCGAGTCGCACCCCGAACCCCCAGGTGCCCGCCGACACAAAGCCCTCGATCAGCCCCGCCACCACCAGAAGCAACGCGGTGCCGCCCAACATCCTGATGGCCACCCGTCCGCTCAACACCAGGGCATCCGCCCGGCTCAGCTCGCCGGGGGCGACGACCGAGCGGCCCAGCATGAACCCGGCGGCTCCGGCCACCCAGATGGCGAACAGCTCGAGCAGACCGTGGCCTAGAATGAACTGCAGGAGATAGTCGAGCAGCCCCACGTTGGCGAAGTGCCCCGCGCTGGCCCCGATGCTGAGCCCGTTCACCGCCAGAAGGACCAGGGATCCGACGCCGAGAAAGATGCCTCCGGCAAAGCAAGCGATGGCGACCCGCACGTTGTTGGTGATGATTCCGGATGCCATCAGTGGACGGTCTTCGCTCCCGATCTCGACATAGCGCCGTCCCTGCGCCTCGCGCGTCGCACCCGCCTCCGCACGTCGGAGCATGACGTCGGGCAGGAGCTCGGCCGCGAGTGCCGGGCGCTCGCGCATCAGGGCGAACCCGGCGGCCGCGGGAACGGCGAAGGTGAGAAACGCCACGAGCACGTACCCCCGCGCCTGGACGATGGCCGCCGGGCATTCCCGCGTGAGGGCGACCCAGAGTCGTCGCCAGGTGCCCCGCTCGTCACGGTAGAGGGCGTTGTGACCCGCCGCGGCGAGCCGCTCCAGACGCGCGAGGGTGCCCGAATCAGCCCCGTAGGTCCGGGCCCGCGCCAGATCGGCCGCCACCTCGCGGTAACGGGCAGCGAAGTCCGGCAGCTCGGCCGAGGCGAACGCGTCGAGTCCCTCTCGGGCGGCGCGATCGGCGAGCTGTTGGAACTCGTCCCACCGCGCCCGCTTCTGCGCCGCGAACCGGGTGCCCGCGCCCGCGGCGCCCCGGCGAGCCAGACGGCCCTCCCGGCGGGCGAGCTCCCTGGTATGCAGGTCGAGCAGATGAGCAACAGCCGATACGCCTGGAGCCGCGGGCTCGGATCCGAGCCGGGCCGCCAGCTCGGCGGCCAGCCGGCTCCTCGCGGCCGGGGTGAGCGCGAGCTGCCGTGCCTCGAACTGCGAGAGGAGCCGGAATTCGGCGTCGCCCAGCTCGGGGATGGAGGAGGCGTCGGCACCTGGAGCGGCCGCCCGACGGACCGCCGCCGTCTCGGCTGGCCGGTCTCGCACCACGACGGTTCCGGCCACCAGGTCCCCCAGGCGCTTGCCCCGGGGCTGAAATGCAACCAGCAGCATTCCGATGAGGTACGGTGGCGGCAGAAAGTCGGCCCAGCGTACCAAGTTCCGCACGGCCGCGGCGCTCAGCGTGACCGGGTGCCCGGTGTCCATCGCCACCCGGATGCCGGTCATCCTTTTACCCGGGGTCTGCCCGCCACGCACACCCTCGAACAGAATGAAGTAGCCGGTCCAGCAGACGAATCCGCCGAGCAGCAGCAGGGCCTGACCGACCCGGCCGACCGCCAGTCCGTAACCCGCCAGAATGGCGAGCACCACCAGGACGCCGATGGTGCCGCCGCTGAGGATCAGCATGTCGAGGATGGCCGCGAGCGCGCGCGAGCCGATGCCCGCGATCTCGAGATCGAGGACCACGTGCTCCGGTGTCTCCACCTCCAGATGCTGACGGTAGTCCGGAGGCGGTGTGCGCAGCGCGGGCATGCAGCGATTGTAATATCTTTGGGGCCATGACGCCTCCCGCTCTACGCCCGCTCTCGGTGGGCGAGATCCTCGACGTCTCCTTCACCCTCTATCGCCGGCACTTCGCGCCCCTGGCCACAGTGGCGCTCATCTGCTCGGGCATCCCGATGGTGATGAACCTCTTCCTGGAGTCGTCGGGCGGCATCCTGTCGAACCTGCCGCTGCTGGCGGTGTACTACGTGGTCTTCGCCGTGCTCAACTCGATCGCGACGGCGGCCACCGTGTTCATCGTATCGGAGAGCTACCTCGGGCGCCCGGTCGGGGCGCGGGAGGCACTGCGCCGGGCCGCTCCCTTTTTCGGACGAATCCTGGTCTGCTCCATGCTTCTGGCCCTGGTGGTGCTGCTGGGTTTCTTTCTCCTGGTGGTCCCGGGGATCATCCTGGCGACGGGCCTGGTGCTGGCCATCCCCGCGCTGGTGCTCGAGCCGGGGGCGAGTGCCAGCGCCTCCCTCTCGCGCTCCTGGGAGCTCACCCGAGGCTCCCGCTGGCGGATGCTGGGACTGATCGTCACCCTCCTGGTACTGCTCTACGTTCCGCTCGCCGCGATCGGCGGCGTCTTCGCGCTCTTCATGCCCCAGGCAACGCGGCTGGGGGTGCTCGGTCCGGCGTCCGCCGGCGCATTGCTGGCGCTCGCCCTCACCGGGCTGATCCAGACGTTCATCTATCCGCTCTTCTACTGCGTGCTGACCGTCGCCTATTACGATCTGCGGGTGCGAAAAGAAGGCTTCGATCTCGAGGTCCTGGCCGCCACCCTTCAGACCGCCTGACCTCCACACCGATGACGGCCCAGGGAGACACGGGGACGGCCGCACTTCGTGCTGTCCTCGACACCGTCTTCGCCGCGCCCGACTACCGCTGGTCCGTTGAGCCCGCGCCGTGGCGTTTCCTGCGGACGTGGTGGCACCGGCTGGCCGACTGGCTCCAGGGACTCCGGGCCGACAACCCGGCCGTGTTCCGGCTGCTGCTGTTGAGCGTGCTGGCCGCGCTCATTCTGCTGCTGGCCCATGCGGCATATGTCGTCTGGCAGACGGTGTACGCGGGATCGGCGGCGGCCGAGCATGCGCCGGCGGCGCCCAGGACGGAGCGGCGGGACGCGGCGTGGTACGGCCGGGAGGCGGATCGCGCGGCCGCCGCGGGCCGGATGGCGGAGGCCCTGCAGCTCGCGTTCGTGGCGCTCGCGCTCACGCTCGAAGCCCAGGGATTGCTCCGCTACCAGTCCAGCAAGACCCCCGCCGAATGCGCCCGCGATGCGCGGCTCGTGGGGGAAGACCGGGAGCGCCTCCGGGAGCTGGTGCGCGCGCTCTACGTCCATGTATTCGGCGGCAGACCCTGCGGCCCCGACGAGTACCGCTCCTGGCGCGAACGCAGCGGACTGGCCTGGCATGCGTCCGCGCGCTGAGCTCGGCGCCGGGGTGGTGCTGCTCCTGGTCCTCGGCGTCGGCGCCGCGGCGCTGGGCAGCCGGCGCGCACGGCTCACCGACAGCGATCCACGGCGCTCCACGTATCTGGCGGGTCCCCTGGGCGCGAGCGGGTTTGCCGACGCCCTGTCGCGGCTGGGGGTCACGGTGGTGCGCCACCGGCGGCCATCGGCCGGGCTCGACACCCTTAGTGGGGCGGGTACGCTGGTGGCGTTTCTCGGACCAACCCAGGACCTGAGCGCGCTGGAGAGCGTCGCGCTGGTGCGGGCCCCGGTCGATCTGCTGCTCGCCGGGGTCGGCGCCGCACCGGCCATCCGCTGCCTGGGCTACGACGTGGTCCGGCGGGTCCGCGACTCGGTCTCCGCCCGCCGCCCAGAGGGTGACGACCAGCGCCACATGCCGTGGATCCGGGCCGTGCTGTTCCGTCGTCTGTCGCCCATCGCGGTAGACTCGTCCGACCTGGTCGACAGCCGGCCGGTGACCTGCACCGCGCCGGCCGCGCTTCGGGTGGACACCTTGCTGCGGGATTCGCGAAATCGAGCGGTGGCGATCAGGTTGACGCTGCCCCGTGAGCGCACCGTCACGCTCGTCGCCGAGGATCACCTGTTCGCCAATCGGGCGCTGCGGGAGACCGCCGCGGGGCCCTTCGTTCTTCGGCTGGTGGTGCCGCGCTACTCCCGAGTGGTGATCGATGAGTTTCACCACGGCTACGACGCCTCGGGATCGCTCGCCGGCACCGCCATCGATTGGACCATGCGTTCGCCGTGGGGCTGGGCGATCTGGCAGCTCGCGCTGGTCGGGCTGCTGGCGCTGGTGGCGGCCGGGGTACGCTTCGGCCCGGTGCGAAGCGCCATCGAGCGCCGCCGCCGCTCCCCACTGGAGCACGTGCATGCGCTCGCCACCGCGCTGGCGGCGGCGCGCGGGCACGACGTGGCCGTGCGGCTCATCGTGCAGGGACTCCGCCGGCGGCTGTCACACGCCGGACGCTCAACCCGCGGCGAAGCCTCCGCCTGGCTGGCGGGGCTCACGCCCGCCGTGCGCACGGGCCGCGGTCACGCGGCGCTGGAGACACTCACCACCATCACCCGCCACCCAGCGAGCGCGGAGGACGTGCTCGCCGCCGCCAATGCCGTGGAGGCGCTCTGGGAGGAGGTCAAGCCATGACGCCGGACCCGCTCACCGTCGACGCCGCGGAGGTCCACAGCGCCGCGGCCAACCGCATCGTGGACGCACTCGGCCGCGTGGTTCTCGGGCAGGAGGCCGCGGTACGGGAAACGGTGGCTGCCCTGCTCGCGCGAGGCCACGTGCTGCTCGAGGGGGTGCCCGGCACCGCCAAGACGCTGCTGGTGCGCGCGCTGAGCCTGGCGCTGGGCCTGGACTTTCGCCGGATTCAGTTCACGCCCGACCTGATGCCCTCGGACATCACCGGCGTGAGCCTGCTCGCGGGCCAGGGGACCTTCACCTTCCGGCCGGGCCCGATCTTCGGAGACCTGGTGCTGGGGGACGAGATCAACCGCGCCCCCGCCAAGACCCAGGCTGCCCTGCTGGAGGCGATGCAGGAGCGGCGGGTGACGGTTGACGGCACCTCGCACGAGCTGCCGGAGAGCTTCACCGTCTTCGCCACGCAGAATCCGATCGAGTTCGAGGGCACCTATCCGCTGCCCGAGGCGGAGCTGGACCGGTTCCTGGTGAAGGTGCTGATCGGATATCCCGAAGACCGGGTAGAGCAGGGCATCCTGGCCCGGGTCCTGGACGGGTTCGAGGCCGACCTGCCGGCGAGCTACGGGATCGGCGATGTGGCCGACCGCGCCGGGCTCCGGTCGCTGCGCCAGGCCTGCCGGGGCGTGCGGGTCGAGCCCAGCCTGATCGGGTACATCACCGCGATCGTGCGGGCCACCCGTACCTCCCCAGTGCTGACGCTGGGCGCCTCGCCCCGCGCCAGCGTCGCGCTCCTCAAGATGGGGCAGGCGTCCGCGTTGCTCGACGGGCGCGCGTTCGTGGTGCCGGACGACGTCAAGTCGCTCGCGCCCGCGGTGCTGCGCCATCGAGTCGCGGTGGCGCCGGAGCTGGAGCTGGAGGGGATCACCGCCGACGCGGCACTGCAGGGGATCATCGAGAAGATCGAGGCGCCGCGGTGATCGTGCTCCCGTCGCGCCGGTGGTTCCTGGTAGCGGCGGCGCTGGCGGCCACGGCGCCGTTGGCCGTGTGGTGGCCCGGCATGGCGGGAGGGTTCCTGCTGCTCGATGCCCTTTGGGTGCTCGCGTTCGCCATCGATGCGACGCGGGCCGAGGGGGCGGCAGCAATCGAGGTGCGGCGCGAGGCTCCGATCGCCTTCGCGCTCGGCCGTCCCGCGCCGGTGCGCTACCGCTGGCGCCACCGCGGCGCCGGCCGTCTCACGCTGCACGTTCGAGAGCGCCTCCCGGAGCCCTTGGGTGGGGCCGATGGACCGGTCCGCCGGCTGCTGGTTCCTCCGGGAAGCGGCATGGAGGAGCAGCTCCTGGTGCGCCCCATCAGGCGAGGGACCGGCACCGGCGGCACGCTCGCGCTTCGGATGCTCGGTCCCTGGGGTCTCGCCTGGTGCCAGAGCAGGCTCGAGCTGCCGTGGGCGGCGACGGTGTATCCCGCTGCTCCGGGCAGCTCGCTTCGCGCGCTTCCGCTCCAGGTGGCCCGGCGCCGCGAGGCCGGTCTCCGCGCCATCCGCCGCCCGGGTGAGGGGCGCCTCTTCGAAGGGCTCCGGGAGTGGGTGCCAGGCGACGAGACCCGGATCATCGACTGGAAGGCCACCGCGCGCCGGGGAAAAACCATCGCCCGGCAGTACGAGGACGAGCGCCGCCAGCAGGTCCTGCTGATGATCGACGCGGGACGGCTGCTCACGGCCGAAGTGGAGGGGGTCGCCCGGCTGGAGGCGGTGGTGGTGGCTGCCCTGCACCTGGCCCGGGCCGCCGTCGAGCATGACGACAACATTGGCCTCATGGTCTTCGCCGACACGGTGCAACGCTATGTGGCGCCCGCCCGGGGCCGGCGAGCGCTCCGGGCCGTGCTGGAAGGGCTCGCAGCCGCAGAAGGCCGGCTGGTCGAGTCGGATTACCCCGCCGCCTTCCGTTACCTGGCAGCCCGCAACCGGAAGCGCGCGCTGACCGTGCTCTTCACCGATGTGGTCGACCGGACCGCGAGCGACGCACTCGTGGCGCACGCCGCGACCCTCCGGCCACGCCACCTACCGCTGGCAGTGACGCTGCGCGATCCCGCGCTGGAGGCGCTGGCGACGGCGGCCCCGTCCGGGGTGACCGCCGCGTTCGAGCGCGCGGCGGCGGAGGAGCTGCTGGGTGCCAGGGAAGCGGCGCTGGCGGAGATGCGGGCGCGCGGAATCATGGTCCTGGACGTTCCCCCGGCGTCCGCGAGCAACGCCGTGGTGGAGCGCTACCATCAACTCAAGCGGCGGGGGATGCTGTAGCCGCCAGGGAAACGGGCAGGGAACTGGGGTCGGGATACGCGGCGACGAACGCCTCGACGGCGTCCGGGTCGAGCTGAGTGCCGGCCACCCGCCGAAGCTCCCCCACGGCGACTTCCGGCGGGCGGGCCTCGCGGTAGGGCCGCCTGGTGGTCATGGCGTCGAACGAGTCGGCCACCGCCACGATGCGAGCCTCGATGGGGATCCGGTCGCCGCGGAGGCCATCCGGGAAGCCGCGCCCGTCGAGCCGCTCGTGGTGCGAGCGCACGATGCGCAGCAGGTCGGGTGATTCGTGCGCCAAGGGGAAGAGCATCCGCTCGCCCAGCGCGGGGTGCTCCGTGATCTGGCGGAATTCGTCGTCGGTGAGCATGCCGGGCTTGTGGAGCACGGCCTCGCGGGTGCCGATCTTCCCGATGTCGTGCAGCTCGCCACCCAGGCGGATGCCGTCCAGGGTGGTACCGACGAAGCCGAGTCCGGCCGCCGTGGCGACCGCGTACTGGCTCACCCGGATGGAGTGTCCCCGGGTATAGGCGTCCTTGGCCTCGAGCGCCCGGGCCAGCATCTGCACGCCCTGAAGAAAGAGCTCCTGGATCCGCTGAGCCTGCTCGTGCACCTGCCGCTCGAGATTCAGCTGGTAATAGCGGTTCTGCAGCACCAGCGTCCGCTTCTCCAGCGCCCGGGCCACCCGGGCCTGGAGCTCGCTCATGGAGATCGGCTTGAGCAGAAAGTCCGCCGCGCCCTGATGCAGGCAGTCCACCGCGGTCATCGTCTCGCTGATCCCGCTCAACATGATGACCGACGTGTCCGGGTAATGCCGGCGTACGGCGTCGAGGAAGGCGGCGCCGTCCAGCTCCGGCATCCGCATGTCGGAGATGACCAGCGGCGTCTCCCCGATCTGCTCGAGCAGCTCGAGCGCCTCGCGGCCGTTGCCGGCTTCGTAGCAGGTGAAGCCCTGCGCCTGAAGCATGCGCACGAGAGACCGTCGGACACTCGGCTCGTCATCGACGACGAGGCAGTTGGCGGAGCCGGCCACGAACGGCTGCGCGTCCTGAGATTTGGTCATTCTTGGCTGTCAGCGAAGGTGGGACTCGGAAGCCACGAGCATCCAAGCGTCTGTACGGTAAGCAAATGCACGGAAATTGTCCATCGGGAAAGGTTGTCGGACACGAGGGCGCAATTACCTTTCGGCGTTCGCATTCATCCCCCACAGCAGGCCATCCGGCCGAGGAGAGCAGATGCCTGGCGTTCAGGCCCGTCTGCGTTCCGAACACCAGCGGAAGTACCCCGATCTGACGCCGTCGGTCTGGTATGACGTCGCGCCGATCTTCCCCGGGGTGACGCAGCGCATGGTGAACATGGCCGGCGAGCGGCTGGCCCGACTCTCCACTCCCCGCGGCTTCATCATCCTCCGGACCGACCACCTGGAGTTCCGGCCGGCGGGCAGCACCACCGGATCCGGAGCGAAGGCGACGTCCTGAGCCTACCCTTCGGGGCGCTTTCCCTGGAGCTGCTCCCGGAGCTTTACCAGCCCACAGATGCGCCGGGGGTGCGGCTCGATCATGGGACACTCGCGGGTGGACTTGTGGACGACCATCTCCTCGGCCGGTTCCGCCGCACCGGGTTCAGTCACGCCGGTGCTCCGATCGCCCGAATCCATAGCCGAGGCCGGCATGCAGGTGTAGCGCGAAGTTCGGCACCGATGCGTGCCCATGCGCGACCGGGACTCGGACGTAGGAGGCCGACGCTCGGGCATCCAGGCTCAGGAAGACACCCGCGACGACCGGGAAGCTCCGGGTGGCGCTGGCCATCAGATTGCCTCCTGAAAGAAAGTAGCCGCCCCAGAATCCGCGGTTGGACTGGAGCTGCTCGCCCCGGATGCGATTGCGGGGGAAGGTGATGACCGGCCCGGCTCCGAGCGCAAACGAGAGGGGGCCGTGGCGGAACCCACGACTCACGGTGAGCAGGTTCATCCCGTTGGTGATCCGAAACCTCTGCACCTCCGCCGGTCGGTTGGTCAGATAGATCTTGTGATGGGTGAAGTCCAGCAGCCACCCCCGGTCACCCCGCCAGAGTCCGATTCGCCCAGCATAATACCAGGTGTCGAGCCACGGCCGCGTCGCCCAGTGGGCTGTGAAGTGCAGATCGGGCTGCCCTGCCTGTATGATTGTGAGCGGGGAGGGGACACTCACCGAAGATCCGAGGAACGCCTGGAACTCGAGTTGCGCCCGGGCGGGACGCGCGAGCAGCAGCAGGGCGGCGAGGATCATCGACGACCGGCGAAGCACTGGTATTCCTCCGCACGTATGGCTCGGCCGGTGGCACGCGGACACAAGACGGGGCGCGGAGTAGCCCGCGCCCCGTCTCGAGGATCTGCCCGACCGTCGTTACTTCGGCGCGGTCGCCGAGGTATCCGTGGTACCGGACTTCTTCGAATGCTTCTTCGCGGTGTCCGACGTGGCTCCGGTGGCGGCGCGTCCGGTGTCCGCCTTCAAACCGGTGTCTGCCCCGGGGCTCATCTTGCTGCTTGTATCCGTGGTAGCCGCGGCTCCTGGAGCCCCAGCGGTCCCAGTGTCTGTCGCGGTCCCTTGCATGCCCGTCTCACTGCCTCCGGGCGAGCCCGGGGGGTTCGCGTTCCGTCCGCCTCCGCCACAGCCCGCGAGCAGGACCGCGGCGACGGGCCCCAGCATCCAGGTATTCCATCTCATAGCGGTCACCCCTTTGAAATCGTACCCGACTTCACGCCACTTCAGCGACGAAGGTACACAGGCAAAACCGGCGCGGAGGTGATGCCGCTCACCCTTTGGGCTCGAGTCCGGAGTCACTCATGCGGCTCAGATCGGAAGGCAGCCCTTCGGGCCGGGGCGAGGCGCCGCGGAACTCGAAGTGGTCCTCCCGCAACAGCCTCTCGCCGGTAATCACGCCCGATTTGGACGGATCACCGTACAGCAGCGTCGCGACCCGGTTGAGCAGGACCTCGACCGGCATCCAGGTGCCGTCCGGAATGCCCGGGTAGAGGTAATCGAACTCCGGTCTCAGGCGGGCCTCGCGGCCGCGGGTCTCGATCACGGTCGTCCTTTCGCCAAGGGAGCTCGGTGCCGGCAGTCGTGAATGGTATCCAGCGCCGCCGAACGGAGCAAATCCGGCGGGTGCCAGCGATTACCTGACCCGTGCCTTGAACGAGCCCGAGGCGGACACCTGGCGATTCTCATTCGCCGGCTCGGCGGCCAGGAAGCCCGTCGCGACCAGGGTGAAGGTGCCGGACAGCAGGCTGTCGGAGGCGGACGTGATCGTGAGCGTCCCCGATTGGGCCCGGAAGACGCCCTTGGGCCGCTCGGCGCCACCCAGCATGACCAGGGCCTGCAGCTCGTCGGAGCCGTCACCCAAGTCGGTGATCGTATAGGTCCCCAGGCTCGGTCGACTCTCGCTCGAGCGGGTGAAGAGGATGGCCCCACTTGCGCTCTCCTGACCCAGGTCCAGCGTGAACACGGTTGGCGCGCCGATCCCGCCTTCGACCCGGGCGAACGTCGCGTCACCGAAGAATCGGGCGGTGGCATCACCGCTCAGCTCGGCCGTGAACGCGTGAGTGCGGTGAGTCGCGGGGACGACTCGTGCGAATGCGGTCAGAGAGACGATCGCCACGGCGCCGAGGCCGGCGAGCAGCACGGTCTTCATTGTGACAATCTCCTGTAGAAGTGTCGGTCGGAGCCGGACCTCCGGACTTCGCGGCAACGGTTGCCGCCCGGGTTGACGAGCCTAGTATATGAGTGGCACTCACGCGGTAATCACCACCAAATCACCCGGCGCAACATGTTACGCGTCCACACCTTGGGAAGGCTGCACGCAAGCCGGCCGACGGTGAGTGGTTCCGCGGCCCAGCCGCCCGGAGTTCGCCACCGACGGGAAGCGCTCCTTCTTCACGCTCGGTCTCCGGCAGAGCGAGAGAGGGCGCCCGGCACGCGATCTGCACGCAATTGCATCGATGTCGCGTTCGACCCACGCCCTAACTACCGCAGGGCAAGACTCTTACTTCCTGTGTGAAGCTGCTGATCGTGCGTTCACTCGCCCGTGCAGTTCGCCTCGGTCCATGGCCGACTTCGCCACGCCCTGCCAGGGGCCGGCGGGGAGCCGCACTGGCCGAGCACGTTCTGCTGGTCGCACTGGTCCTGGTCGGGCTGATCGGGATTCTCTTCGGGATGCAGTCCCACCTCGGTAAGATCTACACCAAGGCCAACAACCAGATGGGTCTGGCGGACTGTGCCGTCAGCGGGGGAAGCTGCTCGGTCGCGAGCTCGGGCGGCAGCGGCGCCGGTCAGTCCGGCGGGAGCGGCGGTTCAGCCGCCGCGTCGTCCGGCGGCGGCGGGACCGGCAGTGGCGGCACCGTCCTGGGAGCAGGCGATGGGACCCCCACCAATGTCCCGGATGCCAGCGCCGGGTCCGGTGCCGGAGGATCCGGTGGTGGATCGGGAGGAAGCCAGCCCGAGCCCGGGATTCACGTTCCTACCCAGTAGGCGCACTCTCCGTTTCCGCTCCGTTCTTCAGTGTCAAGTCGTGTCGTATCCTGCCGATAACTCTTCCTGAACCGGGTTGCGCCGGCGACCCCGCCGGTACGTGGCCCCAATTGCAGGGAGACCCCGATGTCTTTCGTCGAGCGGATCCTATGCGCCGGCCTGCTGGCCCTGGTGCCCTGCACCCTGAGGGCGCAGGAACCGGAGCCCGACGTGCTTGCCCTGGACTCCTTGCTCAATACGCCGATCGACGCCTCGGGCAAGTACCAGCGGACTGCCCGCGAGGCGGCGAGCTCGGTGACGATCATAACCCACGAGCAGATCGAGCACTTCGGCTACTGGAATCTCGGCGCCGCGCTGCTTCACGATGGGGTGCGGGTGGCGTACGTGACGCCACTCCGCGCGGTGCCGACATCGGACGTCGCGGCGGCCACCCGCGAGCACCAAGTCGTCAGCGTCACCGGGGTGGTCCAGTACGTGGAGGAGGGGCTCGCGGTCGCAGTCGACGCCAAGGGCGAGCGGCCGCAGATCGTGATCAACCTGGCCGCGTCCAGAGCGGAGGGCGCGGCATTCGCCGGGCAGCTGCTCAAGCTCGCCCGGCTGACGGGACCGGAGGTCTCCGACCCATGAGCCTGCGCGGATGGGCCGGCCGGATGCGGGTGCGCACCAGGCTCATGGGTCTGGTGAGCGTGCTCCTGGCGGGCATCGCGGCGTTCGTCTACTGGTTCTTCCCCGCCCAGCTCGAGCAACAGGCGTTGCACACCTTGGGGGACAGGGCGCGGACGATCAGCGCCATCACAGCTTTCAGCGTGAGTCCCGCCCTGCTGTTCCATGACCGCATCGGCATCACGGAAGCGGTCAGGGGAGCGCGGCGATCCTCTGACTTGCGCTATTTGCTGGTGCTCGATGACCGTGGTGTCGTGGTAGACCTGGTCGGCCGGAACGATCGGTTGAGTACGCGGCTGCTCGCCGCCAGCGCCCAGAACGGCATCGATCGGGACGAGGGGGTCTATCGGACCGATACGCCGATCCTGGACAATACCCGCCGGATAGGGTCGCTCCGCCTCGGGCTCTCGCTGGTAGAGATAGAACATGAAGTGTCCCAGGCCCGCCGAACGACTGCGCTAGCGAGTCTCGCCATCCTTCTGGTCGGATTGATCGCCGCCTTCGGCATCAGCACTCACATCACCGAGCCGCTCCGCCGCATGGCCGCGACGGCCGATCGCATCTCGGCGGGCGACCTCAGCAGTCGAGCCCAGGTGCGCAGCACCGACGAGATGGGCGCCCTGGCCCGGGCGTTCAACCTCATGGTGGACTTCCTGGAGCAGGCACAGGGGGAGCTCTCCGTGGCGAACCGGCACCTGGAAGACCGAGTCCGTCATCGGACCGCGGAGCTGACGGCCGCCAAGGAGGAGCTGGAGGTCGCGAGGGATGCGGCGGAGACAGCCAACCGGGCAAAGAGCGAGTTCCTGGCCAACATGAGCCATGAGATCCGCACGCCAATGAACGCGGTCATGGGCATGATCGACCTCGCGCTGGACTCGCCGGTGGGCACCGAGCGGCGGGAGTATCTGGAGCTGGCCCGCAGCTCCTCCGAGTCGCTGCTCACCATCATCAACGACATTCTGGACTTCTCCAAGGTCGAAGCGGGAATGCTGACGCTCGATCCAGTGGAGTTCTCCCTCTCGGAGTCCCTGGGCGCCAGCCTGAGCGCGCTGGCGCTCCGCGCCCACGAGAAGGGTCTCGAGCTCGCGCTGCACATCGCTCCGGGGATGGACGACACCTTCGTGGGGGACAGCAGCCGCCTGCGGCAGGTGATCGTGAACCTGGTGGGGAACGCGATCAAGTTCACCGCCCAGGGTGAAGTGGTGGTGGAGGTGGCCGAGGAGAGCGCGACGGCCGGCCAGGCCATGCTGCACTTCACGGTACGAGATACCGGCATCGGTATTCCACCCGAGCAGCACGCGCGGATCTTCGACGCCTTCGCTCAGGCGGACGGCTCGACCACCCGCCAGTACGGCGGCACCGGCCTCGGGCTCACCATCTCGGCCAAGCTGGTCCGGCTGATGGGCGGCCGGATCTGGCTGGAAAGCGAGCTCGGCCGCGGCAGCACATTCCACTTCACCACGTTGCTCGGCGGCTCGACCCGGCCGCTCGCGCCAGCCCGCCCGGCCCGTCCCGATCTGGTCCGGAATCTCGACGTCCTGGTGGTCGACGACAACGCGACCAATCGTCTCATCCTGCGCGAGATGCTGGGGCGGCTGGGGATGCGACCCCAGGTGGCCGAGGACGGGACCACGGCCCTGCTTCGTATGGGCGAGGCGGCCCAGGCGGGGCACGGGTTCCCGCTGATCCTGCTCGACGCCAACATGCCGGACCTCGACGGTTTCGTGGTGGCCGAGAAGATCCGGACCGATCCGCGGCTGGCCGGCGCGGTCATCATGATGCTGACCTCCTCCACCCATCGTGATGACAGCGTCCGCTGCCGGGAGCTCAGTCTCGCCGCGTACGTCACCAAGCCGATCCGGCAGGGCGAGCTCTACGCGGCAGTGTGCCAGGCGCTGGGGGCGGCGGAGTACCAGCCTGTCCCGGCCCGGGCGGCGGAAGCGACCCAGCATGCGAAGCCGCTGAGCATTCTCCTGGTCGAAGACAATCCGGTCAACCAGCGCCTTGCGGTCGGGTTGCTGGCCAAACGGCGTCATCAGGTGCGGGTCGCGGATAACGGCCGGATCGCGGTGGACCTGCTGGAGACAGAGTCCTTCGATCTGGTGCTGATGGACGTGCAGATGCCGGTCATGGGAGGCTTGGAAGCCACCCGGCTCATCCGAGAGCGCGAGCGCGGCCGGGGTGGTCACGTGCCCATCGCGGCGCTCACCGCCCACGCCATGTCGGGCGATCGGGAGCTGTGCCTCAAGGCCGGTATGGACGGCTACGCCACCAAGCCGCTGCACGCGGCCGAGCTCTATGCGCTGGTCGACCAGCTTGGCGGGCCCAGTCGGCAGGTGGAAGGCCCTGTGCCGGCGCCCGCCGTCGCCACCGACATCCTGGAGCGCTTCATGGGCGATCGCGACCTGCTTCGGGAGGTGGCGAGCGCGTTCCTGGAGCATCTTCCCGTGCTCCTGGCCGAGCTGGACCAGGGCCTCTCTCGCGGCGACGCGGACGCCGTGCAGCGAGCGGCGCACAGCCTCAAGGGATCGGTCGGCAATTTCGCCCACACGCCGTCATTCGAGCTCGCGCTCCGACTGGAACAGATCGGCCGCTCCGGGAGTCTTGACGGAGCGGCCGAGGTCTGCGCAGAGCTGCATCGCGGGGTCGAGGAGCTGGGGATCCTCCTGAGCGAGTTTACCGAGCCGGCAGCGCTCTGACCGAGGCCGCGGTCGCGGTGGAGATGGAACTACGGATCCGTTCCCCTGCTGACCACGCCGTTCCACTCGGCGCTCCGGGCGCGTCCACCGCGAAACCTGAAATGCGCGTCGGAGAGAATCCTGGGACCGTCGTCCGCCCACGGAGTGCTCCCGGACAGGGCGGCGGAGACGATGAGGCTGGAGGCACTGGCGGCGGTCATCCAGATGCCGGAAGGCAGATCCGGATACAGCGTCGCGAAGGCCGGATCGAGCCACGCCTGGCGGAGCGCGACCGCCGGCCGAAAAGAGGCGACCGTAGCTTGCATTCTACGAATCGGTGCGGAGGGTGTATCGGGGGCAAAGGAAGATAATCAACCGTCCTGCCCCCTCGCCAGATGCCGGCGAGGCCGGTTGGAAGATCAGCGCTTGCGCCGCACGAGCAGGAAGCCGAGGGCGATCGCGGCAACGCCGAGCAGGGCCGCGGATCCGAGCACCCGGCCCATCCGGATCGGTCGGCCGGCCTGCCGCGCGGTGAGCTCACTAGAGGTGGTCGCCAGGGCGGCCGCGACCCGATCCCGCTGTGCCAACCACTCCCGGACCAGCCCGGGCTCCTCGACGTCGTTCGGCCTGGTATCGAGCCGTCGGCGAACATCGTCCTCCCCCATCTCCTCCAGCTCCCGCCAGACCTGCTCTCGCGTCTTGCGCACCATTCCCGTGCTCCCGTTCAGAACGCCTGGGGTCTGAGGACTGTCCGGAAAGCTACACCGGAGCAGGGGATGTCCGGCAATGCAGGGGAGGGAGTAGATGCCCGTCGCCCCGGCCGGACGCGAGGAGTCCGGCGCCGGGGAGGACGAGCATCTGCCCGGCTCACCGTCGCCGGGAACGGGTCCTTGCGGCTTTCTTCGCCGCGGCCGACCGTCCAGACCTGCCCTTGGTGCGCGCCGCCTTCCTGGCTGCTGCCGAGCGGCTGGTGGCGGTGCGCCGCCGTGCGGCCGACCGGGCCTGCCTCGAAAGGGCGCGGCCTGACGCCGCGCTCCGGCCTTCGCGCTTCAGCGCACCTTTGATCGCGCGGGAGCGCTTGGCCGATGGCTTCCGCTTGCGGGCGCTCTGGCCCGCGCTGTAGGCCCGCTCGGCGCTCCGCCGGGTCTTGGTGGAGGCGGTGCCTTTCTTGGGAGGGCGCAGTTTGACGCCGGAGCGGCGGGCCTTCGACAATCCGATCGCGATCGCCTGTTTGGTCGAGCGCGCACCGTGCTTCCCCTCGCGAACGTGGTGCATCTCCTCGCGTACGAACTCGCCGGCTTGGGTGGAAGGGGACTTCCCCTTCCGCGCGTCTTTCCGGGCCCGTTCGAGTGTCTGTTTCTCTGGCATGGTTTCCTCCTGCGCCACGCTCGTGGCGCGTGACAGTTCGGTAACTCCTGTCGCGGACTCATGATCGCCCTTGATTCGTCGGAGGACTGTGGCACGCATCACACGAGTTGGGTCCTCGGGGTCCGTCTCCACTGTCGCCGGTACCGGGGGCAGATCTCGGTTCCTCGGCTCAAGATCCATCGCGCCGCTGCCGATACTGTCCCTCAACGAGGGCAGACCACGCGCGGCACGGAAGGAATAAGAAGCTGAGCTATGGCTCGAGTCTTGGTAGTCGATGACAGCCGCACAGTCCGCGCAATCATCAGCCAACAACTGAGCGAAGCGGGGCACGAAGTGCTCGAGGCCGCCGATGGCAAGCTGGGTCTCGCTCTCTTCATTCGCAGCAGCCCGGACCTGGTCATCAGCGACGTGGTCATGCCGGAAATGGATGGGTTTGAAATTCTCGGCGCGATCCGTCGAGCGGCCCCGGCAACGCCCCTCATCCTGATGTCCGGTGGCGGGCGCACTCTGCGGGTGGATGATCTGCTCCGCTCGGCCAAGTTGCTGGGCGCCTGGCAGGTGCTCCGGAAACCGTTCTCCGGCGAGGAACTGCTGCACGTGGTCGAGGGGGCGTTGAGCACCGGCCGCCGAGCCGCTCGATAGCGGGGTGCAAGACTCCTAGTACTCCCGCGCAGTCGGAGACCACCCGTACGATCGCCCTTTTGGCCATGGCTACCCCAATTGCCGGCCTCCCTCCCGGGTCTCCAATCCCTCTCGTGATCCTGATTCCGTGTTACTCTTGAAGGCCCCCCAGCCGCCCGAGGTCTCATCGCATGACCGCTCGACTCAGAGTCAGCCGTACGCGTTTCTCCTCGATGCGCCCTACGGCGGGGTGAAGCAGTCGGGGCAGGGGCGGGAAGGGGTTCGCTATGCGATCGAGGAGTGTGACGGAGGAGCGATGCGACGATTTCCGCTGCTCGGGCTCTTGTGCCTGACCTCCCTGCTGCACGCCCAGGCTCCCAACCCGGAGCACACCGCCCAATTCCGGGCCAAGCGGGTGCCGCACGAGACGGGCTTCCGGGTGTTCATCGTGCCCGACATGGAGGGCATGGGGAGCGTGGTGAGCGTTCACGAGGTGATCGCCGGCAACGAAGGCGACCGGTACAAGACGCTCACCAGCCCGGACTACTGGGATCACTTCCGCATGCTCCTCACCCAGGAAGTGAACGCGACCATTCGCGGTGCCCGCCGGGCGGGCGCGCGGAGCTTCGTGGTGAACGAGGGTCACGGCGGCAACCTGTTCGCCAACGTGCTACCCTGGGCACTCGACAGCTCGGCGATCCTGGTGCGCGGCTTCCCCAAGCCGCTGGTCATGATCACCGGCCTCGACAGCACCTTCGGCACCCTGATGTTCACCGGCGCCCACGCCAACGCCGGGAGCCCGGGCGTGCTGGCGCACAACTTCGCATTCGACTCGTTCACGGTGAACGGCACGCGGCTGAACGAGGTCGGCCTCAATGCCCTGATCGCGGGCGAGATGGGGGTGTCGGTGTCACTGGTGAGCGGCGACGACGTGCTGATCGAGGAAACCAGGGAGATGCTCGCCAACGGCTTCATCGGCGTCGTGGTCAAGCAGGCCGTGGGACGGAGTGCGGCCATCACCTACAGCCCGGCCACAGTACGCCGCATGCTCCACACCGCCGCCGCGGAGGCGGTGCGCCGCGAGCTCCGCGGCGACTTCAAGCCGCTCACGATGGAGCGCCCGTACCGGGTCGAATTCAAGCTCCGGCAGACCTATTCGGACAGCATCGTGAAGGGGGTGACCGAGCTGTCCGAGTTCAAGCTGGAGAAGACCGGGGAGCGCAGCTTCCGATTCGTGACCGACAGTGCCCGGCAGATGGGCTACCTGCTCGACGCGATCGAAGAGGTGGTGCTCCGATGAGCCGGCGGCTGGCCGTTCGGAACGAAGAATGTGGCGGCGGTCCAATCTCCCGGCGCGACCTGTTTCGCGGCGCCGCTTCCGGCGTGGTCGCGCTGGCTCTTGGCCTTGACCGGAAGAGTGTAGTGCGGGTCACCACGCCCCCC
>JBJMOX010000223.1:0-2639 GCA_045803515.1 Gemmatimonadales bacterium
CACGTCCGGCGTGCCCGACCACACCGCCACCCGCCCTATGAAGGCCGCCTTGAGCCGCGCGGAAATGGTCGGATTGCGCAGCAGCCCGTACGGCGTGGCCCCGGCCCCATCGGCCAGCGAGGGGACCAGGAATGCGCCGTACACCGCCAGATCGACCGTCGCCAGATCCACCGTGCCCTGGGTTCCGTCGTACCCGCCGTCGACCCCTCCCGGAAAGAGCGTCGCGTCGGCGCCGAGCGCCGTGACGATCGCGCCACATCCGGCGGCGTCGATCGAGACCGGGCAGTAGACCAGCGCTTTCTGCGCGGCGGCCGGTGTGGGAAGGGCGAAGCCGGCGGCGAGCGCGAGCGCCGAGATCCAGGCGCGAGGGGTCAGGGACATGGTCGATCCGGTGGAGGTTACTCGCAGGCGTCGGCGATCACGGCGTTGAGTGAAAGCTCCCGTGCCTTGAGTTCATTGAGCTGCTGTCCCGCGGCCTTGAGCTCCGCGCGCTTGATCTGCGCGAGCTGCCGCCGGTAGGACCCGCACACCGTCGATTGTCCCCTGGAATTCACCGAGAAGGCGACTTTGTTCGTCGGCGCGGTCTTCACCGTCCGGGTCGCCGGCCGCTCCTTGAGGATGTTGTCGGCGCAGCCCCCGGCAGCGAGTGCGGCGAAGGCAAGGACCAGAAGACGGGCGCGGTTCATGACGATCCCTCCTGAGAGACGGACAGGGACGCCCATTCCGGCGGGGCGAGGAGGCTGAGTGTGCCTCCGGCTACGCCCTGCGGGCGGTGCGACGCGGAGCCCCCATGACCGGGGGCCGGATCGCGAGTCGAGCGATATGGAGATATGTGCGGTGAGGACTAATGCAGGGGTGATGCCAACCGATTCAGCAATCGCATCCGCCTGCGGCACACGGAGCTAGCGGTGTGGTGTCGATTGTCGCACGGGGTCCGAGAGGCGGCGAAGCCACAACAGTGCGGCCGGCCCCACGCTCATCAGCAGGGCCGGCCGCATCCCAACGACAGAGGAACTCCGGGGCTACGGCTTCTCCACCGGCAGCCGCACGGCGTTGCCCCACTCCGTCCAGGAGCCGTCGTAGTTGCGCACCTTGTCGAACCCCAGCAGATAGGTCAGCGCGAACCAGGTGTGCGAGGAGCGCTCGCCGATCCGGCAGTAGGCGATCGTCTCCTGGTCCTTCTTGAGGTTGTTGTCCTGCTCGTACAGCTTCTTGAGCTCGGCCGCCGTACGGAAGGCATGGGTCTCCGGATCCACTGCTTTCGCCCATGGAATGCTCTTGGCGCCGGGAATGTGCCCGCCCCGGAGGCAGCCTTCCTGGGGATACTCCGGCATGTGGGTCTTCTCGCCCCGGTACTCCTCCGGGCTCCGCACGTCCACCAGCTGGCCCTTGGTCTTGAGGTGCGCCAGCACGTCGTCCCGGAAGGCGCGGATCCGGCTGTCGTTCCGCTCGCCGATGGTGATGTTGCCTTCGGGGTAGGTGGGCACGTCGGTCGAGACCTTGCGACCCTCGTCCACCCAGCGGAGCCGCCCGCCATCCAGGATCTTGGCGTTGGTCACCCCGAAGAGCTGCAACACCCAGAGCGCGTAGGTGGCCCACCAGTTGTTCTTGTCGCCGTAGAAGACGATCGTCGTGTCGTTGTTGATGCCCTTCGAGCGGAGCAGCTTCTGGAGCCGCTCGCGGTCGACGTAGTCGCGCACCACCGGATCGTTGAGATCGGTGGTCCAATCGATCTTCACCGCTCCCGGAATGTGCCCGGTGTCGTAGAGCAGGATGTCTTCGTTGGATTCCACCAGCCGAACCTTGGGATCGGTGAGATGGGCCGCGACCCAGTCAGTCGATACCAGGACTTCGGGGTGGGCGTAGCCGCGCTGCTCGATCGGTGTGACCGGCGGCGCTGCCTGAGCTGTTGCCATGTATCCTCCTTGGTGGAAAAGCAAAAACCGGCCGCAGACCCGGGAGGGAGCGCGGCCGGCCAGACTCGATGATCCGTGGATCCAGCGTGAGGCCGACGCCTACCCTCCGGTTCCGCACCGGACGGTACACCCGCAGCGCGGCATGGACCGTGTGAGAGATTGGCGAGGCATGGGGGGAAGTTACGCCCATCGCGCCGACTGTCAACCAACGGAGGATGAAGCTGCCGATCACCAGATGCTGGACGGAGTCTCCGCGGGCCGCGCCGGCGCCAGGCGGCGGCGCTGCACCCCGGCGTAGATCGAGAGATAGCGCTCGGTCATCCGGCTCCAGTCCAGAGTCGCCTTGGCCTTGAGCCGGTTGCGGCGGCCCATCTCCCGGCGCAGTTGAGGATTACCCGCCAGCCGGGCGATCGCGTCGGCAATGGCCCGGACGTCCCCTGGCCGGACCAGCAGGCCATTGTTGCCCTGCTCCACGATCTCCGGAATGGCACCCACCGAGCTCGCCACGACCGGGAGCCCCGAGGCGAGGGCCTCGGCGAACCGGCTGCCGGTGGATTCTGCCGACGGTGCCAGAGTGAAGAGGTCCGCCTCCCGATACCGCGTCGCGACCTCGGCTTCGCTGCGCGGCCACCGAAATGTGACCTCCTGCGCCACGCCGAGGCTCGTGGCCAGTCCTCGAAGCCTCGATTCCTCGGGGCCGGTGCCCGCGATCTCGAGCTCGAA
>JBJMOX010000224.1:0-10682 GCA_045803515.1 Gemmatimonadales bacterium
CCGCCGTTCGCGCCGCTGGTGTGCGGGGCTGCCCAGGCCCGTGAGTGCGCGGTGGCCCCTGGGGTGGGGGGGGGGGGTGAGCTTCGCCTTGGAGGATCGGACGGATAAGACCGTGGTCGCCTGCAGGGCCCCGGAATCACTGCCCGCCGGCATCCGTCCGGCCAGCGCCGAGGCGAACTCCGCGGCCGAGGCGAAGCGATCGGCCGGGAGCTTGGCCAGCGCCTGGTGCACCGCGGCGGCCACCGCGGGCGGCACGGTGTCGCGGGCGGCGGTGAGCGGCGGGGCCTTTTCCGTAATCACCTTGGCGACGATGGCTTGGGCGGTAGAGCCAAGGAACGGCGGGTCGCCGGCCAGCATCTCGTAGGTGACCGCGCCGAGCGCGTACACGTCGCTACGGGGACCGATCTCCCGCTCGCCCATCGCCTGCTCGGGGCTCATGTAATGCGGCGTGCCGAGGCTCATCCCGGTCTCGGTCATCCGGGTGCTGCCGGCTCTGCTCGCGGCCAGGGCTATGCCGAAGTCCGCCACCAGCGCCTGGCCGTCGTGCAGCAGGATGTTCTCCGGCTTGATGTCCCGGTGGATCACGCCGTGCCGGTGGGCGTAGTCGAGCGCGCTGGCTACCTCGCTCGCGATGCGGACGGCCTCCCCGACCGGAAGCTGCTTCTCGCGGGTCAGCCGGTCGCGGAGCGATTCGCCCTCGACGAAGGGCATGACGTAGAAGAGGAAGCCGTCGGCCTCGCCCGAATCGAACAGCGGAAGGATGTGCGGGTGCTGCAGGTTGGCCGTCGTCCGGATCTCGGCCAGGAACCGCTCGGCGCCGATCACGGCCGCCAGCTCGGGACGCAGCAGCTTCAACGCCACCGGGCGGCCGTGCCGGACATCGTGGGCCAGGTAGACCGTGGCCATGCCGCCGGCACCCAGCTCGCGGTCGAGCCGGTAGCGATCGGCGACAGCGGCCTGCAACCGAGTCAGGAGGTCGTGCACGTTGGCCGGCTCACTTTCGCTGAAGCCTCAGATCATGGATGCCACGATTGGTGAAGCTCATCGCCGTCACGCGGCCGCCGGCGCCGCGCAGGAACCGCAGCGTCGGCAAGGCGTCCGACGTGAAGCCGTCCGCAAACGCGATGGAAAGCGGAATGTCGTCTCCGTGGGAGAGACGGAGGTAGAGTTTGCTGTCACGCGCGACGACTTGATATGTAGTGGCGACTTCCGGACTGGCATAGGTACCGACGTATTCGGCCGTCCGCTCTCGTGGCAGGCTCGTCGCGGGCTCGGTGCGAGCCAGGGTATCGGTGACGTCGCCAAGCGCGGTGGCCATCAGGCGCTCTCCCTCGAAGCGAAGGTGCAGGGAGCCGGACGCATTCTCGAACGTGTCCTCACCGATGGCGGACAGCGGCGTGCGCTGGGTCCCCGACACGAGCACGAGCGTATCGTTGCGAGACTCCAGAGTGAAGGTCGTGCCGTCCGCGCCACTCAGGTAAAAGCCGTCGTGGTGCGTCCCGGCGGCCGTGGCGATGGTTCGGAGGGGAGCGAAGGGGGCAAACACCCCGGCCACCGCGGTGCTCAGGGTGCTCGTCGCCGCGTCCGCCCGGTTGCAGGTCAGCAGGATGCCGAGCCGCTGGGCAGGATAGCGCGTGATCGCGCTGCGGTACCCGGCCCATGCACCCGTGTGACTCACCCGCAGCACACCTCGGTACATGAGGCTGACCAACCCGGCCGTGTAGGCAATCTCGGTTCCATCCTTCAGGCGGCCGTGGGTGGTCAGCAGGTTGATGAGCGGGGGACCGCCCACCGCGCCGCTGTCGAAATTGGCGTCCCACCTGGCGAGGTCCTCGACACTCGACTGCACCCCGCCATCGCCGATCTGGTCCCAGTTGGACATCTCGACCACGAAGCCGGATTCGGCCGGCGCGTACGCCGTCGCGCGACCTGGCACGACCTGGCGGGTATCGTCCAGGAACCGGGTCTGGTGCATGCCGAGCGGCTGGAAGATGCGGTTGCGGGCAAAGGTCGCGAGCGACATCCCCGACACCCGGCGCACCACTTCGCTCAGCAGGAAGTAGCCCGTGTTGCTGTAGCGGTAGGTCGACCCCGGGGGAAAGTTGAGCGCACGCTGGCGCTTCAACGAGTCCCACGCGTCGCGATCGGTGGTATGGTCTCGCTCGTCCCATCCGTCCAGCACCAGGAGGTCGTTGTAGTCACGCCAGCCACTGGTATGGGTGATCAGCTGTCGCAGGGTGACGGTGCCGCTCAGTGCCGGAAGCTCGGGGAGGTACCGGCGGACGTCATCATCGAGCGAGAGCTTCCCGTCGAGCTGCAGCAACAGCACGCTCGCGGCGGTGAACTGCTTGGAGACGGATCCCAGATCGAAGACGGTGCGGGGAGTGATCGGCACCTGTTGCTCGAGTGAGGCCATGCCATACCCGCGCTCATAGACGATGCTGCCGCGCTGGGTGATCGCCAGGGCGCACCCGGGTGACTTGGTGGAGGCGTAAGCGGCGAAGACGCTGTCGACGCGGCGCGCTCGGGCCGAATCGAGGGTCTGGCCTGCGAGCGGAGCTGCGAGGACCAGGGTTGCGACGAACGCGACGGCTGGACTCGCGGGCTTGTATCTCACCAGATCCGCACCCGGTTCTCCGGCGCGACGTACAGCCGGTCTCCCGGCTTGACCTCGAACGCGGTGTACCACGCGTCGATGTTCTGCAGCGGCCCGTTGACGCGGAACCGCTCCGGGCTGTGCGGGTTGCTCACCACCTGCCGCTTCAGGGCGTCGTCGGTCACCTTACCGCGCCACGCCTGGGCCCACCCGATGAACACCCGCTGATCACCGGTCAGTCCATCGAGCACCGGCGCCGGGCGGCCGTGCAGCGAGGCGCGGTACGCGTCGAGCGCCAGGGTCACGCCACCCAGATCGGCGATGTTCTCACCCAGAGTCAGGTTGCCGTTCAGGTGCAGACCGGGGAGTGGCTCGAATGCGGAATACTGGGTGGCGAGCACCTTCGCACGAGCGTCGAAAGCCTTGGCATCGGCGGGTGCCCACCAGTCGCGCAAGGCTCCCTCGGCGTCGATCTTCCGGCCTTCGTCGTCGAAGCCGTGCGTCAGCTCGTGGCCGATGACGCTGCCCGTGGCGCCATAGTTGACGGCCATGTCCGCATTTGGATCGAAGATCGGGGGCTGCAGGATCCCGGCGGGGAACACGATGTCGCGCAGCGAGCCGTTGTAGGCATCGGTGGTCTGCGGCGTCATGGCCCAGTCGGTGCGGTCGACCGGGCCGTTCAGCCGATCGACATAGAACTGCCAGTCGAAGGCTCCGGCACGCTCGGCGTCTCCCAGCAGATCGTCATCGCGAAGCCGGAGCCTGGAATAGTCCCGCGGATGATCGGGATAGCCCACCTTGATCGTGTAGGTCTCGAGCTTCTTCAGGGCTTCCTGCCGGGTAGCCGGACCCATCCAGTCGAGCTTCTCGATGCGTGCCCGATAAGCCGCCATCAGGTTGGCGACCAGCTCCTCGATCTTTTTCTTGGCGCCGGGGGGGAAGTATTTCGCGGTGTACAGCTCGCCCACGCCGAAGCCGACGCTGCCGAAGCGCTCGAACCGGCTGCCGGCGAGAAAGTCACCGCCGCCGACCGCCTGAACGGCCCGCTTCCAGCGCGCCGCCTGTGCGTGCTGGCCGGCCAGGGTCTTCCGCCGCAGCTCGAAGAACGCATCGCCGAACGCCCGGGACAGGAATGGCGCGGCGTTGTCGGCGATGGTGAACGCCTCCCAGGCCTGCAGCGTGGGCAGCGGCGTGCTGGCGAAGACGGCGGCGATCCTCGGAAAGGCGCTCTTCTCCCCGACGACGACCCGGGGGAGACGTGGCAAGCCCGCGCTCTCCAGATAGCTGTTCCAGTCGAAGCCGGGCGCCAACGAGACCAGGTCGGCGACGGTCATCGGATTGTACTCGGCGTTGAGGTCGCGCTGCTGCACCTTGGTCCAGCTCGCCTGGGCAATCGCCTTCTCGAAGGCGACGATCTCCTTGGCGCGGCCGTCCGGATCGGGCCAATCGATCAGGTGAAGCAGGGTCGCGGCGTAGTGTTCATAGGCCGCCCTGGGCGCCGCAAACTCGGGCTTCAGATAATAGTCCCGGTCGGGAAGACCGAGTCCCGCCTGGTTGAGATAGACCGTGTAGATCTTCGGGTTCTTGAGATCGACGTCGATATAGGTACTGAAGATTGCGCCGTCGAACGCGAGATTGGTGCGGCCCATGAGTGCCGCGATGGCACCGCGGGTGGCGGCCGCGCGGACCCGGGCGAGATGCGGTGCGAGCGGGGCGGCGCCGAGTGTCTCGACAGCGGCCGAATCCATGAAGGCTTTGTAATAGGCGCCGATCTTCCCTTCGAGGTCGCTCGGATCGCGCCCCGCCTTGGCGGCGCCCGCGTCCATGATCGCGCGGAGGCGAGCTTCCGTCGTGTCACTGATCAGGTCCCAGAGGCTGACGCTCGCCTTATCCGCCGGAATGGCCGTGCGGCCGAGCCACCCGCCATTCACGTGGCCGAAGAAATCGTCGCCCGGCCGGGCCGTCGTGTCCTCCCCCGCCAGGTCGAATCCCCAGGCGCCGTACTGCGGCTTCAGCTGGGCGGGGTGTGATGGCGGGGGTGAGCAGGCGGACACCAGCAGGAGGGCGGCCCAACTGACATTTCGCGGCATCGGCATCCTCCGAAACGCCGTCGAGGCTACTTGGGCGGATTGAGTCGGTCGGCGGGCTGCTGCGCCAGCAGCCGTTCGGTGAAGTCCAGGCGTTCCTGGGCCTCGACCATCTCCTGGCGCAGCGCTCCCACCTCCTGCTCCAGCGCCTGGAGGCGGCCGGCGGTATCAGGGTCCACACCGGCGGCGCGGCTCTGGGCCTGTATCTTCGCGATCTTGACCGCGACCCATCCCGCGATGGCGGCGATGGGTATCAAGGGGGCGAGAAGTTCCGGATTCATGCTGCCTCGCTGCGCCTGAGGCGCGGCCGGTGGAGAGGCAAACCTACGAGCGCCCCCGAAAGGGGTCAACCGCCGCGGCTGACTCGCCGGCACCGGGTCATCTGCTCCCGGTCTTCGGTCGAACGATGGTGTCGAGAATCGCCTTCAGGGCCGCCTGGTTCTGCTTTCCGCACGGGCCCACACTCCGGCTGAGCGATTGCTCTATCACCTTGCGGGCTGTCGGAGACAGGAGCCAGCCGAGCGGAGGGGACTTGACCCGCTCCTTGGCGGTCGAGTCGGCGGCGGAGGTATCCGCCCTCGTCGGCTCGGCGCAGACATCGAGCTCGAGGAATCGCATCGACCGGCCGATCCCACTCTCGTGCTCCAGCTCGGCGCGGGCCAGGCTGCCGCGGGCTTCCCGCGCGTGCGCCAGGGCACGGATCGGGCCGAGCTCCTCGGTGCCCGGGTCCGGCCTGCTCGCCAGCGGAAGGATTCCCGCCCGCTCAGCGGGACAAGCGACCGGATCGTTGCAGAGATAGAGCACGACGAACACGGTGTGGAGCGCGCCGAGCCTGGGCGATGTCGAATCCATATAGCCGGGCTGCAGGGCGAGCCCGTTGAGATGGTGGTACAGATCGCCAAGCGTCGCCAGCCCGGAGTTCTCGAAATATCCGCCATCCACGGCGTGCCCGACCACGGCGCCCGAATCGTTCCTGAGCATGGCGGCGGGGCTGACGTAGGTGAATCGGGCGCTGTTGTGGGCGGCCGATTTCAGGGCGATATCTGCGCGGAGCATCGCATGGAGGTCGTAGGCATCGAGCAGCGTGCCCGCCGTCCGGAAGGGACTCGCGACGATGCGCTTTCCCCACTCCACGCTGGTGGCATTGAGCAGCAGGGCGGGCACCGCCGTCCCCGCTCCCGGCGTCTGCCAGAGATCGAGGAAGCCGCGTGAGAAGGCGTCGTCCTTGACGGCATGCTGGTAGGACTCGGCCCACCCTCGCTCGAGCGCGCGCGAGCGGTCGAAGATCCAGATCGGCGCCGGAATGAAGAGCTGGGTGAAGTCCGGGGCCAGCATCTTGGCCAGCACCGGCGAAAGAAAGTCGTCGCGGAGAATCCGATGGACGCAATGGGTGTAGCTGCTGTCGCCTCCCACGCTCAGGCAGGAGCTGTCCGGCGGTGAGCCGGCGTCCTTCACCAGCGCAGCGAACACCGCCCCGCCGAGGCTCCCACCTGACACGCCGCTGATGGCGAACACGTGATGGGCAAACGCCGGCCGGCGATCGGCCAAGGTGCCCAAGGCGAGTGCCGTCCAATACGCGGCACGAAGGCCGCCGCCGGACGCGGCGACCAGGATGACCGGAAGGGTGTCGCCAGCGGCGTGCTCCTGGGCTCGCGCTGCCAGCCACCCGCGGAAATAGTCCTCGATCGTCGGGCGCTGGGGCGGTTCCCTGGAGTCGATCAGCTCGACTCGATGACTGTCATTCCAGAGACTGAATAGGATCGCAAGCGCTACTCCCCCGCTGACCAGGGGAACCCGGTATCTGCGTCCGAAGTACACGGTGACGCTGCCGAGGAACACCGCGTTGGCCGCGGCGAGGCAGAGGATCGCGAATGCTCCAATCGTTCGGCCCGCCGGAACGGCGTCGCGGTAGAGGAACCAGAGGAAGAAGCTGGCCGAGACGACCGCCGCGACCGTCGCGACCACGCGCGAGATTCGGGGAACTGCATCAGGCGAATGGCGCTCCGGCAGCATCGTCCGAGAGGCCTTCAGTGCGTCACCCCGGTACGCCGCAATGACCCGGCGCCGGTAGTAGACCAGGATATAGACCAGGACCGAAAGAACGGTGGCCCAAGTGGCCGCGCGCTTGAGGTACTCGCCCGCCACGCGCTGGACCTGGTCCGGGTCCTCCCTCCCCGGCGCAAAGTGCATGACGGCAGCAAAGACCACCACCATGAGGATGCCCTGGGCCAGATCCACGGCCAGGCCGGGAATCGCGTCGAGCCACCCCGGCAGGAGAATCCCGCCGATCCTCTCGAGCCAGGCGCTCCCTTTCCAGCGTGCCAAGGTGCCCAGGACGAACGCTCCCGCCACGCCGAGGGTGAACCATGTCAGCGTTTTGGGCGACGAGGCTCGGGCCAGCGCGGCCGCACCCAGCAGCATGACCGCCACCGCGAGCATTCGCGGTATTTCCCTCTCGAAGAATTCCGCCCATCCCCCTTCGTCTCTGGGCCGGTCGTCGGGAAACTGGATCAGCACCAGGACCCGGGCGCACCACCAGGCGGCCAGCCCCGCGACCACCAGGGCCGACACGCCCAGGATGAGCGCGAGTCGGCGCTGGTCCTCCGCGATGCTCGAGAGCACGTCCTGCCCCTGGTCGATGAGCAGAAGGGGGATCGCCCCCAGCACGATGGTCAGCACGCTGAAGCGGGACCGCCGCAGCACTCGCCCCCGCCAGCCCGACAGGAGCAGGAAGACGATCCAGAGCCCCACCGCGCCGATCAGCGCCCACTTGAGCGCGGAGACGCACGACTCGGCGATCACCAGAGTGTTCCAGCCGCCGTCCGGTACCGGGGGCATGTGATTCCATGCCCGCATGAGCGGGATATTCTCGCCCAGGATGTCCAGGAGACCGGCGAACATGGGTGCTGAGACCATGAACGTCGCCAGCCACTCCGGCGGGGAGTCCGGGTCGGCGTTCTCGGGCTCATCCCAAGCGCTGTAGCGAAAGCATCGCTCCGCCCACATCACGACCGCCGAGAGCGTGAGGGCGTAGAGAATCGAAAAGGCGAAGTCGTCGGGGAAGAAGCTCGCGCCGATCCGCCCACGGCACGGTTCGCCGGTCAGCGCTTTGAGCGCCGCCAGTCGCGTGGCGGAAAAGGTCAATTCGATGGGGAGCAGGTTCCGCGCGTCGGGTGAACAGCTCGACAGGGAGTGAAGCATGTGCCGGTACACGACGAAGCTCGCGGCTGCCAGACCTCCGACCACCAGGACGCGAGGGACCCGATCGCCGAGCCACTCGAACCCGGTACGCAAGCTTCCCGCGATGCGAGACGACATGTGCTGGTCACTGATGGTGGAGGGACTGGCTACCGTACGCGATGGGACGGGACTCGTCAAGGTCTATCTGGCTGGCACCCTGTTCTTCCGGACCCACATGGGCCCGAGTGCGAGAATCTTCCGGTAGACGGGGCAGGTCGGCACGTGGGCTCCGGGGAGATACCCGGTGCTCATCAGGAACTCCCCCACGATCTCGCCGCCGGTGAAGCGGAAGGTCCGCTTGAACAGCTTCACCCATTCCACCTTGGGCCGAGGATGCTGGGCCTCGAGCCACCCGGCAAAGGAGCCATGGGAGGCCCGGAGCTCGAGGATCGTCGCCGCGTTCGCGATCGCCGCGTCCACCTTGAGCCGGTTACGGATGATGCCGGCGTCCGCCAGCAGGCGCCGGCGGTCGCGGGCGCGATAGGCCGCCACGACTGCGGGATCGAACCCGCCATATGCCCGGCGGAACGCCTCGCGCTTCCTGAGGATGGTGAGCCAGGAGAGCCCCGCCTGGTTGATCTCCAGCACCAGCCGCTCGAAGAGCGCGGCGGCGTCGCTAAGCGGGAAGCCGTACTCCTGGTCGTGGTAGGGCCCGTGCCACTCGTGCCCGGGAGCGATGTCGCAGTAGGTGTTTGCCATCAGTGCCTCTAGCCAGGAACGACGCTCGACTGCATCCTGTTCCCATGAGTCAAATCGTCGCCGGGACGCTGTTCGCCCTCGGGCTCTTTCTCGGGATGGTCGTCCTCCTCGAGCTGGGGCGGCGCCTCCGGCAGCACCACCGGAGGCGGCACGGCGACAGCGCCGGCGAGGGCGTCGGCGCGATCGAGGGCGCCGTGTTCGGCCTCATGGGCCTGCTGCTCGCATTCACCTTCTCGGGCGCCGCGTCCCGCTTCGACGCGCGACGCGAACTGGTGGTTCACGAGGCCAATGCCATCGGCAGCGCCTACCTTCGGCTGGATCTCCTGCCCCCCGAGCCGCGACGAGCGCTGCAGGAGCGTTTCCGGCAGTACGTCGATGCCCGTCTCGCGCTCTACCGCGCGATGCCGGACTCGGTGAAGGTCCGCGCCGCGTACGTCCAGGCCGCCGCTCTCCAGGAGGAGATCTGGACCGGGTCGGTGAGGGCGGTCCGCGACGCGCCACTGCCACAGCTCGCCGGCCAGCTGCTGCCCGCCGAGAGCGACATGTTCGACGTCGCGACCACCCGGCTGGCATCGAGCAGGCTTCATCCCCCGCTCATCATCTATGGCCTGCTGGGCGTGGTCTCTCTCCTCTGTGCGCTCCTCGCAGGATATGGCATGGGAGCGAGCGAGTCGCGAAGCTGGGTCCACCTACTCGGTCTGGCCGCGATCCTTGCGGTCACAATCTACGTGATCGTGGACCTCGAGTATCCGCGGCTCGGGTTTTTTCAGATCGGGGAGTTCGACCAGGTGCTGGTCGAGGTGCGGGGGAGTATGCGGTGAGCGAAGCTGTCATCCCGAGGAGCGCAGCGACAAGGGATCTTGCCCGCCGAGCCGGACACTCGCCGCGGAGTACCGATCCTGCGGAGAAGATCCCTCGCTCCGCTCGGGATGACAGTTCCGTCCGCGATGAAAGCTCCTTGTGGATGCCAGCTCATCGCGGATGACAGCTCCGCTCCGCTGACATTCCCTCCAACCCACGCGTCAGGCTCCCCATGCGCGCAGTGATCTACTCCGGCTCGGGCGGCCCCGAGGTCATCAGCATCGGCGATGTCCCCAAGCCGGAGGTGCGCCCGGAGCACATCCGGGTCCGGGTGCACGCCGCCGGGCTCAACCGCGCAGACCTGATTCAGCGGCGGGGCCAGTATGCCGCGCCGCACGGCTGGCCGGCCGACATTCCCGGACTGGAGTACGCCGGCGAAGTCGAGGCCGTGCGTGGCGCCTCGCGGTGGAAGGTGGGTGACCGCGTCATGGGCCTGGTGGGAGGTGGGGCCCAGGCGGAGTTGGTGACCGTTCATCAGGACGAGACGCTCCCCGTTCCCGAGGGTATGTCGTACCCCGAAGCCGCCGCGGTGCCCGAAGTCTTTCTGACCGCCTATGACGCGCTGGTGACCCGCGGCCGACTCGCCGCCGGCGAGCGCGTGCTGATCCATGCCGTGGGAAGCGGCCTTGGCACCGCCGCCGCGCAGGTCGCCAAGCACCTCGGCGCGACGGTCCTGGGGACTTCGCGGAGCGCCGACAAGCTGGCGCGGGCGCTGGTCTATGGACTGGACCACGGGGTCGACACCAGTCGCACCGGCTTCCGGGAGGCCCTGGCTGACGATCCGGTGCACGTCATCCTCGACGTTCTCGGCGGGCCCGCCTTCGCCGACAACCTCGCGGTGCTGGCGCCCCGCGGGCGGTTGATCATGCTGGGCCACCTGGCGGGCGGCCGGGCCACTGCCGACCTCGGGGCCATCCTCCGCAAGCGCCTCGAGATCATCGGCACGGTGATGCGCACCCGGGGGCTGGACGAACGGATTCCGCTGGTTCGGGACTTCGCCAAACACATGCTGCCGCTCTTCGATCCGCGGATCGAGCACGCGGCGCCGCTCAGGCCCGTGCTCGAGCGCACCTACCCCATGGCCGAGCTCGCCGAGGCCCACCGGGCGATGGAATCGAACGAGACCTTCGGCAAGATCGTGATGCTCTGGTAGCCGAAGCCCGGCGCGCCATCAGGCGTTGTCGATGAAGACCCGGGCG
>JBJMOX010000225.1:0-4226 GCA_045803515.1 Gemmatimonadales bacterium
CGCGCCGGGCTGTCCCCGCGCAAACCGCTCGTACCACGCCAGGACCTCCGGCGTGACCAACCCATCGTCGGTGGCCCGCCACGGGACCATGGCCGGGACCCAGGTGCGTTCCGTCAGGCGGAGCCTGCCGAAGCGGAGAGCGCTGAACCAGAGAGACCGGCCCGCCTCCTGCGCGCTGGGAGGATGAGTCGGCGGGATGGGATGCTTGATGAAGGGCTCGGGGTGCCACATGGCTGGACTATAAGCTACCCGTTCAAGCGACAAGCCGGCATACTTCTCGATGGTCAGGCGAACACCGGCACCGCTCCGCGGGCGGCGCGGCCCGGCCACACCTCGAAAGGTGCCTCAATGCAGCGAAACACGATGACCCGCCTCGGTCTCTGCACCGTGCTTGGCGTGCTCGCCTGCTCCAACGACCACGCCGGCGAGCGCCAGGGCGCGGCTCGCACCGGCTCGGGCCCTGTGTCGGCTGAGAAGCCGGCTCCCTTCAACGCAGGTCCGGTGAAGATCGCCCTCGTCCAGTACAGCGGCGCTGGTGACTACTTCGAGCAGTGGACCGCCGGCGCCCGCGCGCAGGGCAAGGTGGCCGGATTCGACATTCAGACCTACGACGCGCAGGCCGACCCCGCCAAACAGGCCAGCGACATGGACGCGGCCATCGCGTCCGGCGTCAAAGGCATCATCGTCGATCACGGTCTCGCCCGGCCCATGTGCCCCGTGATCCGTAAGGCCACTGACGCCGGCATCGCTGTCGTCGTGTACGACATCGAGATAACCCAGTGTGCCCCCAAGGCGGTCCAGACCGCGCAGAACGACGCCGACCTCGCCACCCGCGTGCTCACTCAGATGGCCAAGGACCTGGGCGACGGGATCTCGGTGGGATATGTCACGGTGTTCGGCATCGCTCCATTCGATCGGCGCGACGCCGTCTGGAAGAAGTTCCGCACCGAACACAAGTGGAAGCAGAAGTTCGTCACCGGCAAGTTCACCAAAGCCGTGGCGGCCGACAACATCCCACTTGTGGCCGGGGTGCTGAAACTCAATCCCCAGGTGAAGGCGATTTTCGCATCCTACGACGAGCTGACCAAGGCCACCCTCTCCGCCCTCGAGCAGCATGGCCCGTCGCTCAAGGTCGCGGTGTACGGGATCGACATCTCGAAGGCCGACATCGAGCTGATGACGAAGAAGGACAGCCCCTGGAAGGCGACTGCCACCACGGATCCGAGAGCCGTCGGCGCCGCCGTCACGCGCACCCTCGCCCTCCAGTTGGCCGGCCAGCTCGGCAGCAAGGAAGTCGTTTTCCCGGGAGCCCTCGTCACCCAGGCGTTCCTGCTGGAAAACCGGATCAAGAACATGGACGACTTGCGGGACAAGCTGCCCGCGCTGAATCTCGACAAGGTCAGCTCGGCCGGCTGGCTCGGGTCGGTCTCGTTCTAAGTCAGGCTAGCGCTTCTCGGGCGGAATAGGCCCGATCTCGGCGGCGAACCGGGCGTGAGCTTCGGGATCGACCGGCCGGTGTCTCACTGTGCTGCTCGCCGGGTCCTTGCCAAGAAAGTTGTTGTTTTTCCAATTCTTCGACGGCCGGACTGGTCGTGGAACGAAGCCGCCTCCACAATTGGGGCACACGTTGCCCAGGACACCATCGACGCATGAGACGCAAAACGTACACTCATAGGTGCAGATGCGAGCCTCGAGCGCGTCGGGTGGAAGCGCCTTGTTGCAGTTCTCGCAGGTGGGACGAAGCTCCAGCATAGACGCTCCTCCTTGGGCATCTAGCTCGCCCGTGCGGCCGGCACCCGCCGCTTCACCGTCGCCCGGAGAATGGCGAGGTGGTGATAACTATGCCGGACCGCGTGATCTTCCAGCATGAACTGGCAGGTGAGCGGGGCATCGCCGTTGAGCGAGACCGGCGCGGCCCGATCGAGCTGCTCGTCGCTGAGGGCCCGGATGGCGGCGGCGGCCGCCGCGCTGTTGCGGGACAGCAGATCCAGCGCCGCCTCCTTCGTCCCGGCGTCGTGCTCCTGAGCGTGTTTGGCATTGATCTCGTGAACGGCATCCCAGGTCACGCCCGCGACCGGCTCGCCGCCCGCCAGCTTCTGGGCCAGCTGGATCTCCAGCGGGTACATGGTCGCGACGTGATGGACGACGACGCCGACCTTGCGCCCGTCCTTGGGCACCCGGCTGTGCCACTCCGTATCCGAGAGCGCGCTTGCGAACTTGGCGAGGGCGCGGGCCCCTTGTTCCAGGCGATCGGCGAGGGCGTCACTTCGGTGGCTCATTGGTTCACCTCCGGCTGATGGGTTTGCGTTGATGACGTGCACCAGTCTGCCAACGGGACCCGATTCCGCCAATGACTGGTCGTCCTGACTTCCTGCTCTGGCGTCGCAGCGTCACGAGGTCGATGCTTGGCGAGAAACTCTCGCCCAAGGGCGGTCACAGAGATCAATTCGAGGCCGTCTTCGAGATGACGCCCTATGAAGCCACGCTCATTGGCATCTTCCCAAACCGGAAGACGGGGGCAGGAGGTGCGCCATGCGCCCATTACCTCTGAATAGGGCCTGGATCGAGGACCGATCCATTCGAGTAGATCGAGTATCAATGCTTCGACGGGATCCGCCAACGTAGCCTCTCTCTCGCGGCGACGGAGCCGCTCGCTCGCTTACTTGACGGCTACCGCGTCGATCTCGAGGCGAGCTCCGCGGGGCAAGCCCGCCACCGCGACGGTCGAGCGCACCGGCTTGTGATCTCCAAATGCCTGGGCGTACACCTCGTTCAGCGAGTCGAAGTCGGCCAGGTCGGCCAAGAACACCGTGGTCTTCACCACGCGGTCGAGGTCGGAACCCGCGGCCCGCAGCACAGCCCGCAGGTTCGCGAGGACCTGGGTGGCCTGTTCCTTGATGCTGCCGGCGACGACTTCCATGCTCGCCGGGTCGAGCGGAATCTGTCCCGCGGTGTAGACGAGGTTGCCCACGACTATCGCTTGGCTGTACGGACCATACACCTTGGGTGCGTGATCGGAGTGGACGACGGTTATGGCGGTCATGGTACCTCCTGGGACATGCTAAAATCAGAGTTTCGCACGCGCTCACAGGGTGCCCCGCAGGGCACCCCGCGAGCACGCTTCACCGGATCGCCTGCGGCTCCGCGTAGAGGTAATCGTCCATCACGACGAGATCGCGATTGCCGCCGTCACTCAGGTCCTGGACGTCAGCGCCCAGCGCCCGCTGGCCCGAGGTGATGTGGACCTGCGCCACGATCGACGAGTTGAACACGACGCCGACGAAGGAGAACCCGGCCGCATCGCTCCGGACTGGTGCGTGGTATTGGCCCAGGCTCCGCCCCTCGGCGTCGAAGAGCTTGATGGACGCCGCCCCCACTCGCTCTACGTCGGAAAACACGAGCCCGAACCCCCGCGTCGCCGCCGGGGTCTCCGTGCCGGGGATGCGGAAGCTGGTGGTCAGCTCCGCGCTGCCGATCGGCATGAAGGTCTTGAAGGGGCTGAAGGCGTTGAAGTCGTCGGCGTAGTTCGGGTTGGTGTCAGCGAAGTCATTGTCGCTGTTGTGGAACCCGCTGCCGTCGGTGGTGAAGATCGCGCCAGCCGTCACCGTGGTGTTGAAGAAGTCGCCCGGCATCTCCGCCGGCGCGCCGTCCCACTTGATTTCCCGATGGCCGGCGTCAAATGGCCCCGGGCCGACATTCAGCTGATCGCCGAGCGCGGTGCGGAACTCCGCGAGCGTCGCGGCGATGTCGCCGGTCGCGGTGAACACCCGGAACTCGGACCGACCCGCGGCCGCCGAGATCCCATACCCTCCCGGGGTGGCAACGGCCGCGCTGTCCCCGTAGCCGGGGCCGGTCGGGCTGGAGCCGCGGTCATATCCGCACGCGGTGCCGGCCAACGTCAGAACAACGATCGCGGCGCCGAGCAGGCCGCCAGACTTTCCAGCCATGATGCCCTCTCTGAGGTTTGAGTTTCTGGCAGAACAGTTCGCATATACCAGGGTACGGAGAACGACGCGCTCGGACCATCAGCAAGGCAGCAAGCTCGCAGTCGGTTTCGCGCAACCGCCGAAGTCGGACCCTGTCCTACGCATGTGCGACTCGTGCGTGGACGTCCAGATATTCGCCCACCACTGTGGTGGTGCCGTCGGTGGCGACGTTGTATTGCTGGAACAGCCGGGTGAGCTCCTGGCGCAGCCGGCTCGCGGCGTTCGGATCGGCGGCCCGAA
>JBJMOX010000226.1:0-9799 GCA_045803515.1 Gemmatimonadales bacterium
TCGCGAGCAAGATCCTCGTCGCTGGCGCTCCTCGGGATGACAGCCCACCTTCCCGCCCTTCCCGCCCTGTTAAGATCCATCTCGTGCCCCCACCGCCGCCGTTCATCGATCTACACAATCACCTCGTACCCGGGGTGGACGACGGATCGGAGTCCGTCGACGAGTCGCTGGACTGCCTGGCCGCCCTGTTCGAGGAGGGGGTGCGGACGCTGGTCTCCACGCCCCATCTTCTCCTCCCTCGGCTCGGCACCGACGCCTCCATCACCCGGGAGCTCGAGCTCCACCGCCGCGCCTTCGACGAGCTCGTCGCCGCCGCGGCCGGGCGGGACGATCTGCCGGCGCTCGGCCTGGGCCAGGAGATCTGGGCGCCGGACGCCGCGACCCTGGCCCGGGCCGCCGGCCGGACCGACGTCGGGCTGGCCGGATCCGCCGCGCTGCTGGTCGAGTTCGGCTTCGACCTTCAGGGGAATCACACCGACGTGGTCCGCGCCGCGCGCGATGCCGGCCGCCGGATCGTGATCGCCCATCCCGAGCGGTATCGCTACCTCGAGGGAACCGTCCCGCTGGAGTTGATGCGCCGCTGGCGGGAGATGGGAGCGCTGCTGCAGGTGAACGCCGGCAGCTTCACCGGCCACTATCGGGCCGGGCCGGAGGAGCTGGCGTGGCAGATGGTGGAGGAGGGGCTGGTGGATCTCGTCGGCAGCGACCACCATGGGGTCCGGCGGTCCGGGGTGTCGCCGCTCGCCGCCTACCAAGCACTCATCGCCCGCGGCGAGCCGGAGCTGGCCGAGCGGGCGATGAGCGGAACGCCGAGCGCGCTGCTTGGAACACCCGGCGCCGACAATGGCGCCGGCGAGATCAGATCTCCAGCGGCGGGCGGGTAGTGCCGATGGCCTGGAGCAGGAACCCCATCGGGGTGCTCGAGTCCGCACCGATCAGGACGGAGGCGGAGTCCACCGTGGCGACGATCCGCTGCCGAAGCGCCGAGTAGCTCTCCTTGGCGGCTGGATCATCGAACTGGATCGTGCGTGGCGTGATGGTGTAGGCGCCGGCCTGCGCGTCCAGCACTCCCAGCAGGCTGTCGACCCCGGAGAGAAGCGAGGTGGTGAGCCCCACCATCGCGGGCGACTCCTTGGGAACCACCCGGCCGTACCACCGGCGCATCGCGGCCGGCGACCAGCCCAGCCGCTTGGAGGCCACCGTGAACGAGTCCTGGTACTCCTTCTCGATCGTGGCGCGCTGCTGCCGATACACCCGGATGAAGTTGCTCGCCCCGGCGATGCCCATCCGGGTCTCGGCCACGCCGCCGCTGGGTGAGAGCCGGGAGGCGCCGAAGAGCTGGTTGAGCCGCACCACCCGCATGCCGCCCTCCAGCCGTGCCCGGGCCGAGTCGTGCGCCGCTCGCCACCGGCGGATGAAGGTATCGATGGACGCCGCATTGGACGCCGCACTCTCGTGCTCACGCGCCGCCGGCTGGGCCGGCAGGACCTCGCGGAGCTGCTTCGAGTGGATCGCCGGTGCGCTCGGCAACGCAAACGGCGCCTTCGCCGGAGCGCTGGGAGCCGGGGCGTCCACATGGGCCGTCTCGACCGACCCGCCCTGCTCCGGATCGGCCTGGTCCGGCTGAGAGTAGCTTTGGTACCTCTGGGAGCTGCTGGCGAGCGACACCACTTCGCGGCCCGACTCGGCGGAGGCAGTGGACGCGGGCTCGACTCGCTCGCGGACCGACGACCCTTCCGAAGTCGCCCCCGGCCGGGCGACCTGCCGCGGCGACCAGGGCGGACGCGGAGCCGAAGACGAGAGCTCGATGCCAAGCAGCAGGAGCAGACCGGTAACGCTGAGCGCCAGGGGACGACGCCAGGGATGGGTCAGGCCGCCTTCTGTCCGCCCGGAGTGGGGCGTATCATCGCCCGCGGTCTCCGGGTCCGAGGCGCCCTCCAGCGTCTCGGCGGCGGCGTTGAAAAAAGTCCAGCTGGTCCGCTCCAGTGGCGGTAGCGGTGCCGGTGCGGGGTGCCGCTCGGCCGCGATCGCCTTGTACTGCGGATGCATGGTGATCGAGATCCACTTCGAGCTGGCGCGATGGTAGATCCGGGACTGGATGTCGACGTCGCCGCTTCGGATGGCGGCGGCAAGCTCGTCGCCCGTCCGATACAGCTCTTCCTTGCCCGGCCTCAGCTCAACGAGGTACATGGCCCACGCTCGATCGGTTTTCGGGCCCGTCGGGGCCCTGGGTGGATTCGGAATACCGGGTGGAATGGGGGCAGGTGCTCGGATTCCGGCGGCCAAAGTGCGAGTTCCGTGCTGCTTGGCTCGAGGCTCCTGGCGAGGCCGGTCACCAGGCCCCCTTCATGATGAGTAACTGTTTCTATGTCAATGCTTTATCGGTGAACGCCCGAACCGGCCTGGGAAGGGGTCCTGCCCCAGCCGTCCGCTCGGCCGTCCCGGCGCGCCCAGACGCGTTTTTCCGGTGCCGCTGGTGGAATGCAAGATATTTCCTTCACCCCCCGGATTGATTAGTGTGTCGAATCGTTCCCGTTCCGGGCCAGCCCGGACGCAGCCTACGGAAAGCACTGCGAGGCGTTGAGCCCGCGTTGGAGGATGCATGGCGACAGAGCAGAGCACGACCGAGAATTCGAGCGAGACCTGGGGCAGCCGCCGAAGGGGACGACGCGGCGGGACGGCAGGCGCGCTGGTGCTGGCCGCGGCCATCGGGGTAGGTGTCGGACTTCTCGCCGCGCCGCAGGCCGGAACCAAGACCCGGAAGGTCCTCCGCAAGCGGCTTTCGGCGCTGGGCGAAGATCTCGGCGAAGGCTACGACGAAGTGCAGGAGCTGAGCGGCAAGGCCGGACGTCGGATTCGCGAGGGTGCCGGACGGGTGAAGGAGGGCGCGGAGCGACTCCGCGAGCGCGCGGAACGGCTGCGCGCTCGGCGCCAGGCCGCGCTGGAGGAGGCCGAGGACGATCTGGACGAGGACGAGGAGGAGGAAGACGAGCTCGACGAGGATGAGGGCTCGGGGCGGCTGGGCACCATCCTCGCCCTCGCGGCCGGCCTGGCCGCGACTCTCCTGATCACCAGTGATCGGGCGGCGCCGGCCCGGGAGCGGATCCGCGAGGCGGCCGATGCCGTCCGCGAGCGTGCCGGCGAGCAGTGGGACCGCTACCAGCGGGGCAGCCGCTCGAACGGCGCGCCGACCGCCGCCGACGCGGCATCCAGCTCAACGGGCGGGGCGCCCCAGGCAAGCTGAAGCTTCCCGCGCTGACCGGGCGGCGTCTCGCACTCGCGGGGCTCGCCCTTCTGCTCACGCTGGCGTTCGCCGCCGGTGGCTGGATTGCCACCTGCGGCTTCGCCGGGTGTCCGACAACCGCCCAGATCCAGTCATTCCGGCCCAGTGAGGGCGGACGGATCCTGGATCGCGCGGGCGCGCCGATCGGGCGGCTGGCCTATGTCCGCCGGGTCAACGTGCCGCTCACGCGGGTGCCTCGGCAGGTGCGCGCGGCGTTCATCGCGGTCGAGGATCGCCGCTTCTACTATCACCACGGCGTCGACTGGCGGAGTGCCGCGCGCGCCGGTTTCCGCAACCTCTCCCACTTCCAGGTCCGCGAAGGCTTCAGCACGATCACTATGCAGGTGGTCCGCAACGTCTTCGTCCCCGAGCTTTCCCAGCAGCGCTCGCTGCGGCGGAAGCTGATCGAGATCCAGCTCGCCAGCCGGCTGGAGCACTCGCTCACCAAGCAGCAGATTCTCGAGCTCTACCTCAACGTCATCTACCTGGGCAACGGAACCTATGGGGTCGAGGCGGCGAGCCGCGATCTGTTCGGCAAGAGCGTCGACCGGCTCTCCGTCGCCGAGGCGGCGACCCTGGCGGCCCTGCCGCGCGGTCCCTCGTTCTACGCTCCGCGCCGCCATCCCGAGCGGGCCCGCGGGCGGCGCGACCTGGTGCTCACCCTCATGGCGCGGGAAGGCTACCTCCCGCCCTCCGTCGCGGAGCGCGCCCGGCGCGAGCCGCTCCGCCTGGCGCCGACCGAATGGCAGCCCAGGGAGGAGCGGTCCTACGGCCTGGACCCGGTCCGCGCCGTGGTGGACTCCGTGCTGGGCGACGACCCCGTGGGCCTGGGCGACCTGGTGGTCTACACCACGCTCGACTCGGCCGCACAGCGCGTCGGCGAAGCCGTCGTTCGGCGTCAGGCCGCCGCCATCGAGCGCGCCGCCGGCCCGCGCTACCGCGGCCAGGGTGAGCCGCTCGAGGGCGCGCTGATCGCGCTCGATCCCAGGAACGGTGAGATCCGGGCACTGGTCGGTGGCCGGCAGGCGGTGAGCCGCGGGTTCAACCGGGCCCTGGTGGCCCGGCGGCAGCCGGGCTCCGCGTTCAAGCCCTTCGTCTATGCCGCGGCCCTCGCGTCCGGATTCACCCCGGCGAGCGTGGTCGACGACTCGCCGGTCGAGCTCGAGGAAGGCGGGAAGATCTGGCGGCCGGTCAACTTCGGCGGCGAATACGGCGGACCGCTCACCCTCCGCCGGGCGCTCATGCGCTCGGCCAACGCGGCCACCGTTCGGCTCGGCCGCTCGGTGGGTGAGCGGCGGGTGGTGGACCTCGCGCGTCACTCGGGGATCCGAAGTCCGCTCGCCGCGGTGCCGGCACTCACGCTCGGCGCCTCGGAGGTGACCCCGCTCGAGCTGGTGGCGGCCTACGCGCCCTTCGCGAATGGAGGCCTCCGGGTCACGCCCTCGCTGGTGCGCCGAATCGAAGCCGGCGACGGCACCGTGCTCTGGCGCGCGCCCATACCGAAGCCAGTGCGGGTGCTGGGCCCGGCCGAGGCGTTCCAGATCACCTCGATGCTCGAGTCGGTGGTCGACGGCGGGACCGGCCGGGTGGTCCGTCAACTCGGCGTGCGTGGGGCTGTCGCGGGGAAGACCGGAACCACCAATAACGGCGCGGACGTCTGGTTCGTGGGGTACACGCCCACTCTCCTGGCGGGAGTTTGGTTCGGCTACGACGCCCCGCGGACGATCGCGGCGGACGCCTCCGGCGGACGGCTCGCCGCGCCGGCTTGGGCGGCGTTCTACCTGGCGGGATGGCGCGAGCCCCCGCGCGCGGGAGCCTGGAGCCCACCCGCCGGCATGGTGAGCCGCACCATCGATGCCTTCAACGGCGATCTCGCCAACCAATGGTGTCCGGTCACGCAGCGCGAATGGTTCAAGGTGGGAACCGAGCCCACCCGGATCTGCAGCGAGCACCACGCGCCGCTCATCGATCAGATCGAGGACCTGGGACGAAAGCTGGGGAACGCGCTGAGAAAGCTGCTCAAGTTCTGATCCCGCAGTCCGTGCGACCTCGGTGTGCTCCGTGTCTCCGTGGTGAATTTTTGCAGTGAATTTGTGCACCCGGCCTGAGCTCAACGCCGTGTGGAAATGGTGATGAATGTTGGCGCGTGTGGATGCATCTGTGGAAAGGAAATTCGGCTCTTGCGCGCGCGAACGCCGCTTCTTATGTTGTCGCCCCGGTTGAGAGCTGATCACCTCGACTAGGAGTGACGAGGCCAATCGCGTGCCTCGCCCACGTCGCAGCTGCGCCGCGGCGTGCCGTGCAGGAGGTTGATCCGCGATTCAGCCGGACCTGCAGCGCTCGCATTGATGAACCAGGAGGCCGCAAGCCATCTGGGGATGGAAGCCGGAGCTCCCGAGGCTACACCGCACACGCGTCAGTGAGCGGTCGCCGAGGGAAGAAGAACGGGGAAGCCAATTCCCCGACTCCGGGTAATCAGTGCGCAGGCGGCCCGCGTTTCCCCTCGGGGAGCGCGGGCCGTCTGGTTTTTTCTGGCTTCAGTCCGCGTGCGAGCTGATCGCTACCGTGGGAGTGACCGACTGGCGCCCACTGTCTGAGGCGAGCAGGAAGGACGGATACAGCAGCAGCTGGCGACGCACCTGCCCCGCCGCCCGAATCACCTTGTTCGGATACCGGTGACAGTTGGGGGTGTTGGCACTCACGACGCAGCCGTTGTAGCGCAGCAGCGCCCGGTGCACGTCCCCGGTCCGGGCCAGGTACTGCCCGAAGACCCGGGCGCCATGGCAGATGTTGGATTCGACCTGGAGCAGGTCGGCCGAGCCGCAGTCGAAGGTGCCCGCGTGGAAGTGCATCACCTGCATCAGTCCGATCGCGCCCTGACTGCTCACGGTCCCCGATTCCAGTCGCGGGTTCTCGGTCAGCAGCACGCCGGTCAGGAGACTCGGCGCCACCTGCAGCCGGCCGGCCTCCTTCACGATCGCCCGCGCGATCCGCTCGGCCATGCCCGGGGTCCGCGTGTGCTGGCCCAAGAGCCGGGCCAGGGGGCGATACTGATAGCGCGAGACTACCTCCCGCTCCAGCGCGCCGCTGTCGAGCGGCTCGGCCGCATCGAGCTCCGGCTCGAGCGCGTTCACGGCAATCGCCTGGGGGACCAGCGGCGCCAGCGGCGGCGTGGCCATGGGAACGGTGGGCGTCAACATGAGCGCGCCGGCGAATCCGCAGATGGCGAGCGCGACGAGAAAGGGCCGGCTGGGCATACCGGCCCCGAGTGCAAGAACCAGGCACCAAACCGGCTCGAGCAGGCCTGGGATTTTGGTGCCGGATGCCTCAAGTCGAATGAGGGCATGGCCGATCGGCACGGCACCTGAACCTGAGTCGAGCCGGGGGGATGGGGGCCGCCTACCCCCGATGCTCCGAAAGGCGGACCGTTGTCGATTATCGTGCCGGGCGATTCTCCGCCGCTCCCGGGACTTTGCAATCCGCCGTCGCTCAGGTGAACGAGCGCAGCAGTGTCATCATCCGGACGTCGAACGGGTCGGGCGACAGGTCATCGGGGGCGATGTCGGGATTCTGCTGCGGGGTCTCCAGGACGAGCGGCACGCCCGCACTGCGGGGGTCCTGCAGCAGCCAGCGGAACGGCTCCGGTCCGATTTTCCCCTCTCCGATCAGCACGTGGCGATCCTTGTTGGAGCCCAGCCCCCCTTCACTGTCGTTGAGATGGAAGAACGCGGGCGGCGCGCCCGCCGCCGCCTCGAACTGGTCCAGCACGCCCTGCAGCGCCGCCGCCGAGCTCGAGATGTCATGCCCGGCGGAGAAGAGATGACAGGTATCGAGGCCGTAACCCGTCCGTGCCCGGAGCGGCTCCGGCACCCCGGCGAGAATGGCACCCACCTCGTCCGCCGTGCGGCCCAGCGTCGTGCCGGCACCCGCGGTGTTCTCCACCAGGACCCGTGTGGGGCCGTTGACCGCCTGGAGCGCGGCGGTGATCGCGCGGGCGCAACGCTTGGCGCCGGCGAGGCGGTCGCCGTCGGTGGCCGCGCCCGGATGGAAGCAGACCCCGCCGATTCCCAGCGCGGAGGAGCGCTCCAGCTCCTTCCGGAGCCCGGCCGCGGCCCGCTCCCACTTGGCCTCGTCCGCCGTCGCGGTGTTGAGCACGTAGGCGGCGTGCGCTAGCACCTGCGCCGGTGCCACGCCCGCCTGATCGAGTGCCGCGCGGAAGCGGGTGACCCGTTCCGGCCGGATGGTGCTCTTGTCCCCGTAATACTTGGGAATAGCGGTGAAGATCTGCAGTGCAGTCATGCCGGCGCTGCCGGCGCGGAGCGCGGCCAGGTGAATCCCGCCGTTGTCGATCGTGTGCGCGCCGAGGTATCGGGTCACGGCCAGTCCTCCGGTCCGCCGGCGTGATGCTCCTTACAGACAGCCATTTCCCCCGACGCCATTGTCCGCGCCGGGGTCTCTGCAGCGGCGTCGAGTTCGCGAGGCCCGCTCTCCCATAGCCATTGGAGGTCATCGTGCCACGCCAACGGACCGAAGCGATCAACAGCTATATCACGGACATGTTGTCGCTGGAGGATCATATCGAGAAGGCGATTCAGGGACAGATCAAGGACCTGGAGGACTATCCTGACGTCATTACCGAACTGAAGCAGCTCCACCGCACCATCGAGCACCACATCAGCGATCTCCGCATGCTGAGCGATCGGCGCAAGGCGGCCGGGGTCACCGAAGCCGTGAAGCGGGCCGGGTCGGCGGTGGCGGGGGTGGCGGCCGGCGTCATCGACCTCTTCCGCACCGAAGGATTGCCCAAGAACTTGCGCGACGATTACACCGCGCTGAGCCTGGCGACGATCGGCTACGTCATGCTGCACACGACGGCCCTCGCGCTGGAGGACCGGGAGGTCGGCGACCTGGCGCAGCAGCATTTCAACGAATACGCCCAGGTGATGGTCCGCTTCAACATCATCATTCCGCCGGCGGTCATCCGGTATCTCGGCCAGGAAGGGCTCCTGGTGCGGGAGGACGTGCTCCCCGAGATCAATCGCGCCGTCGCCGACGGTTGGCGTGCCGCCGAGTCCGCGGTGATGACGGCGCCCGAGACGGCCACCGTCAGGAATCGCTGAGCCGGGCCACCGAGGGCGAGGGCCCCGCGATCGGCGGCCGGGATGCCGGGCGGGAGCTGGTCCGCCGCTCGGCGTCCCGACGGCAGTAGAAGAGCCGGGCCGGCATGACATTCCGCAGCTCGAATTCCTCCCGCACTATCCCGAACAAGCCGCGGAGGGAGGGCAGCACCGCACGGGTGAACTGAAAGACGAGAAAAGTGCCGTGCGGGTGCAGCAGAGCATGGGTCTTCCGGAGGATCTGGTCGCGCGTCCCCTCCGGCATGGTCGTGTAGGGGATGCCGGAGATCACGTAGTCGGCTCGCTCCAGCCCGGCCCCGGCCAGCACGTCGTCGGCGTTGGCCGCCGATCCATGCACCAGCCGAAACCTCGGATCCTGGATCCGGCGCTCGAGGAAGCGCACGAAATCGGCGTTCGTCTCGATTGCAACCAGCACCGCGTCGGCAGCCATCCGCCGGAGAATTTCGGTAGTCACGGTCCCCACCCCCGGCCCATACTCCACGATGACCCGGGCGCGGGTCCAGTCGACCGGAGCGAGCAGCCGCTTCACCAGAAACCGGGAGCTCGGGATCACCGAGCCCAGCATTCGGGGGTGCTTGAGAAAGTTGCGGCCAAACAACAGGAGCCGCTCCGACTGGCCTAGCGGGATCCGCATCCGACGTCCTCCCTCAGGGGGTTCATCATGCCGTCCCTCCGGCAACCCACGGATGATGGCTCCATCCGCGACTAATTCAAGCCCGGACCGTCTCTGGATCGGGACCTCGGGCTACGTCTACCCCCATTGGCGGGGCGGCGTGTTCTACCCGAAGGGACTCCGACAGAAGGAGGAGCTCGCCTATTTCGCGGCCCGGTTCCGGACGGTCGAGCTCAACAATCCATTCTACCGGCTGCCCTCGCCGGATGCTTTCACTCGCTGGCGGGAGGCGACCCCGGTGGATTTTCACTTCGCCGTCAAGGCGAGCCGGGTCATCACCCATCTGCTGCGGCTCCGAGATGCCGCCGCCCCGCTGGCGCTCCTGCTGGAGCATGCGAGCGCCCTGGGAGACAAGCTCGGGCCCGTGCTGTTCCAGCTACCGCCGACCCTCCTGGCCGACATTCCCCGGCTCGACCAGTTTCTCTCCCTGCTGCCGGCCGAGCGCCGCTGGGTCATCGAATTTCGCCATCCGAGCTGGCAGACCGCTGCGGTATATGACCGCCTGGGCCGTTCCGGCGTCGCGCTCTGTATCCCGGTGGGCGGCAGGGTGCAACCCGACCTCGTCACCACTGCGCCGTTTGTCTACGTCCGCATGCACGCCGGCCGGGCGCCGGGTGGTGCCTTCAGTCCGGCCCAGCTCCGGAGCTGGGCCGCCCGGGTCCTTGCCCTCCAGCGAGCCGGAAAAGAAGTGTACGTCTACTTCAA
>JBJMOX010000227.1:0-6411 GCA_045803515.1 Gemmatimonadales bacterium
ATGGTGCTGGACGGCCCCGGTTACTTCCCCGACCTGGACCCGGTCGGCCCGGAGTGGGCGCAGGCGTTCCGGAGCTCGCCCGCGGGGGGCAGCGAGAGCGTCCGGCTGATGTATCTCCTGGCGATCGCATCCGCGACGAAGACCATTCTGATCGCGAACGCCTATTTCGTTCCTGACAAGGTGACTGTGGCCGAGCTGGTCGAGGCCCGGCGGCGCGCGGTGGAGGTCGAGATCATCGTACCGGGACCGATCCTGGACGCGCAGGTGGTCCGCCGGGCGTCACGCGCGATGTGGGGACCGCTGCTCGAGGCCGGCGTGCGGATCTACGAGTACCAGCCCACCATGTATCACACCAAGGTGATGGTGGTGGACGAGCGCTGGGTCTCGGTGGGCTCCACCAACTTCGACGACCGCTCGTTCCGGCTGAACCAGGAGGCGAACCTGAACGTGCTCGATGCCGGGTTCGCGCAGGAGCAGGCACGGGTGTTCGCCGAGGATCGCGGGCATTCGAGGCGAATCACGCTGGAGGAATGGCGGCATCGCCCACTGTGGGAGCGGATCGAGGGGCGGATTGCGGCGCTGGTGCGGGGGCAGCTGTAGATCCAAGGACCACCCAATGGAGACCCCATCGTGAACACTCGCCGGCAGTTCCTGATCCAGGCTCCGATTGGCCTCATTAGCGCCGTCGCCGCGTGCCGCGGCGAGCAGAGGGAGACCGCCGCTCCCTCGGCACCGGCCGGCGCACCGCCCGGCGCCCCGCCGACCTTCGGCACCGCACCTGCCGTCGGACCCGAGGTATCCCCCTCAACCTTCGCGGAAGCGGAGAAGCTCGCCCAGGTGACGCTCAGTGCGGCCGAGCGCGAGATGGCGGCGGCGAGCTGGCGGAAGTCCCTGGCCCCACTCCTCGAGCGGCGGGTCGGGCCGCGAAAGGTGGCGCTCGAGCCCGGACTCTCACCCGCGACGCGCTGGAACCCCGTGCTCTCCCCCTCGGCCGCAGGCCCCTCGCGCGACCGATTTGTCCGCAGCACCGGCGATCCGGGACCGCTGCCCGCCGGCGACGATGCGATCGCTTTCGCGCCGGTGACGCAGCTCTCGCGCTGGATCGAACGGCGAAAGCTCAGCTCCGAGCGGCTGACCAACATCTACCTGCAACGGATCGAACGATTCGATCCCAAGCTCCGCTGCGTCATCACCCTCACCAAGGACTTCGCCCTCTCGCGGGCCAGGAAGGCCGACGCGGAGATCGCGGCAGGCAAGTATCGCGGGCCGCTGCACGGGATTCCCTTCGGCGTCAAGGATCTCCTGGACACGGCCGACATCCCGACGACGTACGGCGCCGAGCCCTTCAGGAATCGGGTGCCCAAGGAGGACGCCGCGGTCGTGCACCGGCTGCACGAGGCGGGAGCGATCCTCATCGCCAAGCTGAGTCTTGGTGCGCTGGCACTCAACGACATCTGGTTCGGGGGCCAGACGATGAATCCCTGGCTACTGGAAGAAGGCGCGTCGGGATCGAGCGCGGGCCCGGGCGCCGCGACGGCGGCGGGCCTGGTCGGGTTTTCCATCGGAAGCGAGACCGGAGGCAGCATCGTGAGCCCGGCGATGCGCTGTGGGGTCACCGGATTGCGTCCCACGTTCGGCCGGGTGGCGCGCACCGGCGCCATGACGCTCTGCTGGTCGCTCGACAAGCTCGGTCCCATGACCCGTGGGGTGGAGGACGCGATGCTGGTGCTCCAGGCCATCACCGGCCCCGATGCGGGCGACCTCTCGAGTCTGCCGAGTCATCTCGACTATGACGCGGCCGACTCGGTGGCTGGGCTTCGGGTTGGCTACTTCCCGGCCTGGATGAAGGAGAGCCCGGCGACCGACGTGGACCGCATGGCGCTCGCCACCGTCCGGAAGCTGCGCATGGTCCCGGTCGAAGTGAGCCTTCCCGATTGGCCCTATGGCTCGCTCCTGCACCTGCTGTTCAGCGAGGCGGCCGCATCCTTCGAGGAGCTCACCCAGAGCGGCCAGGCCGCCCAGCTCAAGGTCCAGGTGCCCGATGCCTGGCCCAACCTCTTCCGGATGTCCCGCTTTCTTTCGGCGGTCGACTTCGTGCAGGCCGATCGCTTCCGGCGCCAGGTCGCCCTCGAGATGGCTCGGGTCTTCTCCCAGGTGGACCTGCTCCTGATCCCGTCGCTGCGGGACGAGATGCTCACGATCTCGAATTTCACCGGACACCCGTCGCTCACCTTCCGCGCGGGGTTCGTGAGCGTCTCCCAGGCGCGGAGCGACTGGGCCCCCGACCCGAAGCATCCGCTCCCGACCTTCTCGCCGCCCCGGCGAGTACCGCACGGCGTCACGCTGCTGGGGCGATTGTTCGACGAAGGCACCATCGGGCGCGTGGGGCTCGCGATGGAGCGGGCAGTCGGGGTGGCGGGCGAGCGGCCGCCGGGGTTCTAGAGTCGGGAGTCAGGGCAACCCCGCCTCACCGCATCGGAGGGAATCTCCCTCATGGACATCGTTCCTCCCGAGATCTCGGCCTACCTAGACGCACTGGTGCCCGCGCGGCCCGCGGAGATGCAGGCGATGGAGCGCCAGGCCGCGGAGACCGGCTTTCCGATCATCGGGCCGGCCGCGGGGCAGCTCTGCTATCTCGTCGCCCGGATGATCGGAGCGCGACGTGTATTCGAGCTCGGCTCCGGATACGGCTACTCCACGGCCTGGTTCGCCCGGGCGGTACGGGAGAACGGCGGCGGCGAGGTGCACCACGTGGTGTGGGACGAGGAGCTTTCCCGGGAGGCGCGGGAGCACCTCGCGGCGCTCGGGTACGATGACGTCGTGCGCTTCCATGTGGGCGAGGCGGTGGAGACGCTGCGCGCGACGGCCGGGCCTTTCGACCTCGTCTTCAACGACATCGACAAGAAGGGCTATCCGGGATCGCTGCCCGTGATCGCCGCGCGCCTCCGTCGAGGCGGCGTCCTGATCGTCGACAATCTGCTGTGGAGTGGTCGAGTGCTCGACTCCGGCGATCAGAGCGAGAACACGAAAGGCGTTCGTGAGTTCACCCGGAGTATTACGGAGACCGATGAGTGGATCTCATCGATCGCTCCGATCCGAGATGGGGTGCTGGTGGCGTACAAGCCCTAGCTCCAGGCCAGCGACACCATCACCACCGCTCCCCCGATCGCTACGACATCCTCGACCAGAGCAACGACGTAGTCTGGCCTGCGGAGCGCCCGCACCAGCCCCGTGCGGGCTCGATAGCCGCCCAGCGTCCCGGCCACCGCGCCGAGGACACCGGCGATGATGCCGGGCACGAGCGACACTCCGGCGCCCGTGGCGAGGCCCGCGCCCGAGAGCCCCCCGGTCAGGATCCGGCCGATGAACGGGCCCGGTTGGGTTCTGGACGGGGTTCTCGGAAGCTTGTCCGCCACGAGCTCGCCAAGCATGAGTGCGGTCAGGAGGTAGGGCACCCAGGAGAGGGCCAGGAAGGCCAGCGGGGTCCCTTCGAGGTGCAGCCCCCCGAGCCGCGCGGCACAGGAGACGATGGCCGGCGCGGTCATCGAGCGCAGGCCCGCCACCACACCGAGGCCGAAGGCGAGGAGGAGGATCAGGGTGGAATTCATTTCCTCAGTACCCGCAGTTGCTCGTGGCGCAGCCTACCAGTGCCACCCCGAACAGGCCTGCGGGGATACCGAGGACGAGCATGGTGGTCCGACCCGTGCTGAAGCGCCGCAACGCAAGGCCTTGGACGGAATTGAGCGGTATCTTGGCGCGGGTACCCGCCCGCAACCCGGTGAGCGTGTCCTCGATAACGGCCGGCTTGCGGAGAACGTACCGGGTGCCGTCGAGCTGATGCACCCGTACGGACGTCGGGTGTTGCTCCATGACCTGTCGCGGGGCAGCCTCCTGCGTTCGCCACGTATGGCATCCGAGGCTGGAAGCACCCAGGACAATGCCGCCGAGCAGGGTAACGTGACGATGCCACATGGGGAGCCTCCCGGGTTTCAGATAGGTGCTCACAGGGATTGTGAATGGCGTGCATCAGGGTAACTCGGTGGAGTCAAGGAGAAGTCAAGCAGGCGCCAGCTTAGGTTTCAGTCCATGCCGACCCTCCGAAAGCTCCCCACCCGAGCCCCCCCGCCCTCCCGGCGCCGGCTCGTCCTCGGGCTCGGGATCGCCGCCTTGGTGGCGCTGGTGTTCTTCTTTCCCGGCTCGAGCGACCTCCTCACCGACTGGTGGTGGTTCCGGGAGATCGGCTACCAGGTCGTCTTCACCCGCACGCTGTCCACCCGCATCTTCCTCTTCCTCGGCGTGGGCGGCCTCACCGCGGGGGTGCTGTACCTGAATCTCCGGATCGCCCAGCGGGGTCTGGTCGCCAACCCGATCCTGCTCCAGCTCGCCGATTCGGCGCCGCGCCTCAACGTCACCGTGGCCCTCCGCCGCATGAGCCTGCCCGTCTCACTCGGCCTGGGCCTCCTGGCCGGCTTCGCCGGGACGGCGGCCTGGAGCGCGGTGCTCCTCGCCATCTATGGAACGCCGTTCGGGATCGCGGATCCGGTCTTCTCCCGCGACATCGGCTTCTACGTCTTCACCCTGCCCGCGCTTTCCACCGCGCTCGGCATCCTGGTCACCCTCACGATTCTTTCCCTCGCGATGGTGATCCCGGTCTACTGGGTCCGCGGCGACCTGGTGCCGGGCCCGGGCCGGCTCCTGATCGAAGCCTCGGCGGGGCTGCACATCGCCATTCTGCTGGCCACGCTGTTCGTGCTCTTCGCGCTGCAGCTCTGGTTGGTCGACGTCCCGGGCCTGCTCTATTCCACCACAGGCCCGCTGATCGGCGCCAGCTATACCGACCTGCACGCCCGGCTGCCCGCGTTGCGGCTCTCGGCAGGAGTGGCGGCGCTGGCGGCCGTCGCCGTCGTGGTCGGCGCGGTGCGAGGCCGGCTGCTGCAGTACGGACTCTGGGCCGTCGCGAGCTACGCGCTGGTGGGCCTCCTCGGGCGAGGTCTCGTTCCACTGGCGATGCAGAACTTCCTGGTCGCCCCGACCGAGCTGACCCGCGAGGCGCCCTACCTCAAGAATCACATCATCGCCACCCGGCGGGCCTGGGGCCTGGACAGCGTGGAGGTGCGCGAGCTCCGGGGCGAGGCCGGTCTCACGCTGGCGAACATCCGTGCCAACGGCCCCACCATCGACAATGTGCGGCTCTGGGACCGCGACCCGTTGCTGATGACCTTCGGCCAGCTGCAGGAGATCCGCACCTACTACGACTTCGTCTCGGTGGACGACGACCGGTACTGGATCGACGGGAAATACCGCCAGGTGCTGCTCTCGCCGCGGGAGATGAACGCCGCGTCGCTGCCCACCCGCACCTTCATCAACGAGCACCTGACCTTCACCCATGGCATGGGACTCACCCTCGGACCCGTCAACCAGGTGACCCCCGAGGGTCTCCCCATGTTGTTCGTCAAGGACCTGCCGCCGGTGACGACGGTGTCGCTGCGGGTGACCCGCCCGCAGATCTACTACGGGGAGCTGGCCAACGACTTCGTGTTCGTGGGCACCCGGCAGCGCGAGTTCGACCATCCGTCGGGTGAGATGAACGTCTACGCCGCCTATGCCGGCAAAGGCGGGGTGCCGGTCGGCAACCTCCTGCGCCGGATCGTGCTCGCCACCCGGTTCGGCTCGGACAAGATCCTCTTCTCGCAGGACATCCGGGACAGCAGCCGGGTGCTCTACCACCGCAACATCGTGGACCGGGTGAGAACGGCGCTGCCCTTCCTCGATTTCGATCGCGACCCCTATCTGGTGCTGGCGGACGACGGCACGCTGCAGTGGATCCTCGACGCCTACACCATCTCGAACGACTACCCCTACGCCCAGCGGCTGCCTGACGGGACGACCTACATGCGGAACAGCGTCAAGGTCGTGATCGACGCGTACAACGGGTCACTGACCGCCTACGTCAGTGCCCCGACCGATCCGCTGATCCGGACCTGGTCCCGCATCTTCCCCGGCATCTTCGTCCCTCTGGACAGCATGCCTGCCGGGCTCCGGGCGCACATTCGGTATCCGGACGAGCTCTACCGGATCCAGACCAGCCTGTACGCGACGTATCACATGGACGCGCCGGATGATTTCTATCACCGGGAGGACCAGTGGCAGATCCCGGCGGTCGCCGAGAAGGAGGGGAACGTGCCGTTCATGCGGCACCTGGTCATGCGGCTGCCCGAGGAATCGAAGGCCGAGTACATCTACATGGTGCCGTTTACGCCGCGGGGGAAGGACAACCTTGCGGCCTGGATGGTGGCGCGGAACGACGGGGCGGCGTACGGAAAGCTCCGGGTGTATCGGCTCTCCCGGCAGCGGCTGGTGTTCGGGCCCCAGCAGATCGAGAACCGGATCAACCAGAACACGGAGATCTCC
>JBJMOX010000228.1:0-20768 GCA_045803515.1 Gemmatimonadales bacterium
CCGCCCGCCCAGCGGGTCGGCCCGCACCCGGGCGCGCCGGCCGACGAAGCGGCGCCAGTGCTCAGGCCAGCGCAGCGGCCGCTCCACGCCCGGAGAGGAAACCTCCAGCACGTACCGCGGCCCGACCATCGCCCTGGATTCCAGGAAGCGCTCGAGAGACCGGCTGATCACGGCGCAGTCGTCGGCCGTCACTCCCTGGCCGGGCCGGCTGTCCGGGCGGTCTACCCGCACCTGCAAGATGGGGCGCTGCAAGGTTCCGGTGCGACGGAGATCGACCAGCTCGAAACCGAGCCCGGCGATGTGGTCGCGAATCGGAGCAATGAGCGCGTCAACAGACATCGGGCGTTGCGGAAAAAAAATGTGGGGGAACTCCCCCACATCGACAGTTGGCCTCTGAAAGCGCCCCCGCGACAGCGCCTAAATATTATCCCGCCCTCGGGAGAGAGTCAATCGTCCGAGGGAAGTCCGAGATAGGCCACCATGCGCCCGTCCGTGCCCCGCGAGGCGCGGTGGCTGAAGAACGCGTCCCGGTCATGGGCGGAGCACCAGGAGGAGGTGGTCACCGTCTCGAGGCCGAGTGTTCCCGCTTCGCGCACCAGGTGGTCGCGCAGGTCCATATGGTAAGGGCCTGGCCCCAGCAGCGGAACGCCGCAGCCGGTGAGCACTTCAGGACCAACCTCATAGCATTCCCCGCAGATGCCTACGCCGCAATGCATTACGATTTCACTCTCCGGCGCCCCGGTAGCGTCCTTCAGGCGCGCGACTCCGGCGCGGAGGATCCCGCCCGCGGTCCCCCGCCAGCCCGCGTGGAGCAGCGCGACGCCGCGCCGGGGAACCAGCAGGTAGACCGGGATGCAGTCGGCCACGGTCACGGTGAGCAGAATGCCCGGCCGGGTGGTGACCCAGCCGTCGATGCCATCCACCTGAATCCATCCCTCTCCCGCCTCGACCCGCGACACCACCGTGCCGTGGACCTGGTTGCCGAGCACGACCGCCGAGAATCTGGGGTCGGCCCGTCGGAAGGCGCGCCAGCGGTTCATCACCTCCGCCACCGGAGCGGCGCTCCAGAGGCCGAGGTCGAAGCCAGGGGCCGACTCCCCGCCGCGGCCGGTGATGCCGGCGACGATGCCGTAGCGGCTGCGCCAATCGGAAAGCTCGTAGAGCGGGATGCCGCCTGGGGCGGGAGCTTCGCGGAGGACGGTCACGTCGATCGGGGAAGCGTCAGGCGTGCGGAGCTGTCGTGGCACAAGGAACTGTCATCCCGAACGGAGCGAGGGATCTTCTCAAACGGATCGGAACAGTGTCGCGGCTGTCCGGACGGAGCGGGCAAGATCCCTCGCTCCGCTCGGGATGACAGTTCCGCTTATGATCACCCCTCCACCCGCTCGATGTCGGCGCCGAGCGCCCGCAGCCGCTCGTCGATCCGTTCGTAGCCGCGCTCGATCTGCCCGACGTTGTGAATGGTGCTGGCCCCTTCGGCGGCGAGCGAGGCCAGCAGCATGGCCATGCCGGCGCGGATATCAGGCGACTCGACCGTGCCACCTTTGAGCGCCGAGGGACCCGAGATGACGGCGCGGTGGGGATCACAGAGCACGATCCTGGCCCCCATGCCGATCAGCTTGTCCACGAAAAACAGGCGCGACTCGAACATCTTTTCGAACACCAGGATCATGCCGGAGCACTGGGTGGCTGTCACGATGGTGGTGGACATGACGTCAGCCGGGAAGGCCGGCCAGGGTCCGTCCTCGAGCTTGGGGACGTGGCCCCCCAGGTCGGGGCGGATGCGGCGCTCCTGGTCCGCGTTCACGGTGAGCCTGGTGCCGTTCACCTTGGGGCGGATCCCGAGCCGCTCGAAGCCCAGCAGGGTGCTGCGGAGATCGTCGGGGCGTACCGGATCGATGGTGATCTCGCCGTTGGTCACCGCGGCCAGGCCGATGAAGCTGCCGATCTCGATATGGTCCGGGCCGATGGCGTAGCGCGCGCCGGTCAGCGGCCGCCCGCCCTCCACGAGATAGACGTTGGAGCCGATGCCCTCGATCTGCGCGCCCATCGCGACGAGACAGCGCGCGAGGTCCTGCACGTGGGGCTCGCAGGCGGCGTTCCGGAGCGTCGTGCGCCCCTTGGCGAGCACCGCGGCCATCAGCGCGTTCTCGGTCCCGGTGACACTAGGCTCGTCGAGAAAGATGTCGGCGCCGTCCAGCCCCTTGGTCTCGAGCTCGTACCGGTCGCCCACCGTGACCGAGGCGCCGAGCTGCTCCAGCGCGAGAAAGTGGGTGTCCACCCGGCGGCGGCCGATCACGTCGCCGCCGGGCGGCGGCAGCGTCACCGTGCCGAACCGCGCGAGCATCGGCCCCGCCAGCAGGATGGACGCGCGAATCCGGGAGCAGAGCCCGGGATCGAGCGGCTTGGGCCGCACTGGGCGCGCGTCTACCCGGACAGTGTTCGGCGCAGTCCACTCCGCCGTCGCGCCGAGGTCCACCAGGAGCGCGAGCATGGTCTCGACGTCCCGGATGCGGGGGATGTTGTCGAGCTCCATCGGACCGTCGGCCAGGACGGTCGAGGCCAGGATGGGCAGCGCGGCGTTCTTGTTGCCGGCGGGGCGGATGGTTCCGCGAAGCGGACGACCGCCGCGCACGAGAAAACGTGGAGGCATGGCCAAAGCTGCGGTGATCGGGGAAGCGCGTCAAGCGGACGCCAGGGGGTTGCGAGGATGCTGCGACTGCTTTGTTTTACCCTGGGGCCACGGGTCGGCCCCATCGGCCCGTTGCGGGAGGACGTCTGGGTATGAGCACGCTCGCATTCATGCAGATCGGCGCCGCCCCCGCGTGGGTCGGCCCCACCATGGCGATTTCCCTGGCGGTGATCGCGCTGTCGATCCTGGCAATGGCTGGCGCGGTGGCCATTGCCGCGCTGCGCGTCGCCGGGCAGGTGCGCAAGGTGGGGACCCTGGTGGATGGCCTGCAGGACGACGTGGCGCAGGCGCTCAAGGCGGTCCGCCGATTGACCGAGCAGGGGCAGGATCTGATGGTGCTGGTCCGGCATGAAGCCGGTGCCCTGGCGCAGACCAGCCGCCGGATGCGGCGCAAGATGGTGCGGGGCGCGGATCGCTTCGAGGACAAGCTGACCGACCTCGAGACCCTCTACGACCTGGTGCACGACGAGGTGCAGGACACCGCCCTCGACGTGGCCGCCGCGCTCCGCTCGGTACGCAAGGGCAACGGGATGCTGGGCCGGGTGCGCCGGCTGCTGGTCGCCGGGCGCCGATGACATTGCCGCGCCTCGCGCTCGCACTGCTCGGCGTGGGGCTCGTCCTGCTGATGGTGCCGCACCAGGCGCACGCCTGGACGCCGGGCACCCACATCTATCTGGCCGAGTCGGTGCTGGCCAATCTCTCCGCGCTGCCCGCGGCCGCGGGCGACCTCCTCCGCGCCTACCCGTTCGACTTTCTCTACGGCAACATCGCGGCCGATTCCTCCATCGCCAAACACTACGCCCCGCTGGGCCGCCATTGCCACTACTGGCACGTGGGCCAGGAGATCCACGACCTCGCAGGCTCCGACGCTCTTCGTGCCTTCGGGCTCGGCTACCTCTGCCATCTCTCGGCCGACACCATCGCCCACAATTATTTCGTTCCCCGCCAGCTCATGCTCACCAGCAGCACGGCGGCGGTCGGCCACTCCTACTGGGAGGCCCGGGTGGAGAGCCACCTGGGCGATGCCTACTCCAAGGCCGCCAAGGACGTGATTCTGCTGAACCACGCGGAGGCGGATGCCCACCTCGACCGGATCATCGCGCCAACCATCTTCAGCGTGCGGACCAACCGCCGGCTCTTCCGCGGCATGGTGCACATCACCGACACCAGCGGCTGGCAACGGGCCACCCAGGTCGCCCGCGAATACAGCCGCTGGCCCCTCGACGACGAGGACGTCGAGCGGCACCTGGGACTCTCCTTTGATTTCATGGTGGAGCTGCTCGGCGGTCCGGCCTCGCCGGCATTGCAGCTCGACCCGTCGGGCGAGCGGCCGCTCAAGATGGCCAAGGAGCTGCGCCGCCGGGTGCTGCGGCACACCGGCCGGCGGAACCTGGCGGGGTTGGAGGAATCGGCCCGCGAGCACTTCGGGCTGCCCGAGCGGCCGCTCACCTTCTGGAGTCGCATTCCGCAGAAGCTGCCCTGGCGCGCGCCGGAAGGCTCGGCCCCGTCACCCCGCCTTCTGGTGAGCGGCGAGGGCTGAGCCTCGGCCGACCAGCCGATGGATCCGGACGAGATCGTGCGCCGCCTCGGGCTCCGCCCCCATCCCGAGGGTGGCTTCTACGGGGAGACATTTCGCAGCCCCGTCACGGTGCAGTTGCCGGATGGCCGGGTGCGGAGCGCTTCCACCGCCATTCACTATCTGCTGCCCGCCGGCGCGTGGAGCACCTGGCACCGCGTCGCCGCCGACGAAGTCTGGCACCACTATGATGGCGCCCCTCTCCATCTGTATCGCCTCGGTGTGGGGCACGTGACGCTCGACCGGGCCACGCCGCAGGCCGTGGTGCCCGCCGGTATCTGGCAGGCCGCCGAGCCCGAGGCGGGCGCCGTGCTCTCGGGGTGCACCGTGGCGCCAGGATTCGAGTTCGCCGATTTCGAGATCGGGACCGCCGACGCGCTGATCGCGGAGTTCCCGGCCGAGGCGGCGCTCATCCGTCGGCTGGCGCGATGAGGCGAGCCGCCGGTCTCCTTCCGCTGGCCCTTCTCCCTACCCTGCTCGCCGCTCAGGCCCGCCCGCGTCCGCCGGCGATCTCGACGCTGCCCGCGCGCCCCGATCGCGCCTCGCTGGCCTGGATCGTGGTCCGGCCAGCCCGGCGAGACAGCATCCTGGCGCTCGACGGCGAGGCCTCCGGTGAGCCGCTCCATTTCGAGTGGCATCGTGGCGCGTTCCGCTCGCTCGCTGGCATTTCGCTCGACGGCGGGGACTCGCTGGCACTCACGCTGGTGATCACCCGCCCGAGCGAAACCGACACCAGTGTCGCCCAGCTCGCGGTGGACCACCCGGACTATCCCAGCGAGCGGCTCACCGTCGCGCCGAGATTCGTCCAGCCCGACAGCGCGACCCAGGCGCGAATCGACTCGGAGGTCGACAAGGCCCACGCACTGGCACGCGAGGCGCATTCGACCCCACGGCTGTGGCGCGCCCCGTTCCGGGCTCCACGACCGGGCAAGGTGACCAGCCCGTTCGGCACCGCCCGCGAGTTCAACGGCCAGGTGACCACCCGGCATCTCGGCACCGATTTCGCCGGGAAGGTGGGCGCGCCGGTGCGGGCGGCGAATCGTGGCGTGGTGGGATTGGTGGCGGCGTTCTATCTCGCAGGACAAGCGGTCTATCTCGATCACGGCGCGGGGCTCGTGACCGGGTACTTCCATCTGAGCCGGATCGACGTGAAGCGAGGCGATACCGTGGCCGCCGGCCAGGTGATCGGCGCGGTCGGCCGGACCGGGCGGGTGACGGGGCCGCATCTCCACTGGATCGCGAGATACGGCGGGGTCAGCGTGGATCCGATGACGCTCCTGAGCCTGCCGCCCCCCGCGAAGTAATCGGGCGCGCGTCACCGGCTCAGCGCAGCTTCTCCTGCAGCACGGGCTGCACCGCCTTGGGGTCGGCCTTCCCCTTGCTCCGTTTCATGACCTGACCCACGAAGAAGCCCATCAGCTTCGCCTCGCCGCCCCGGAACCGCTCCACCTCGCTCCGGTGCGCGGCGAGCACCTCGTCCACCCAGCCGGCGAGCGCGCCCTCATCGCTCACCTGGACCAGGCCGAGGCGCTCGGCGACGGCCCGGGGCTCCTCGGCGGGCGACGAGGCCAGTTCGGTGTAGACCCGCTTGGCCGCCTGATGGCTGAGCACGCCCTCGTGCACCAGTCCGATCAGGCCGGCCAGGCGCTCGGCCGTGACCGGGAAGGCGGCGCGCTCATTGTAGCTCGTCATGACATCGCCCATGACCCAGTTGGCCGCGGTCTTGGGCTCGACCCCAGCGGCGACGACCGACTCGAAGTAGTCGGCCAGAGCCACCTCGCTGGTCAGCACCCGCGCGTCGTAGGCCGGGATGCCGAAGGCGATCTCCAGCCGGGCGCGGCGGGCCTCGGGCAGCTCGGGCAGCTCGGTGCGCTGGTCGGCGATCCACTCGGGCGAGAGCACCAGCGGCGGGAGATCGGGATCGGGGAAGTACCGATAGTCGTGGCTCTCTTCCTTGGACCGGAGGGGCTTCACCTGTCCGCTGGCCGCGTTGAACAGCAGGGTGACCTGCGACACTCGCTCGCCGCTCTCGAGCAGCGCGATCTGCCGGACTCGCTCGGCCTCCAGCGCCCGCTCGACGTTGGCGAACGAGTTGAGATTCTTCACTTCGGTCTTGGTGCCCAGGCGGGACTCGCCCGGCCGCCGGATCGAGATGTTGGCGTCCACCCGCAGGCTTCCCTGCTCCATGCTGCAATCGCTCACCTCGGCGTATACCAGGATCTGCCGCAGGGCGAGGAGATAGGCCCGGGCCTCGCCGGGAGATCGCATGTCGGGCTCGCTCACGATCTCGGCGAGCGGGGTCCCGGCGCGGTTGAGATCGACCGCGGTCTTTCCCGGGAAGCGGTCGTGCACCAGCTTGCCCGCATCCTCCTCCAGGTGCAGCCGGGTGATGCCGACTTCGATCCGTCCCCGCTCGGGAGACTCGAAGGCGACTCGTCCCCCGGTCGCGAGCGGCTGATCGAACTGGGAGATCTGGTATCCCTTGGGGAGATCGGGATAGAAATAGTTCTTCCGGGCGAACACACTGCGTCCCCGCACGCTGCAGCCGAGCCCCAGGGCCGCGCGGGCCGCCAGCCGGACGGCCTGGGCGTTGGGCACCGGAAGCGCGCCGGGAAGACCGAGACAGGTCGGGCACACGTTGGTGTTGGGCGGATCGCCGAAGGTCGTCCGGCAGGCGCAGAACATCTTGGTCCGGGTGCTGAGCTGCACGTGGACCTCGAGGCCGATGACCGTCTCCCAGCTCATCAGCGGACCTCCGCGGCGGCCGGGATGACCCGCTCCAGGGCGCTGGCCACGGCGAGCAGCCGCTCGTCCTGGAAGAACGGCGCGATGAGCTGGGCCCCGACCGGAAGCCCATCGGTCAGCCCGACTGGAAGACTCAGCGCCGGGAGCCCCGCCAGGCTGATCGCGCAGACGAAGATGTCGGCCAGATACATGGCAACGGGGTCCGCCGTCTTCTCGCCGGCCTTGAACGCGGGAGTCGGGGTGGTGGGAGTGAGCAGCAGGTCGACCCCGGAATCGAAGGCCCGCCGGAAGTCGTCGGCGATGAGCGCGCGCACCCGCTGCGCCTTCCTATAGTATGCGTCGTAGTAGCCCGCGCTCAGCACGTAGGTGCCGACCAGGATCCGCCGGCGGACCTCGGCGCCGAACCCCTCGCCGCGGGTGGCCTGATAGAGGGCGCGGATGTCGCCGTCGGGCCCCACCTTCCGGGGCCCGTAGCGGACACCGTCGTAGCGGGCCAGATTGGCCGCGGCCTCCGCGGGAGCGACGATGTAGTAGGTCGGCACCGCGTAAACGGAGTGGGGCAGCGACACCTCGCAGAGCTCGGCGCCCAGCTCGCGGACGGCGTCCTTGGTCCGCTGGAGACCGGCGGCGACGCCGGGATGGAGATCCGCCGGGAAGTACTCCCGCGGGAGCCCGATACGGAGGCCCTTGAGATCGGGCAACGCGGGCGGCACCGACATGGGCGGAAGATCGATCGTGGTGGCGTCGAGCGGGTCGTGTCCGCTCATGACGCTCACGACCCGCGCCGCATCGTCCACCGTTCGACCGAACGCGGAGATGCAATCGAGCGACGAGCCGAAGGCCACCAGGCCATAGCGGCTCACCCGCCCATAGCTCGGCTTGACGCCGACCACCCCGCAGAAGCTCGCCGGCTGGCGCACCGAGCCGCCGGTCTCCGAGCCGAGGGCTGCGGGAACGGCTCCGGCGGCCACCAGCGCGGCGGAGCCGCCAGACGAGCCGCCCGGCACCCGCGCCGGGTCGAGCGGATGCTTGACCCGCCCGAAGGCGGAGTGCTCGGTGGACGAGCCCATGGCGAACTCGTCCATGTTGGCTTTGCAGGCCACCAGCGCGCCCGCCTCCCTGAGCCGCCGCACCGCGGTCGCGTCGTAGGGCGAGACGTAGCCCTCCAGAATGCGGGAGCCGCAGGTAGTCGGCTGCTCGATGGTCACGATGTTGTCCTTGACGGCGATCGGCAGCGCGGCCAGCGCGCCGGGCCGAGGCATCGCGTCCACCCGGGCGGCTTCGGCGTCGAGCAGCTCCTGCCGCCAGTGCAGCGTCGCGTTGAGTCCCGCCGCATCGGCCGCGGCCAGCCGGGCGCCGGTCTCTCGGGCCGCGGTGGCGCCGGCGCTCACAGGTCCTCCATGGCGCCGTGGCGCGGGACCAGGAAGAACCCGTCGGCAAACTCCGGCGCGAACTCCGCCGGTGGCCGTGCGAGCGGCACCGGGTTGGGCACATCCTGGCGCAGCGCCACGGACGGGGGCCCGGGCAGGAAGGGCTCCCCCGCCGCATCGCCCGGGACCTGCTCCAGCTGGGCCACGTAGTCCACGATACGGTTGAGCTGCTCCACCAGCCGGTCGAGCTCCCCTTCCTTGACCGCCAGCTCCGCGAGCTTTGCCACGTGCAGCACCTGGTCGCGACCGATCGTCATGCGCTCTCCCATTCCCGCTCGAGGCCGGCATAGGCCACGAGCAGCTGCTTCACTCCGACATCGACATCGTCGAAGGCCACCGACACCTTGAGATCCCGGCCGGTGCCGGTGAGACCCTGAATAGTTCCACTGCCGAACCGGCGGTGGCGCACCCGCTCGCCTTTCACGTAGCGCGGCGTGTCCTGCGATTCCTCCGCTGCAGGCTCCGGCGCGGGCGCAGAGCGCGGCGCCGACCACTGGAAAGCGGACCGCTGCCACGAGCCCGCGCCCGAGCCGCCTCGCTGGGTACCCCAGGCAGGGGCCCAGAGGGAGGTGGTTCGCCGCTCCTCCAGGATGCCCGGCGGAATGGCGCGAAGGAAACGCGACGCGATGCCCGGCCGGAGCTCGCCTCCACGGCGCCGGGCGCGGGCCCAAGTGAGATACAGCTTGTCCTTGGCCCGGGTGAGGCCCACGTAGCAGAGCCGCCGCTCCTCTTCCAGGCCGTCCGGCTGCTCCTCGGCGCGCGCCAGCGGAAAGAGGCCGTGCTCCAGCCCCGCGAGCACCACGACGGGCCATTCCAGACCCTTGGCCGTGTGGAGCGTCATCAGGGTGACGCCGTCCTCGTTGCCCACCACGGTGTCGGCTGAGGAGAGCAGCGCCGCCTCGGCGAGAAACCGCTCGAGCGGCGTCCCGTCGGAGTCCTCGGTGACCTCCTCCGACCAGTTGGCCGCGCTTGCCACCAGCTCGCGCACGTTTTCCCAGCGGTCCACCCCTTCCGGTCCCTCCGCCCGCAGGTACGCCTCGTAGTCGATGGCGCGAATGATCTGCTCCAGCACCTCGGCCGGCGGAAGCGAGGCAGCGCGCCGGGCCAGCCCGCCGATGAACTCGGCGAAGCTGTGGAGCGCTTCGCGCACGTTGGGGCGCAGCTCGGGAATGCCGCCCGCGCCCCGCGCCGTCTCCAGCAGCGGTTTGCCCCACTGCTGCGCCATCCGAGTCAGCGCGGCGATGCTGGTGTCGCCGAGGCCGCGGCGCGGCACCGCGATGGCACGGAGGAACGCCTCGTCGTCCGCGGGGTTGGCCACCAGCCGGAGATAGGCCAGCAGGTCCTTCACTTCCCGGCGCTCGTAGAAGCTGATGGCGCCGATAAGCCGATACGGAACGCCGGCTCGGCGGAACGCCTCCTCCATCGCCCGGCTCTGCGAGTTGGTCCGGTAGAGGACCGCCATCTCCACGTAGCTCCAGTCCCCGGCCGCGCTCCGCCGCTCCAGCTCCCGCGCCACCCACTCGGCCTCGTCCCGCTCGTCCGCGGCCGCGAGCAGGGTGACGGTCTCCCCGCCCTTCCGCCGGGTGGTGAGCACCTTGCCGATGCGGCCGCTGTTCTCCGCGATCACCCCGTTGGCCGCGTCGAGCACGATCTGGGTGGAGCGATAGTTCTCTTCCAGCCGCACCAGCCGGGCGCCGGGAAAGTCCTTGAGGAACTCCTGCATGTTGCGCACGTCGGCCCCGCGCCAGCCGTAGATCGACTGGTCGTCGTCACCCACCGCGCAGACATTGCCATGCGCTCCGAGCAGCCGGATGAGCTGGTACTGAGCCTTGTTGGTATCCTGGAACTCGTCGACGAGGATGAACTGGAACCGCTGCTGATACGCCTGCAGCCGTTCCGGGTGTTCGCGAAACAGGGTCAGCGGGTGCAGCAGCAGGTCGTCGAAATCCATCGCGTTCGCGGCCTTGAGCGCGGGACCCATGACGGCGTAGACGTCGCCCGCCACCTGGGCCAGCCGGTCGAACTGGGAGCCGGCCGCCAGCTCCGCCGGTGAGACCATCCGGTTCTTCGCCGCCGAGATGAGCGATTGCACCGCCCGGGGTGGGAACAGCTTGGTCGAATGGCCTCGCTGCTCCATCAGCCGGCGGATGAGGCTCAGCCGGTCGTCCTCGTCGTAGATGGTGAACTGCCGGGTGAAGCCCAGCAGCTCGGCCTCGCGGCGCAGCAGTCGCGCCGAGAGGGAGTGGAAGGTTCCGATCCAGAGTCCCGACGGATCGCGCGCGAGCAGCCGGCCCACCCGCTCCTTCATCTCGCCCGCGGCCTTGTTGGTGAAGGTCACGGCGAAGATCCGCTCGGGCGGCACGCCATGGCGGTCGATCAAGAGGGCGATCCGGGTGGTGAGCACCCGGGTCTTTCCCGATCCCGCGCCGGCCAACACCAGCAACGGGCCGTGCACGTGCTCCACGGCTTCCCGCTGCGCCGGGTTGAGCGCGTGCTGCAGCTCCGGTCCGGAGGTGTCGATCATGCGGCCTGCACCGCCAATGGAATGCGCATCAAAAAGCTGGCTCCCTTGTCCGTCGGCTCCAACGCCAGTGTGCCGCGATGCGCGTCTTCCACCACGCGCCGCGACAGGGCGAGCCCGATCCCCCAGCCACCTTGCTTGCTGCTGATGCCCGGTTGAAAGATGGCGCGCCGCACCTCGCGCGGGACGCCGGGGCCATCGTCGATCACCCGGATCACGCCCATCCCCTGCTCGGCTCCGACCCGCAGGATAATCGTGCCGGGGCGTCCCTGCAGCGCATCGATCGCGTTCTTCACCAGCGCTTCCAGCGCCCACTCGAGGAGCACCGCGTCACCCACCACCATCGGTCCCATGCCGGGGGCCTCCAGCCTGAGCTCGATAGGATTGGCCCGGCGTGGCAACCGGGGCCGGAAGTACCCGGCCACGCGGTCAGCCAGCGCCCCGAGACCCACCGGCTCCCGCTTGGCGGGATTGCCGATCCGCTCGAAGCGCTGGGCCACCCGGTCGAGCCGCTCGGCGTCGGCGGCCAGGTGCTCGGCCAGGTCCGGCGGCGGCGTGGGATGGGTGCGCACCCGCTCGATCCATCCCTGCAGGCTCATGAGCGGCGTGCCCATCTGGTGCGCGGCTTCCCGGGCCATCGCAACCCAGAGGCGGTCCCGCTGCGCGGACATCGCGCTGCGGTAGGCGAAGATCGCGACGGCGACCATGATGGCGATGGTGAGCCCCTGCAGCACCGCGAGCGCGGTCAGATTGCGCTGCGCGGGGAGCGGGCCGTAGTGCACCGTGCCGATCGCCTCATCCACGATCGGCGGGTTCTGCCGGTCGAGCCGCTGCACGAGCGCCTTCATGCGCGGGTCGTCGAGCGGCGCCTCGAACGGCAGGTTGGCGACGGCGGTGACGCGCCCGCTCTTGTCGGTGACCACCAGTGGCAGCCCCAGGGCCCGCACCTGGGCGCCCAGCCGGAGCAGCGCCTCGGCTTCCGCCCCGGCACGGGGATTGTTCAGTCCGCCGAACACGCCGGAGTAGAGCCGGCTGGTGGCGTAGGCGTCCGCCCGAAAGTGACGAAGGACGAGCAGCCCGCTCCCCAGACTCAACCCGGCGAGCAGGGCCACGAGCCCCACCGCGAGGGAGGGCGCGAGCCGCTGCAGCCAGTCGCTACGCACGGGGGGTCAAGCGGTCGACACCGAGGTACGGTCTCAGCGCCTCCGGCACCCGCACCGACCCGTCGGCCGCTTGGTTGTTCTCCAGGAGCGCGATGATGGTGCGCGGAAAGGCGACGCCCGAGGCATTGAGGGTGTGCACGAACTCCGGCTTGGCCCGTGGCTCAGGCCGGAAACGGATGTTGGCCCGGCGGGCCTGAAAATCGGTGAAGGTGCTGGAGCTCGAGGCCTCGAGCCAGGCCCCGACCCCGGCGGCCCACACCTCGAGATCATAGGTCCTGGCGCTGGCGAAGCCGGTGTCGCCGGTCGCGAGCTCGACCACGCGGTAGGGAATGCCGAGGCGCTGGAGCACGGTCTCCGCGTGCCCGGTCAGGAGCTCGTGCTGCCGGGCGGAGTCGTCGGGCCGGGCGAACCGCACCAGCTCCACCTTGTCGAACTGGTGCACCCGGATGAGACCGCGAGTGTCCTTGCCGTGGGCCCCGGCTTCCCGGCGGAAGCAGGGCGTCCAGGCGACGTATCCGCGGGGGAGATCGGCCGCCTCCAGGATGTCGTCGCGGTGGATATTGGTGACCGGCACCTCTGCGGTCGGGATCAGGAAGAGGTCGTCGGCCGCGGCGAGGTAGAGATCCTCCTCGAACTTGGGCAGCTGGCCAGTGCCGGTCAGCGAGGCGCGGTTCACCACGTAGGGTGGAGCGATCTCGATGTAGCCGTGCTCCCGGGTGTGGAGATCGAGCATGAACCCGCTGAGCGCGCGGATCAGCCGGGCGCCGACACCGCGGAAGAGCGGGAAGCCCGAACCGGTGAGCTTGGCCCCGGTGGGCAGATCGAAGAGGCCCAGCGTCTGTCCCAGCTCCCAATGCGGCCTGGGCTCGAAATCGAGGCGCGGCGGCTCGCCCCAGGTGCGCACCACTCGGTTGGCCGACGCGTCGCCGATCGGGGCGAGCTCCGAGGGGAAATTCGGCAGGAGCAGAGTCTGCTGCTCCAAGGCAGACTCGATCTCGCGGAGACGTCCATCGAGGGCCTTCACCTCTTCGCCCGACGCCTTGAGCCGAGCCATCAGCTCCTCGGCCGGCTCCTTGGCGCGCTTCCGCCTGGCAAATTCCTCGGTCGAGACGTTGCGCTCGGCCTTGAGCGTCTCCGCCTGCACCAGCAGCTCACGTCGGTGACGATCCAGCTCGAGGATCGCGTCGATGCTCGGGTCGAGCGCCGGGTCCCGGCGCAACAGGCTGGCGCGGCTTCCGTCGGGATCATGCCGCAGGCGCTTGAGGTCGATCACGGACGATCAATTATCGGGGAGACCGGGCTCGAGGCCCTTGTACCCGCAGTTCCGGTCTACCAGCACCTGGAAGGTGACGCTCTTGGTATCGAGCGCGAGGATCTCCAGCTTGGCATACTGAGGGACACCGAGGGTAGTGCAGATCACCCTGGAGCGCACCATGAAGCGTTCTCCCGCGCTCACCGCCACCGCGGAGTCGGTGATATACCCATTGCTGCGGGCTTCGGTGATCTGGTCGAAGGTCTCGGGCCGGACCTGGAGTCCCGGCTCAGCCGTGCTGCCGGAGCCCAGCCCCAGCGCCGCCCGCGGCAGGAAGACCTTCTGGCTGTCCGGGCCCTGGACGTTGTAGGCGAACTCGAAGTCGGGCGTCTGGTCCACCCGCACGGCGTCGTTGGTCACGGAGTAGGCGCTCGGCGTGCTGATCGGGGTGCCCACCAGGGCGCCGATCGTCACCGTGTCCACCGCGTTGGCGATGGTAGGATCGGCCAGGCTGTTCGCATCACTGCACCCGGTGGCGAGGGCCAGCAGGATGAGGAGCGGAGTGAGACGGATTCTCGGCATGTGAGCGGGAAGGTTAAGGGCCGGAGAGAGAGCGGTCAACCTCCGACGGTTTCTTGACTTCGCCTGATGCGGTCCCTACGTTGCGCACCATTCCCGCCACCAGAGGAGCGCACGCCGGATGAGCGGTCTTGGAGAGGTGGTCCAGCGCCTCGCCGCCCGGGACGGGGTCAGCGCCGTGCTGCTGTTGAGCAGCGACGGCCTGCCGATCGAGCATGCTGCCCGCGCCGCCTTCGAGCCGGAGACGGTCGCCGCCCTGGCGGCCACACTCGCCCAGTACGCGGGCCGCCTCGGCGCCGGCGCGTCGCTGGGAGAGTTGGGCACGGCCGTGCTCGAGTTCGTGGGCGGCCTCCTGCTGCTGGCCCGGGTCGGCAGCGGGGATTGGCTCGCCATCCTCGCCGCCTCCGACGCGAATATCGGCCCGCTGCTCTTCGACCTGCGACAGCATCGCCCGGCGCTCGCGGCGCTGCTCTGATCGTCCGAAAGATCGTGATCCTCTCCCCCGGTTCGCCCTCGATCGCCCCCCGACGTGGGACTCGTCGTCCGTGAGGTGGGCAGTGCTCCTGGCCGGCGGCTCGGGCAGCCGGTTCTGGCCCCTCAGCACCCCACAGCACCCGAAGCAACTGCTCCCCCTGGCCGGCTCCGTCTCGAGCGCGGAGGAGTCGGTCGAGCGGCTCACCGGACTGATTCCACGAGACCGGATCCTGGTCGTTGCGGGCGAGGCCCTGGCGCCACGGCTGCAGCAGCTGCTCAAGCTTCCGCCTGGAAACATGCTGGTCGAGCCGCGAGCTGCCTCGACCGCGCCCGCCCTCATCTGGGCGACCTACGAGGCGCAACGGCGCGATCCCGACGCCGAAGTGCTCTCGCTGCACGCCGACTGGGCGGTGGGTGACGCCGCCGCGTTCCGCCGGGCCGCCGACACGGCGCTCGGCACCGCGCGGCGCCACGACCGGCTGGTCACCGTCGGAGTGGTCCCTTCCCGTCCCGAGACCGGCTACGGCTATCTGGTGCCCGGGGCGCCGCTGGACGACACCGCCCGCACCGTCGCCCGGTTCTCCGAGAAGCCCGACGCCGCCACCGCGCTCGATCTTATGGCGGCCGGCGCCCTGTGGAACAGCGGACTCTTCGCCTGGACCGCGCGGAGGCTCCTCGAAGAAGTGGTGCGACACACACCGGAAGTAGCCGAGGCGCTCCCCGCGCTCTACGCCGGCCACGTCGCGAAATTTTTCCAGGAGCTCACGCCGATCTCCATCGACGTCGGCCTGCTGGAGCGAAGCGACGCCGTCGCCGTGGTCAGCGGCGCCTTCGCCTGGGACGACGTCGGCACCTGGCAGGCGCTGGCGCGGGTGCGCCCCAAGGACGCCAACGGCAACGTGGTGGTCGGCGAGGCGGTGCTGCACGAATCGCACGACTGCATCGTCTGGTCGACCGGCGAGCCGATCGTGGTGAGCGGGGTGCAGGATCTGATCGTGGTGCACGCCAACGGCCGGATCCTGGTGATGCCGGCCGAGCGTGCGGCCACGATGAAGCAGCTACTCGACGTCCTGCCTCCGCACATCCGCGACGTGGAATCATGACCGCGCTCTATCTGCTGGAGCCGGATCCCGCAGGTCCCGCGTGGGCTCCCTTTGCCGGCGTCCGGCCGGTGAGCGAGCTCCGGGCCGGCGTCTGGCGCATCCGCGAGCGATGGGAGGCGGCCTTCGATACCGACACGACCGCGATTCTCGGCAGCCACGTGGATGGGTTCCAGGAGCCCGGGACGCCTCCGGTCCGGCCGGTCGGCCCCATCGGCGGGCCCGCGGTCATCGGCGTTTCCCGGTTCGCGCCGAGCGGCAGCCGGCTGACACCTGCCCGTCAACATCGACGACTGGTGCACGAGGGCATCACGGTCGGCTGGATCGTGCCCGCCGGCGAGCGGTGGGACGGCGCGTCCGAGGACGGCATGGCGTTGGACATCGAGGGCATCCTCCTCCGAGGCGCGTACGATCTGGTCACGGCACTCGAGCGGCTGCTCCCGGCCGACTGCGCCGACTTCCGCGCCGCGCCGGCCGGCAGTGTCCCCGAAGGAAGCATTGTTCTGGGCGACCCGGCGGACGTGCGCTGCCGCGACGCGCTGGTGGAGCCCGGTGTGGTGTTCGACGTGCGCCAGGGCGCCGTGGTCCTGGAGCCCGGCTCGGAAGTCCGCCACGGGACCCGACTCGAAGGCCCACTCTACGTCGGTTCCGGGACGCGCATCCTGGGCGGCGTCATCCGGGGATCGTCGATCGGCCCCCAGTGCCGGGTGCATGGCGAGGTCTCTGCCACCATCTTTCTCGGCTACGGCAACAAGAGCCACGACGGATTCGTGGGACACAGCGTGATCGGAGAGTGGGTGAATCTCGGCGCCGGCACCACGACCTCGAACCTCAAGAACACCTACGGCGCCGTGCGGCTGGACGTTGCCGGATGCAGGATCGAGACCGGTCGGACCAACCTCGGCACCCTCTTCGGAGACCATGTGAAGACGGCCATCGGGACCATGCTCGGCACCGGCACGGTGGCGGCCGCGGGGGCGAATCTGTTCGGCGCGGGGGCCACACCGAAGTACGTGCCTCCTTTCGCCTGGGGAAGCGCTGGTGAGGAGCGCATGACCGAGGAAGGCTTCCTCCTGGTGGCCGAACGGGTGCTGGCCCGCCGCAACGTGAGCCTCTCGGCCGAACGGCGGGAGTCGCTCCGGCGGACGTTCGCGCGGGGTGTCGGCGCATGATGACGCTCTACGTTCTCGGCTCGGGATCCCGGGGCAACTGTTGCGCGGTGGAGTCCGACGGGCGGGCGGTCCTGATCGATGCCGGCTTCAGCGCGCGGGAGATCGAGCGGCGGGCCGAGCAGGCGGGGCTGGCGCTCGACCGGGTCGCGGGGATCGCGCTCACCCACGAGCACGGCGATCACGCCTGCGGCGCCGCCCGGCTGGCCCGCCACCTCGGCGTGCCGGTCCTCACGGCGCCGGGCACCTGGGCCTGCCTCGCCGGCGAGATGGGCGATACCGGGCATCGCCCGATCGGACTCAGCGCCCGCGCCGAGCTGGGACCGTTGGTGATCGAGTCCTGCCCCACCAGTCATGATGCCGCCGAGCCGCTGGCCATCGTGGTTCGGGCCGGAAACGGCGCGTCGATCGGGGTCGCCTACGATCTCGGCCGCCCGACGGCCGCTGTCCGCTACCTGCTCAGGAACGTGACGGCGATCGTGCTGGAAGCCAATCACGACGAGGTGCAGCTCCGGACCAGCGGCTACCCGCCCGTGGTGCAGCGGCGGATCGCCGGCTCGGGGGGACACCTGTCGAATCGAGCGGCCGCCGAGCTCCTGGCCGAGCTGCACCACCCGGGCCTGGGGGTCGTGGTGCTGGCACATCTGAGCCAGCGCTGCAACACCGCGGCCGAGGCCCGGGCCACCGTAGCGCCGATGCTCCGCCGGATCGGCTTCGGGGGCACGCTCCACGTGGCCGATCAGGATGCCCCGCTGCCGCCGATCGCCGTGCTTGCGCCGGGCCGGGTGCAGCTTGCACTCGCCTTGTAGCTGACGCTCAGGAGGGGGACGTGTCCGGGTCGGGTGGGACGGCCACGGTATCGGGCCGGGGTGTCGGGGGGCCGACGAGCTGAAAATCCACCGGCTCCTGAAGATCGCCGCCGGAGAGCGTGAGCTTCTTCCCTTTCAGCTTGAGCTTGTAGTTCACCCACTCACCGCCGAGCGCGAGGGCCAGGCTGTCGCCGACGATGCGCCAGCGCACCGTCTCGGTTCCGTAGCTGGCACTGCTGTCCGGGCGCACGATCACGATACGGGGCCCCTCCTTCTTGGGGCCCTGCTTGAGATCGAACTTCCAGGTTCCGATCAGCGAGTACTTCGAGGCCGCCTGCGCGGCCCCCCGAACCGGCAGGACCGCGAGCGCGGCGATCAGGCATAGCAACATCCTCACGTATCCCTCCGCGATTCCGGACGCCGGCCGCATCCTTCGCGGAGCATAGTAAACCAGCCGAATCCCGCCTACAACCTGACCCCCTCCGCGTCGGTGTACCTGGGATGGATTCTCGAAACCGGCCTGGGTTCAACGGGCGCCGGGCTCCCGCGCAATCCGGTGCTCCGAGAAGTTCGAGCCGGCGGCTGCCGCCCGGGTGTCGGCCGACGCTGCGGTGCCCTGGGATCTGGCCAGGATGATCCCGAGCGACACGAGGATGGCGACCCCGGCGGCGAGGATGAGCCGGTGCATCGTGGCCTCGTTGCTCAATGGTTGAACGGCAGCCCGAACCCGATCGAGAGCTGCACGTCCTTCTGGCTGGCCTGCTCGCCGGTCTCGCTGGTGAGCCCGTCGATCTGCTGTTTGTACAGGTAGGTCTCCACGGCGAACTGGAGTGGCAGTGGTCCCAGCCGGAGGCCCAGCTGCGCGCCCACCGTTCCGCCCACACTGCTCTTGTCCTCGAGGTCCTTGTAGGCCGTGCCGCTCCGCTTCACCAGCGCCACCCCTCCGTTCAGCTGGAAGGAGACGGGGGACGTGGGTGGAAGCAGGAAAAAGGATACCTTGCCCGCCCCGAAGAAGAGCGAGGCATCGGTGGTCTGGTTGGTGCCGTCGAAGGCGAAGCGGAGGTTACTGGGGACGTAGGAGCCGGTGAACTGCAGCCCGAGCCGGCGGGAGAGCCCGATGCCAAGCCGGCCGCCCACCGCGATCCCGACTTCCTGCTTGAAGGACTGGCCGTTGACTGCCTTGATCAGCTCGGTGGTGGGGAAGTACACACCGAACGTCGGCGCCAGCGACACCTTCTGCGCCTGAGCCGGTGTGGCCGTGAGGACGAGCGCGCCGGCCGTGGCTATCGCATTGCGAGCATTCCGGAGACGTCGAGACATGCGCCTGCTCCTTGCCCTCGGGGGCTGGTTGTCCTGGGTGTCAGGGGTCGGTTTCTACTTCCGCTTCACGATCTCGAGCCTGGGATGCTTGTCCCTCTTGGACTTGCCGATCTCGAGCGCCGGAGCCGCCTGGGTGGCACCCAGCGCCCCGGTGAGGGCCGCCTCGACGGTCGAGAGCCGCTCGGGCCCCAGCGTCTTGGCGATCGCATCCTGGTAGCGGTTGTCGAGGTACAGGTCGAGCCGATAGGAGCCACCGCCCTGACTCATCGCCGCGGCGAGCTGCGTCATCGCCTGGATGAAGCTGGGCGTGCCGGCAGGGGAAATGCCCGGCGCGCCGGCGATCCAATCGAAGTTCCGGAGAGTGGTCTTGCCTTTGCCCAGTTCCGCTGCCAGGTCGGTCGAGACGTCGACCGTCTGTCCCGGCGCTTCGGTCGTCGCACCCAGGCCCGGGGGCACCTGCCCGGAAATCGCTGGTTGCATGGCTGCGCCACCCACCCCCGGCATGCAGCTGCTGCCTGTCGCGGCGCCGGAGACCCCCTGGGCCGCGCCGGCGGTACCCTTGGTGGAGGCGGCATCGATCGCACCCGCCACCACCTGGCCGCCAGGGATCATGGTGCATGCTGCCACCTTGGCCACCTGCTGCACCACCTTGTTCTTCGCCACGCCTTTCACCTTCCCGAACAGGCCCCCGTGTTTCTTGTGGACCGTATCCGCAGGGGCGACCTCGACCGATTCAGCGGCCGCGGCGTCGGCGGGAGTCACCGTCGCGGTCTCGGTCTCCTTGGCGACGACGGCAGGACGCGCGGGGGCCGGCGCGGCCTTCGTCGCGTTCTTCCCGGCCTGAGCCTGTCCGCTGCTGGTCGCGATACACACCGCCAAGAGCGCGCCGAGCAATGAGATCATCCCCTGGGTCTTCATGGTGCCCTCCACATTTGTCTGGCCAAGGCTTGCCGGGGCCTCACGCGGACTCCATGTTCCTATGTCGGGAGAGCCAGACAGCGAAGAGCTCGAGCAGCTGCTCGCCGGTCTCGAAGCTGCGCTTCTCCCCGGTTCCCATCCGCTCGATCTGACCCGCCATCGCCTCCGGCTCGCCGTCTCTCTGTGAGAGACGGATCATGAAATAGTCGAAGCGATCGGAGTGGTCGCCAGCGGGCAGGGGAAGGTTCATGGAGTAGCGGCCCTTTTTTCTAGGTGAACGTGGACGCCAATTTAGGTCTCCCACCGCAGGAACCCGTCAAGCAGGCCGTCAAGACCCTGTGACAGTGCCGGTTAGCCCTTCGACACTCGCGCTCCTGCGCACCCTCGGCGAGGTCCGCCTCGAGGGCGCCTCGGCCGTGCTGGCGAGCCGGCGCAAGGAGCTCACCCTCCTCGCCTACCTCGCTCGCCGGATGCCCCGCCCGGTCACGCGCGCGGAGCTCGCTTCCCTGCTCTGGGAGGATCGGGTCGACGCCAAGGCCCGGCAGTCGCTCCGGCAGGCCCTGCTCGATCTCAAGCGGCTGCTGGGCGCTGCTCTGGTCCTGGAGGGCGACTCGGTCCATCTCGAGTCCGGGCTCCGGCTGGACGCCACGGCGTTCGAGGAAGAGCTGGCCCAGGGGAACCCGGCCGGAGCGGTCGAGTGGTGGCGGGGTGACTTTCTCGCCGGAATGGACGACGTCGGCGGCGAGGGCTTTCGAGGGTGGGTGGAAGCCGAGCGGGAGGGGCTGCGCCGCCAGCTCGCGGTGGCATACGAACAGCTCATCCTGGAAAGCGAAGCACGAGGAGATCGGGCCACCCGGCTCAAGCATGCCGAACGCTGGGCGGACCTCCGCCCGCTCGACGAGACTGCCCAGCGCCATCTCGTCGAATCGCTCGCCGCGGCCGGGCGGCTGACCGAGGCACGCGCCCGCCACTCGGCCACCACCACCCGCATGCGGGCCGAGCTCGAGGCTGAGCCGACGG
>JBJMOX010000229.1:0-5856 GCA_045803515.1 Gemmatimonadales bacterium
TCGCCCGCACAGCGGGACTGGGCTGCATGTGACGGCTCAATGAGTGGCGTCACGCCGTCAAGCCGAAGTCAAGCGGCGCCGCCGCTCGTCACGGGAAACGAACACACAAACGCCGAGCGACCTTTCGGCAGCTCGGCGATCCCCTCGTCGCGGTGAATGGAGGCCCAGCCTATGGTCGGTGTGAAGCTGAATCTCTCACGAGTCCCCGCACCGGGTCGAGTGGCCGGTCGGGAAGATCACGCAGGCACTCGGACTGAAGTGACGCTGCTCAGCCCCTCGGGCGCTGAGCCAGGCGACGCTCGTAGTGGCTGGCGTCGCCCGCTCGCCCGGGTGGGGGCTCCCGCCGATGAGACCGCCAGATCAGACCAGTCCCCAGGATGACTGTTCCGGCAGCCGCCGCGAGCAGCACCGCCGCGCTGCTCCCGCCGTCCAAGCTGAGCCCGACTGCAGCCAGCAGGAGACTCGCGGCGAAGGCTCCGATGCCCGCTTCCCAGAGATGGTTGCGCGGCGCGCGGCGCCAGCCCCTACCGACCTCCCATGCCAGCATGCTTCCGGGCAGCACGAGCCACCACGAGCTTGGATGCCTCCCGCCCATAGCGCCGACCAGCAAGGCGGCGACGAGCGCTGCCATCAGGAGCGTGATAGGGCGACGGAATCGGTCGAGCCAGGCGCGGTGCACGTCCCTGGCGAGCAGGAGCGCCGCACCAAGGGCGAGAACGAGTTCGACGGCAGTCTGCAGCCTCATGGGTGCCCCCCGAAAGAGGTGTCCTCAGCCCGGTGATCCATACCCCCGGGCCATCCCCGTCGCGGCCAGGACCATGAACACCACGAGTGCGGCCTGGAGGAAGCTGATCGTCGCAAATCGACCCGCCGGTCGCGTGTCGGGTACCTCGCCCCGCGCCACCTGGGCCCTCCAGCGGATGAGCGTCACCATGGGGGAGACCTCCAGGATCAGGATCATCAGGAGCAGCGTCATCTTGGCCCAGAACAGGTGATTGTGCAGATAATAGGCGCTCCCTTTCTCCAGCCCGCCGAAGGCGCGGACCAGGCCGGTCCCGATCCACACCAGCGCGGCGATGCCCCACCAGGTATCGGCGTAGAAGACCCGGCGGAGCCCGGCCGCGTCGAGCTCGCCACGCAAGGCGCGGCCCCGGGCCCAGACCGCCCCGAGCCCGAGGCCCAGCCCCAGGAGATGGAGCGCCGCAAACAGCCACCGAATGTCCATTCGGGCGCGAGCTCCTATGCCACGCCAGGGGGCAGATCGTCCAGGATGCTTCGCACTTTCTGAAGCAGCGTGCTGGAGTTGAACGGCTTCTGCAGAAAGAACACCTCCTGCTGCAGGACTCCGTGACGCACGATGGCGTCGTCGGTATACCCCGAGAGAAAGAGCACCTTGAGCTGAGGCTGCCGGATGCGCAGCTGCTCGGCGAGCTCCCTGCCCCCCATGCCGGGCATCACTACGTCCGTCACCAGGAGATCCGGCCGGTGGTCGTCCGTCCCCATGAGCTCCAGCGCGGCCTGGCCGCCCGCCGCCACGACCACTTTGTAGCCGCTCGCCTCGAAGATTTTCCGGGCCAGTCGCCGGACCAGCTCCTCATCCTCCACCAGGAGAATCGTCTCGGACCCGCGGGGTGGTGGGTGCACCGCCGCGACCCGCGGTGCGAGGGCGGCGTCGCCTTCCACCCGCGGCAGGTAGACCTTGAACGTGGTCCCCTGGTTCGGTTCGCTGTAGACCCAGATGAATCCGCCGCTCTGTCGCACGATCCCATACACCGTGGCCAGTCCCAAGCCGGTTCCCTCCCCCGGGCCCTTGGTGGTGAAGAACGGCTCGAAGATGTTGGCTTTCGTCTCCTGGTCCATGCCGATGCCGGTATCGGTCACCGCCAGGAGCACGTAGCGGCCGGGGCTCACCAGTTCCTGGGTGGCCGGATGGTCGGGACCGACCTCGACGTTCTGGGTCTCCAGGGTCAACATTCCCCCGCGAGGCATCGCGTCCCGCGCGTTCACCGCGAGGTTGAGCACCACCTGGTGGAGCTGCACCGGGTCCGCCCGGACACGGCCGAGGTCGGGCGCGAGCGCGGTGTGGATCTCGATGTCCTCGCCGATCAGCCGGTGGAGGAGCTTCTCCGCCTCGCGAGCCAGGCTGTTGAGGTCGAGCACCTCCGGGGCCAGGACCTGCCGTCGGCTGAAGGCCAGGAGCTGCTGGGTCAGCCCCGCCGCACGCTCGGCCGCTTCCTTGATTCCCCTCACGTCGGGGCACAGCCGATCGCCGGGCTCGAGGTCGCCGAGGATCAGATCGCCATAGCCCTGAATCACGGTCAGCAGATTGTTGAAGTCGTGCGCCACGCCTCCCGCGAGACGGCCGATGGCTTCCATCTTTTGGGACTGCCGGAGCTGCTCCTCGAGCCGCTTCCGGTGGGTCACGTCCTTGGCCAGGATCAAGCGGGCGGGCCGGTCCGCGAAGACGATGGAATCGGCCGAGACATCGACGGCGAGGATGGTCCCGTCCTTCCTGCAGTGGCGGAGCTCGGTGTACTCGAGCGGACCCTGCGGGTTGCGTCCCCGTAGCTCGAGGAACTTGGCCCGGTCGGCCGGCGGGCGAATGTCCTGAATGGACATGGCGAGGAATTCGTCGCGGGAGTAGCCGTAGCGCCGGATGGCGGCGTCATTCACGGCCAGGAAGCGCAGCGTCTCCGCGTCGAAGACCCACATCGCCTCAGGATTCGACTCGAACAGCAGCCGATAACTGGCCTCGTTGGCGCGGAGTCCGCCTTCGGCTCGCCGCCGCTCGGCGAACTGCCCGATCTGGCCACCGATCGAGCCCACCATGGCGAGGACCGCCGGGTCCGGCGGCCGAATCTCCCGGCTGAAGCACTCGATCACCCCGATCACGTCGGCTCCCGCCATGACGGGGAAGCCAAACGCGCCATGTAGTCCGCCGGCCGCCGCGCTCCGTGCCCTGGGAAAGTTGGAGTCCTGGATCACGTCGGCAATCCACGCGGGCTCCTTCTCCTGCCAGACCCGGCCGGGGAGCCCGACGCCCAGGCGAAAGGTGGCCGCGCGGGTCGCGGTCTCGAATTCTGGGACTTCCACCAGGGGGTCGCGCCAGAGGTCCAACGGCCGGAGCTCGGCCGCGTTCCGATCCAGCGTCCAGAATACGGCCATCTGCCAGTTCAGGCTCTCACATACCGCACCCAGGATGTCGGGCGCGGCGCCCCCCAGGCTATCGGAGCGAGCGAGAATCCGGGTCACCGCGTGCTGCGCCGCCAGCCGGCGCTCGGCCGCCTTGGTCTCGGTCAGGTCCCGCACAAAGGCGCTGAATCGCCAGCTGCCGCCCAGTCGCAGGGGGGTGACGGTGAGCTCGACCGGGAACTCATGGCCGGCGTGGTGCAGGGCGACGACTTCGATCCTGCGGCCGAGAATGGGACCGTCGCCAGATTCCAGGAAACGCTGCAGGCCGCGCTGGTGGGCCTCCTGGAATCGGACGGGGATAATGGTCGAGGCGAGGCTCCGGCCGACGGCTTCGGCGGCCGGCCAGCCGAACATGATCTCCGCCTGCGGATTCCAGGTCTCGATGCGGCCATCGGGGGCCATGATCACCACGGCATCGAGCGCGGCGTCGAAGATGGCCTTGAACTGAGCATGGGGGAATGCCGGCAGCCTTGGGGGCGTCCGGTGTCGCGATTCTGGCATAGTGCGGCGGCTCGATCCGAGACGTTGCGGCCCTGAGGGGGCGGGCCGGCGGATCAGGCTTCGAAACATGCCACGGGGCGTGAGGAATGGCCAGCCTGACGGGCTGCTCTGCCCGGCGGGGCGGCTATTCTTCGCTGACCCCTCATGCACCGGAGCGCAGATGGCGACACCAGCCGATTCCGTGGTGCAGGCAGACCGGGTCGAACTGGTCACCGCGAGCGGCGCGCGTCGGGCGGTGCTGAGCGCCGATAGTGCCGGAGTGAGCCTCACGGCAGTCGCCACGCTCGGCGGTCCCAACGTCAGGCATCTGGTGCAATAGGAACCATGCGGGCTCACCCAGAGGCCGAACGGCATGGAAGGTGGCCGGGTGATCGGCCACGGCGAGGTCCGCGCCTACTGGACGCGCCAGTGGGGAATGATCGATCCCCACGTCGAGCCGCTGGCATTCGTGCAGGAGGATTCCGGACGGACCGCGGTCACCGTGCATCAGGTGGTCGGCGAACCGGACTGCTCTGGCCGCGCCCTTCGACGGGCCCTATACTCCGGCATGCCTGACGAAACCCTCTCATTGGCCGGCTCGCGGTCCAGGTGACGACGCTCACGCCCGAAGTCGGCGAGCGCGATCACGTCCAAGGTCCCATGGATGCCCGGGCGACGCTGGTGGAATACGGTGATTTCGAGTGCCCCGACTGCGGCCGGGCCTACCCGGTATTGAAGGCGGTGCAGAAGGCGCTGGGACCCAACCTCCGGTTCATCTTCCGTCACTTCCCGCTTCTCGCATCCCATCCACACTCCGCAGCGGCCGCCGAAGCGGCGGAAGCGGCGGGAGCCCAGGGCCTCTTCTGGGAGATGCACGACAGGCTGTACGAGCACCAAGTGGCCCTCGAGGACGATGACCTTCGGCGGCACGCCCGAAAGGTCGGCCTGGACCTGGACCGGTTCGAGAGTGACATGCACCTTCATGTTCATGAGGCTCGGGTGCGCGAGGACCTCGCCAGCGGCGCGGCCAGCCACGTGCACGGGACGCCGACGCTCTTCATCAGCGGAACCCGTTACGACGGACCGCGCGACCGGTCGGCCCTGATCGCGGCGCTGGCGCGGGCCGCGGTCGCTCATCTATGACCACGCCGGGCCGAGCCGATCGAGAAGTGCGGGCGACCGCGAAATTGTCGCCGGCAGAACCCCTGGTAACGCGGGCCATCGGGCGGCCCACCGTGCTTCGTCTGCTGCTGTATTACCTGGCGGCGGGCATTCTGCTGCTGCTCATCACGGGAGTCGTCCCGGTCAATCCGCCCAGGGTTGGCGGGCCTCCGGCACCGGCCGACATGGCAGGGGCCCTCGAGTGGGTGCGGGGGCAGTTGTCCCTCTTTCCCGCCGGAGCGCCCCGCTGGCTCGACGCGGCCGTGCAGATGCTGGGGGCATTGCTCCTGGTGCTCCCGATGGCCTTCGTCTACGTCCGGACGCGCACCCGGCACAAATACGACCACTCCCTGGTCCAGACCGTCATCATGCTCCCGATCGTGGTGACCGCGATCCTGGTGGTGGTGCGCGACAGCCTGGCGCTCGCGTTCAGTCTGGCCGGCATCGTGGCCGCGGTGCGGTTCCGCAACACGCTCAAGGAATCGGGCGACACGGTCTACATCTTCGGCTCCATCGGGATCGGCTTTGCCACCGGCATCCACGCGCTCGCGGTGGCGACCGTGCTCTCGATCTTTTTCGTCGTGGTCGAGCTCGCGCTCTGGAAATTCAACTTCAGCGCCGAATTCGAGCGCACCTTCGCCCGGCTCTGCCTGCCGTCGGGGGCGGACCTCGAGATGATCTCCAGCGCGATCGGGGAGCCCGGCGGACCGGTTGCCGAGCCACCGCCGCAGCCCAACCCGGGCACTCCCGCGGAGGACCGGACGAGCCTTCTCAGGATCTATGTCGACGGGGTGGAGCAGGCCCGGCCGCCGGTCGAGGCGGTGCTGGAGCGCGACACCAAGCGGTGGAGCCTCGCGCACGTGCAATCGAGCGGCGATGGCGCGAGCGTGCTGGAGTACCGGGTGCGGACGCGGAAGCGGGTGGATCTGGACACGCTGCGAGAGCACCTGCTCAAAGAGGCCGCGCCGCACGTGGTGGCGGCGGATGAGGGGGTGGGTGGCGAGTAAGTGCCGAGCATAGCCA
>JBJMOX010000230.1:0-3159 GCA_045803515.1 Gemmatimonadales bacterium
GACGCGTCACCATGTGGCGTTTGAGGCCGGAAACTTTCCGTCGCGCTCGGCTGAGCCGGGCCACCCCCTGGAGCCCTCCACGCGCGAGATCTTCGCCAAGGCGAGCTGGCGCGATCCCGCCCTCTCCAGCGCGAGCCAGGCCGGGCTGGTCAACAACTTGAACGACGGTCTCGCCTGGGGGGTCTTCCCACTCTTCTTCGCCGCGGCCGGTCTCGACGTGGCCCAGATCGGAATCCTCAGCTTCACCTATCCGGCGGTATGGGGCGTGCTCCAGCTCGGGACGGGCGTGCTCTCCGACCGCTGGGGTCGCAAGCGGCTGATCGCGGGCGGCATGGTCGTGCAGGGTGGGGCCCTGGCGGCAATCGCCCTGGTCCGCGGGTTCTGGCCCTGGCTCGGCGCGGCCGCGTTCCTTGGCGCAGGCACCGCGATGGTCTACCCCACCCTACTCGCCGCGGTCGCAGACGTCGCGCCTCCCCAGTGGCGGGGCTCGGCCGTCGGCGCCTACCGCTTCTGGCGAGACAGCGGGTATGCCGTGGGCGCGCTCCTCGCTGGCATCTTGGCGGATCTCTTTGGCATGGGCTGGTCGATCGGCGGCATTGCCGTGCTGACGGTCGCATCGGGTCTGCTGGTGGCCGTGCGGATGCCCGAGACGCTTCGCTCTCGGTACCTGCAGGTCGGTTCGTAGTCTTCCAGCTCTGCCTCATCGCGATTACCCAGCGCGGAGTAGGCACGGTTCCGAGAGATTCCGTAGTTCCCTCAATCGAACCCGAACACCGGGGGGAAGCCCACCACAACGATCGCGGCCCAGACGGAGTATGCTGGCAGGTAGGCCGTCTGCCAGCGCTCGAGGCTGCCAAAGGGGCCGCGGCCGCGCAGAAAGCGGACGTAGAGCACGGTCGACCACCCCAAGTTCCCCAGCAGGACCACGTTCTCGCCGAGCGCGGCCACACGGTTGGGCGTGAAGCCGAACTCCGAGATGCGCGCCCCGATGGCCGCCAGGGCGAAGGCATCGGCGACGAGCGCGCTGATGAGGAGCAGTACCAGCAGCAGGTCGAAGGCGCCGGGCTGGGCCTGCGGGTCGCGAGCGGAGATGGAGTAGAGCAGCAGGCCCAGCACCAGGGCGAGCAGCAGGTCGAAGGCGATCAGCGCGTTGCGCTCGATGTCGATTCCGCGGCCGGTCCACGCCATCGTCCCGAGGAAGGCAACCAGTGTAAGCGCGAACAAGGGGGTGAAGAGCCGCGTCAACACGGGGGCCATGTTCTCGATCACGCTTTGCTTGGCCTCGACCAGCCAGGCGGCGACGATGACCGCCCCAAGCATCCCGCATGGCAGCAGCCACTGCTGGGCCACCGGCTCGGCATCGATTCCGATCGCCTCGAACATCCGCATCGTGAACGCGACCAGAACCCCACCGCCCAGCGCAATCAGCGCGTAATAAATGAACAGCTCGCCGGAGAAGCGGACGAAGTCCATGCGCCCGGTGCTCTCCCGCCAACGCCCCCCTGCGTAGGCGATCCCCACAAGCAGCCACAACGCGATCGGCAGGTGCAACGCGGTAAGTACCTCGGTGTCGCTGCCGGGGGTGAATGGATACACATTGGCGGAAAGCACCGCGGCCGTGAACGCCAGTGCCAGCCGCGCCCAGGTGCGCTGGCTCAGCCGCCGCTTCCAGATGAAGTAGCCGGTAAGGAGGGGGAAGACGAAGAGGCTGAAGTTCCGCGCGTAGAACGGCATGTCCCCCTTGGCGCCCCACTTCAGCCCGAACAGCTCCGGAACCTTTACCGCCAGCGCTGCCACCATCGCGAGCGCGAAGACGACGATCGTCTCGGTCCGCACCTCGTCCACTGGCTGGGCCGTACCGGTGGACGCGATGACCAGCTGCTTCCATAGCCGCTCCGAGTGCTCGCGCGCGAACTCATTCGAGATCGCGTCCAGCGCACCCATCCGCTTCACCGCCACCAGGAATGCCTCGTTCTCCGAGAGGCCGGCGCCACGCAGCGCCGCGACCTCGCCGCGAAGGTGATCCTCCAGCTCCTCCACGTCCACCGGCCGGATCGCCGGTCTGCGGCGAAGATAGCTCCGCCACTGCTCGATCTGTCCCTCGAGCGAGTCGCTCGAAACGGTTTCCCTCACGGGCTCAGCCATGGGTCGGCAGCGGCGAGAGCGCCAACCGCGTCGGAAGCGACACCGCGGGCCAGATGTTGCGCAGCGCCGCGTCCACCATCTGCCACTGCTGACGCTGCTCCAGGAGCTGCGCCTGGCCGCGTGCCGTGAGGCGATAGTACTTGCGCCTGCGGCCCGTCTCAGAGGTGCCCCACTTGCCCTTGATGTGGCCCTGCCGCTCCAGACGGTGGAGCACTGGGTAGAGCATTCCGTCGGTCCATCGCAGCTCCCCGCCGGAAAGCTCGCTCACGCGCTTGAGGATGGCGTAGCCGTACGACTCACCCTCGGCCAGAATGGCGAGAACCAACGGGCTGGCCGTGGCCGCGACAAGGTCTTTGTTGATGTCCATGGGCTCTCTGCACACCTCGATTACATAGATCGACCATACATCGTGCTTCTATGTATGTCAACATACTCTGAGCCATTCACACACCGAGTCGATCGCGCCCCATCCGGGCGCTTGCCCGACTAGCCAGGTGCCGTACTCCACTCCATCTTTGTGGTCACCGCCTCCCCAACCAGCCCCGGCGGACCGTTCACGCAGCCCAAGTCGCTCCTGCCCCCCGCGCTCCCGGCGAGTCCGCATTCGTCCCGGGCGCAGGAACAACGCCGTCCACGGCCCGGTCACTCGAGGAGTGCAGCCATGACGAAGTGGATCGCCTACGCCGCCCTGGTCGCTCTCGGCTCCTTCACGACCGCGCCTGTGTGGCCGCCGGCCGCCGATCGTATCGTCCCCAACGACAACCGCCGATCCGGCGGCGCGCTCAAACACGGCGTCCTCACGGTCGCGCTCGAAGCGCGAAACGGCGTGTGGCGGCCCGAGGGCGACAGCGGCCGGGCCCTCGAGGTAGCGGCATTCGGGGAAGCGGGCAAACCGCTGTCCACGCCCGGCCCGGTCATCCGCGTCCCGCTGGGTACCGAGATCCACGCCACGGTTCGCAACCGGCTGGACAGACCGCTTACCGTCTACGGCCTCGGCAAGATTCAGGGGCAGCC
>JBJMOX010000231.1:0-4746 GCA_045803515.1 Gemmatimonadales bacterium
AGCCACCGCTCGAATGTGGCTGGCCAAGTGACCAAGTAAGCCCGTGGATACCTACGGAGCAACTCGCTCAGTCACTCATACAGTGACTTACACACCCCGCAGATAGGCGAAGCCCGGCACGACCGAAGTCGTTGCCGGGCTTCATTGCCCCTCCTGGGCTCGAACCAGGACTCTCCTGATCCAGAGTCGGGCGTGTTGCCAGTTACACCAAGGGGCAGTGCTTTCGATTGTCATGGAGCTGAGGGGGATCGAACCCCTGACCTCTGCAGTGCGATTGCAGCGCTCTCCCAGCTGAGCTACAGCCCCCGGGGATCCTCCCAGCGGCCCGTAATAGTAGCCGCCGGCCGCCGCTCCGTCAACGGAATCACAGGCCCGCCGAGCGCCCCCGCCGGAGCGCCCAACCCACGCTCGGAAGCCAGTTTGCCACCGCCCGCCAGGCCCGCACCTGCTGCTGTTCCGCCTCCGCGATAGATTCCAGCCTTCTCTCCTCCCCGACGGTTCCGGACCATGGAGCTGCGCGACCAGCTGCAACACGCCCTCGGCTCGGCCTACCGGATCGAGCGCGAGCTCGGCCAGGGCGGCATGTCCACCGTGTACCTGGCGGAGGACCTGAAGCATCAGCGCAAGGTGGCCGTCAAGATCCTCCGGCCCGAGCTCGCCGCCGCGCTCGGCGCCGAGCGTTTCACTCGCGAGATCCGCATCGCCGCGCGGCTGCAGCACCCGCACATCCTCCCGCTGCTCGACTCGGGTCAGGCGGAAGGGTTCCTCTACTACGTCATGCCCTACGTCGACGGCCAGTCGCTGCGGGACCGCATTGCCCGCGAAGGCGAGCTGCCGGTCCACGAGGCCGTGCGGCTGCTGGTCGAGGTGGTCGATGCGCTCGCCTTTGCCCACTCCCAGGGCGTGGTCCACCGCGACATCAAGCCCGACAACGTCCTCCTCTCCGGCCGGCACGCGCTGGTAATGGACTTCGGCGTGGCCAAGGCAGTGAGCGAGGCCACTGGCCGCCAGACGCTCACCACCGCAGGCGTCGCCATCGGCACTCCCGCGTACATGGCGCCGGAACAGGCCACCGCCGATCCCAACATCGATCATCGGGTCGACATCTACGCCGTCGGGGTCATGGCCTACGAGCTCCTCACCGGCCGCACGCCATTCGCCGGGCTCACCCCGCAGCAGATGCTCGCGGCCCACGTGACCGAGCAGCCCGCGCCGATGTCGCGCTATCGGCCGTCGCTTGCTCCGGCGCTCTCGGCCGTGGTCATGCGGTGCCTGGCCAAGCATCCGGCTGACCGCTGGCAGACGGCACAGGAGCTCCTCACCCAGCTCGAGCCGCTGGTCACACCGAGCGGGGGAATGACGCCCACCGAGACCCGGCCCGTGGCTGCGGTCGTGCGTCCGACCGCCCGGCGCGCAACCACGCTCGCCATCGGCGTGGCCGTCCTGGCCTTGGCGGCAACCGGCCTGGTGCTCGCCCGCCGCCACCCCGCCGAGCTGGTGCTCGGCCGCCGGACCCAGGTGACGCTCGATCCGGGACTGGAGCTCGATCCCGCGCTCTCCCCCGACGGGAAGCTGGTGGCCTATGCCGCCGGCCCCTCGGGCGCAGGGAAGATCATGGTGCGCCAGCTCGATGGCGGCAGCACGATCCCCGTCACCGTCGGGGTCCAGGGTGACCTCCGACGGCCACAGTGGACCCCCGACGGCGGACGGATCGCGTTTCAATCCCCCCGCGGGATCGAGCTCGTCCCCGCGCTTGGCGGGAAGCCGAAGCTGCTGGTTGAGTCGCCCGCGCCCGACAGTGTGTCCGATCTCGCTTGGGCGCCGGACGGCCGCCGCTTCGTCTATCGCCTGGCCGAGAGCCTCTACGTGCGCGCGCTCGAGGGTGGCGCGCCCCGGAAGCTGGTGGCGAGCCGCGAGGTGTTCTCGCCCGCCTGGTCACCCGACGGGCGGTGGATCGCCTACGTCTCCGGCAATCCCCTGTACATCTACGGACCCCGCTCGCAACTCGGCAATCTCGCGCCAAGCGCGATCTTCGTCGTACCGGCCGACGGGGGCACGCCGGTGCAGGTGGCCGGGAAGAACTCGCTCAACCTGAGCCCCATCTGGCTCCCCCGGGGCCGGGCGCTCCTCTTCGTCTCCAACCGGGACGGCGGACGCGATGTGTACCGCGTCGCGCTGACGTCGTCCGGCAAGCCGCAGGCGCCGCCCCAGCGGCTCACCACCGGACTCAACGCGGCCACCATCAGCCTCACGCCCGACGGCAGCCGGCTCGCGTACTCGGCATTCGTCCAGAGCGCGAACGTGTGGGGGATTGCGGTGCCGAAGGGCGGGCCCGTGTCCGCCAGCACGGCGCGGCCGGTGACCACCGGCAATCAGATCGTCGAGTCGTTCGACGTCTCGCCCGACGGGAAGTGGCTGGCGTACGACACCGACCGGAGCGGCAACTCGGATCTCTATCGGATGCCGCTGTCTGGTGGCGAGCCGGAGCAGCTCACCAGCGATCCCGGCGACGACTTTCAGCCTCACTACTCGCCCGATGGCCGTGAGATCGGCTTCCACACCTTCAGGAACGGCACCCGCGACCTCTACGTCATGCCTGCCGCGGGCGGGGAGCAGCGACCCGTGGTGGCCACACCGGCGCAGGATCGGGATGCCGGCTGGTCCCCCGACGGGCGCCGGATGTGCTTCGCCTCCGACGCGACGGGCCGAATCGAGATCTACACCATCGAGCGCAAGGGAAATGGTTGGGGGAGGCCGGTCCAGCTCACCCGGACCGGCGGGATCTTTCCGTTCTGGTCACCCGACGGCAGAAACATCCTGTACAGCTGGAATCAAGGTGTCCAGGTGATCCCGGCGGACGGCGGAAATCCGAGGCCGCTTCCGATGAAGGGTCCGCTCGCGGGGCGGCGAAGCGATGCCTTCGTGTACAACTGGGCGCCCGACAGCCGGCACGTGTATACCATTGTCTCTCGGGACACGGTGCCCTTCCAGACGATGTGGTCGGTTCCGCTGGACGGGAGTCTCCCCCGCCCTGTCGTTCACTTCGACGACCCGCTCACGACCTTCGGGCGGGGGACGTTCGTGGCGACCGATTCCGTGCTCTACGTATCGCTGCTTCGGTCGGAGAGCGACATCTGGACGGCGGAGGTGACGAGCCGGTGAGGCGTTCACCAAAGCTGTCATCCCGAGGAGCGTAGCGACGAAGATGCCTCGCTCCGCTCTGGATGACAGATGGTCGGCCCTGAACAGTTCCTTGTGGCACGAGCCGCTCGTGCCCGGAGTCCATCGCTCCTGCGGGAGATCCGCCTCACCCATCGCAGCGTTTCTTGGACGGACCCGGCACATCAGAGAGGAGAATCGAAGCATGCGCAACACTATTGGTCGGATAATCCTGGGCGTGGGACTCGTCGCGGTGCTAGGACCTTCACCCTCTGCCGCGCAGGAGCACCAGCATCCCGTCGTCCGGCCCATCGCCAGTGCCGAGACTCCGGCAGGCGCCCAGACGCCGCTCTACCACAACCTCGGTACGCTGCACATGGCGGTCACCACCAGATCGCCGATCGCACAGCGCTACTTCGACCAGGGGCTCCGGCTCACCTACGGTTTCAATCACGCCGAGGCGATCAACTCCTTCACCGAGGGCACCCGGCAGGATTCGACCTGCGCCATGTGCTGGTGGGGCATCTCGTACGCGCTCGGACCCAATATCAACGTCCCGATGGACACCGGCGTGGTCCGCCCGGCCTGGGCGGCGCTGCGGCAGGCCCTCAGGTACTCGGCCAGGGCGACGCCCCGGGAGCGAGCCTATATCCAGGCGCTCTCCAGGCGCTACAGCGACGATCCGGCGGCCCCGCGCGGGCCGCTCGACTCCGCGTACGCCAAGGCCATGGGCGAAGTGTCGAAGCGCTACCCAGCCGATGACGACGCCGGCACGCTGTACGCCGAGGCGCTGATGGACCTTCGGCCCTGGCGCTACTGGACCAACGGCGGGCGACCCCAGGCGCCGTCAACCCTGACGCAGCTTTCCCTCCTGCAACGGATAGTCGAGAGAAATCCCGGGCACCCCGGCGCGTGCCACTTCTACATCCACGCCATCGAAGCCTCATCCGAGGCGGCGAAGGCACTCCCGTGCGCCAATCGGCTGGCCAGCCTCGTGCCTGGTGCCGGCCACCTGGTCCACATGCCCAGCCACATCTACCTCCGCCTGGGCATGTGGGAGGAGGCGGTCGCCCACAATCAGCGCGCCGTGGCGGTGGACGAGAAGTTCATCCAGGACCGCCACCCCACGGGTGTGTACCCGATCGGCTACTACCCGCATAACTGGCACATGATGATGTCGGCGCTGCAGCAGCTCGGGCGCGGGAAGGAGGCGATCGCCGCGGCCCGGAAGATCACCGAGATCGTGCCGGCGGATGTGATGCGGCAGATCCCCCCGCTCGAAGCGTACGGCCCGGTGGCCATCCTGGCCCTGACACGCTTCAGCCGCTGGGACGAGATCCTGAAGGAGCCGGAGCCGCCGGCCGACCTGCGTTACAGCCGCGGGATATGGCACTACGCGCGCGGACTGGCGTACGCGGAGACCCGCCGCCTCGACTCGGCGAAGGCGGAGAGCGCGGCATTGGGGGCTGTCGTCGACTCCCTGTCGCCCGAAGATCCCGTCGGCCAGAACTCGAAGAGCGCGGTGCTCCAGGTCGGGGCCAAGCACCTCGCGGGTGTCATCGCCGCGCGGGAAGCGCGGACTAATGA
>JBJMOX010000232.1:0-3500 GCA_045803515.1 Gemmatimonadales bacterium
CTGTCGAGCAGCACGCGTTGCCCGCTGCGCTCCGCCCAATCGACCATCGCGAGCGTGGCCCGCACCGGGCGGTAGGCGTCGAAGATCCTGAGTCCGAGCCCGCCCGTGCGGAGCCGGGCCTGAACCCGGGCGAGCGCCGCGGCCGCTTCCCGGCGGAGCAGCGCATGCGGCGCCTGGTAGCCGGGGAGCGGTGCCCCGGTGAAGTTGTTCGCCGTGGCATAGCGGAGATCGACCTGGATGGTCGAATCCACCGAGCGCACGTCCACCAGGAGGGAGTCGGCGGCCGCGTCCGGCCCCAATGGAAGCGCCGGCGCCTCGGCGGAGGGCGCGGGGCCGGCCACCACTCGGCGGGTCGAAGGCGAGCATGCGGCGAGCAGGAGCAGGACGGCGGGAAACGGCCAGGGGAAGCGGGACGCCATGATCCCCAAGCTAAGCTTCCCTCCGCTTGACCATAAGGCGCTGGACGGCAAGAGCTTACAGATTTTCGCTATTCCCCGGGCGACATTCTGGTGGTATCTTCGTCACAGGTTCGTGCTATCGCCGCCTGGGATACCCCTCCCAGGCTGACTCTTATTCCGCCTGGTCCACCATGATTCGTGAGATGCGGGAAAAGCTGAGCCGGGAAATCGACCAGCTCAGCCACGAGCTCAACATTCTTCTGCCCCAGGCCATCGCCCAGGCCGTCGAGCTGGGCGACTTGAGGGAGAACTCCGAGTACAAGTCGGCGCTCGAGCGCCAGCAGTTCGTACAGGCGCGTCTGGGCCAGCTGCACCAGCGGCTGAATCAGTTGAGCCAGCTGGCCAACACGGAGGCGCCCACTGATCGGGTCGGGCTCGGCTCCCGCGTCACCGTGCTGGACCTGGAGACCAACGACACCGACATCTACATGGTGGTCCTGGCGGAGATGATGGACTTCGATGCCGGGCACATTTCCATGGCGTCACCGCTGGGCCGGGCGCTCGCCAACCGCCGGGTGGGCGAGGAGGTCTCCCTTCGTCTGCCCAGCGCCGTGCGCCGGCTCCGCATTCTGGATCTGGTGACGGTGCATCAAACCGAGGGGACCGGCATCTCCGGCCCGGCGTAAATGGAATTCCCCAAGAAACAGCTGCTGGTCGTCGGCGATCGAGTGCTGATCAGTCCGGAGGACGGGGACGATCGCACCCGGGTCGGACTCTACCTGCCGGCCACCGCGATCGACTCGCAGCAGGTGCAGACCGGGCTGATCATGGCCACCGGGCCCGGCAACGCGGTCGCCGACTTGAGCTCCCTGGACGACGAGCCATGGAAGATCGACGCCCGTGAGCCCCGGAGCCGGGGCATGCAGGCCCGGGTAGGCGACCACGCCATCTTCTTCCGCAAGGCCGCGGTCGAGATCACCTTCGAGGAGACCAAGTACCTCGTGGTGCCGCAGGCCGCCATACTTGTCCTGATCCGGGACGACCTCCCAATCTGATCCGCCGTTGTGCTATTTCATCGCTCTCGCCACTCCGCTTACGCTGAGCGAAGTGCGTTCGATGCTGCCCCAGGGCATGACCGCGCACGTGGCGGAGCGGTCCGAGCAGCAGGAGCTCCTGCCGCTGCTGCCCGAGGCGCGAACCGTGGTGCGGCTCCTGGTCGGCGCGTGCTCCTGCGACCTGGTGCGCCATCGGCACAGCGAATCGAGAGAGGACGAGCGTCATCACCGGGAGCGATATCGCCGGCTGGGCGGCGCGCGCCCGGCGGTGATCGCCGCCCTGGAGCGGCACCGCCGCGGGGCCGCCGTCCGGCCCCCGCATGGCGGCTGGCCCCGGGCCCTCGCCGATCTCGTCGCGGAGCATGCCCGGAACGCCGGCCCGAGCCTCTATCTCCTGCGCTTTCTTCCCGAGCCGCCGCGCGCGTCCCCGCCGGCCGCGCCGCGGCAGCTCTCCCTCGCCCTGGTGCTCGCGGCCCCCGACCGCTGGCTGGACGAAGGGGTGCCGATCCTGGTGACCCGCTGAGCCTGCGATGAAGCGATGAGAGCGGAGCCGCAAGCCTACGCCGAAGGAACCGTCGTCGGATCGGGCGGGCTCATCCTCTTCCGCCGCGCCTGGCGCCCGGCTAGTCCGCCCCGCGCCGTCCTGCTCAACCTGCACGGCCTGGGCGACCACTCGGGATTCTATGGCGCGCTCGGCGACCGCATGATCGCGAGCGGGTTCGCCGTGCACGCCATGGATCTCCGGGGAAACGGGCGGTCACCCGGGAAGCGCGGCCACGTGGACGCGTGGAGCGACTATCGCGTGGATCTCCACCGCTTCGTCCAGCTGGTCCGGCGGGAGGAGCCCGCCCGGCCGCTCTTCCTGCTGGGCAACAGCCTGGGCGGGCTCATCGCCATCGAGTACGCGCTGCAGCATCCGGAGGGACTCCGCGGCATCATCGCGGCGGCGCCGCCGCTCGGCCGGCTCAGCGTGCCGCCCGTGCTCCTCGCGCTCGGACGGGTGATGTCCCGGATCTGGCCGGCCTTCTCGCTCGAGACCGGGATGGACCTCTCCGGCCTCGCCCGGGACCCCGGCGTGGTGGCCGAGCTGCTGGCCGATCCGCTGTTCCATCGGCTGGGCTCCGCCAGGCTCTCGACCGAGGTTCAGGCGGCGATCGCTAGGGTGCAGAGCCGGGCCGCTGAGTTCCCCCTTCCGCTCCTCCTGCTGCACGGATCCAAGGACCGCATGGTGCCGCCGGACGGCAGCCGGGCATTCGTGGGCCGGGCGAGACGTCCGGACGTGAGGCTGATCGAGTATCCGGAGGGCCACCACGTGCTCCTCGCGGATTGGGACCGGGAGCAGGTGCTCGCCGATCTGCTCCAGTGGATCGAACGGCATCTGTGAGCCACCCCCTCGCCCGCGAGGGCGCAAACGGCTACCCTGTACGGCGTGATGCGGTCCTTCACCCGCGCCCTGCGCCTCAGGTGTCCCCATTGCGGCGGCGGCCCGATCTTCGTGACCTGGTCCCACCTGGTGCCCAACTGCCCGACCTGCGGTCTCGGCCTGGAGCGGGGTGAACAGGGGTACTGGCTGGGCGCGTACTTCTTCAACCTGATGCTGGTAGAGACGCTGTTCAGCGTCTGGGTGGTCGGATTCCTGCTCTGGACCTGGCCGTCGCCGCCCTGGGATCTTTTTCAGGTGGCGACCGTAGTGCTGATGCTGGTGGCGTCGGTTGCCTTCTTCCCCTTCTCCAAGACCCTGTTTCTCGCGTTCGATCTGTTCGTGCGTCCGCCCACGGAAGAGGACTTCGCGGTACCGCACGAGCAAGCCCGCAGAATTCGGCCGGACAAGAAGACCTGACAGCGCAGGACGTGCTCCCCGAGACCGGAGTTCCGCATGGCGATGGATCCCCGTCGGTGTCTCCCGCCCTTGGTCCTGCCCGGCGTGCTGGTGGCGCTCGGGTGCGCCCCGGCAATTTCGACGACGACGACGGTCACCAGCGCCGAACGGCCCCAGTACGTCTCCACCTACCAGCGCCATCCCAACCCGCCGGTGGTGATCCGGACC
>JBJMOX010000028.1:0-3189 GCA_045803515.1 Gemmatimonadales bacterium
GCAAGATCATCCTCGTCAATCGCGAGGTCGAGCGGCTGTTCGGCTACGCCCGGGAGGAACTGCTCGGGAAGTCGGTCGACCTCCTCGTGCCGGAACGGTACCGGGGAGCCCACGGAGGATTCCGGCAGGGATTCCTCGCCAGCCCCAAGGTCCGCTCCATGGGAGTGGGGCGCGAGCTCTTCGGTATCCGCAAAGACGGCGTGGAGGTGCCGGTGGAGATCGGCCTCACGCCGGTCGCCACAGAGGAAGGGTTGTTCGTCCTCAGCTCCATCGTGGACATCAGCGCCCGAAAGCGCGCCGAGGAGCGGTTTCGCATTGCCGTGGAGTCGTCGCCCAATGGCATGGTGATGATCGACGCGTCCGGCACCATGGTCCTGGTCAATCGGGAAGTGGAGCGGATGTTTGGATACTCCAGGGCGGAGCTGATGGGCCAGACCATCGAGAAGCTGGTTCCCGCCCGCTTTCGCGAGAGCCACCCCGACTGGCGCACCACTTTCTTCCGGGATCCTCACACCCGTGCGATGGGCATGGGCCGCGACCTCCGTGGCCTGCGGAAGGACGGCACGGAGATCCCCGTGGAGATCGGACTCAACCCGATCGAGACCGACGAAGGCGTCTTCGTGCTGGGCTCGATCGTGGACATCAGCGCGCGAAAGCTCGCCGAGCAGGAGCGGCACACGTTGGAGGAACAGCTTCGGCAGGCGCAAAAGATGGAGGCCGTGGGCACCCTCGCCGGCGGCATCGCCCATGACTTCAACAATCTGCTGGGCGCCATCGTGGGGTACGCCGAACTGATCGCCGATACGGTAGAGGGCGAGGAGGTGCACGGAGATATTCGTGAGTTGCTGAAAGCGGCCGATCGCGGGCGGCTGCTGGTGGATCACATCCTCGCCTTCAGCCGGCGGCAGGAGATCATCCGCCGGCCGCTATCCCTCGGACAGGTGGCGGAGGAGGTCACCAAGATGCTGCGAGCGACCATTCCCGCGGCCGTCGAGATCCGCCTTCAGGTCCACCCCGAGGTGCCCCGCGTCCTGGCCGACGCCACGTCGATCCACCAGGTGCTCATGAATCTCGGGACCAATGCGGCGCACGCGATGCCGGCCGGCGGCACCATGTCCATTCAGATCGAGCCGTTCTATGTTCGCGACAGCATCGCCCGCGGCCGGTCCGACCTGCACGAGGGACCGTACGCGCTCCTGATGGTCTCGGACACCGGGGTCGGCATGGATCGGGTGACCAGGAGCCGGGTCTTCGAGCCGTTCTTCACCACCAAGGCTCCGGGGACCGGTACCGGTCTCGGGCTGGCCGTCGTCCACGGGATCATGCGCGACCATGAAGGGGCGGTCGATCTCGAGAGCGAGCCGGGCCAGGGCACCACCGTCCGGTGTTTCTTCCCCAGCCTCACGGTAGAGATGGACGAGCGGCCGGAAGGCCCGCGGATCGCTCCGCGCGGCAAGGGAGAGCGGATCCTCTTCGTGGAAGACGAGCCCGCCCTGGCCCAGGTGGGTGCCCGGCGCCTGGTCCGGCTGGGCTACCAGGTGGCCATCGAGACGGACAGCACTCATGCGCTCGAGATGCTGCGGGCCCGCCAGGACGATTTCGACCTCCTGATCACCGACTTTTCGATGCCGCGGCTCAACGGCGTCCAGCTGGCACAGGCACTGAGAGAAATCGCGCCGGACCTGGCGATCATTCTCATCACCGGCAACCTCGAGGGGCTCTCGCCGGCGGAGACCGCGTCCGCCGGCATCGGGCTGGTGCTGCAGAAGCCCGCCACCGTCCAACAGCTCGGCGAGGCCGTTCGGACGCTCTTGGGCGCGCGGGTCAGAGGTTGAGCGCTGCGGAGGACGGGAAGGTGTGCTGTCATCCCGAGGAGCGCCAGCGACGAGGGATCTTGCCCGCGGCTACCGGACGATGGCGCGGAGGTCCGATCCCGCCGAGAAGATCCCTCGCTCCGCTCGGGATGACAGCTCCGTGCTGGATGACAGCTCCACGAACCTTCCCGTCCTTCCCGCCCTTCCCGTCCTTCCCTCAGCGCCCACCCGTCGTGCACCGGATCGCCTCGTACAGGACGATGCCCACCGCTGTCGCCAGGTTGAGGCTCCGGACCGGCCCATCCATCGGAATCCGGAAACAGCGGTCGGGATGCTTCTCCAGGATCCGCGCCGGCATGCCTTCCGTCTCGTTGCCGAAGATGAGGCAGCTGTTCGGCCGGTAGGGTGCGTCCCAATAGCTGCGCATGGCGTTGGAGGAGAAGTAGAGGCACCGCTCGCGCCCCATCGCGTCCCGGAAAGCGAACCAGTCCGAGTGCACCCACAAATCCACCGCGTCCCAGTAGTCCAGCCCCGCTCGCCGAAGCTCGCTCTGCTCCAGCGAGAAGCCGAGCGGCTCGATCAGGTGGAGCGACGAGTCGGTCGCGGCGCACAGCCGGGCGATGTTGCCCGTATTGGGAGGGATCTGCGGCTGAATGAGCGCGACGTGCAGCGCCATCAGCCGCCGCGGGTGTGCATCTCGCGTCTCGGATCGGCGCGGAGGCTCTCGATCTGGTGCAGCACGCCCCGGTCGGGGAGCGCCGCGCGCTCCTCGGCGCCCCGATCGGCGCGAGCGCGCCAGGCGGCCGCGATGCGGCCGGCGATCTCCGCATCCGTCGCCCCGCCGCGGAGCAGGTCCCGAAGATCGAGCCCCTCTTCCCCATACAGGCAGAGCAGCCAGGTACCGTCCGCGGTGAGGCGACTCCGGTCGCACGTCCGGCAGAACGGCGCCGTGGTGGACGCGATCACGCCGAAGCGGGTACCGTCGGCAAGCGCGAAGCGCTCGGCCGGGGCCCAATCCGCCTCCTGCAGGGGCGTGATCGCGCCGTAGCGCCGGCTGAGCCGCTCCAGAATCTCCCGCTGGGAGACGACCTGATCCATCGACCAGGTCGTGGCGCCACCAACGTCCATGTACTCGATGAAGCGGACCTCGAGGTTCTGCCGCCGTCCGAACTCCAGCAGCTCCATGAGCTCGTCATCGTTGTAGCCGCGGATGATCACGCTGTTGAGCTTGACCGACTCGAAACCCGCCGCGCATGCCGCGGCGATCCCGCCGAGCACCTCGGCATGGCGGGCGCTCCGGGCGAACGCGAGCATCCGCTCGGGGCGGAGGGTATCCAGGCTGACCGTCACCCGGCGGAGACCGGCAGTGCGGAGC
>JBJMOX010000233.1:0-8805 GCA_045803515.1 Gemmatimonadales bacterium
CGGAGATGGAGAGTGCCGGCGCGGTCCGCCGAGGCGTACGTCCGAAGGTCGGCCTCGTCGGCCCAGGCGTCGAAGACGGAGGTGATCCCGAAGCCGTTGGCCTGCTGCTGCGCCTTGCCGAGTCCGGTGGCAAGCTCGACGTCGGTGTGCGGAGGGAGGACCCGGGCGATCAGGTCCTTCGCGCTCTCGCGCAAGGTGCCGCTGGGCTCACCGGTCCGAGGGTCGCGCTCGATCCGGCCGTTCGGCGGGTCGGGCGTATCTCGTGTGATGCCGGCCTGCGCGAGCGCCCGGGAGTTGACCCAGGACGAGTGCCCGTCGGCCGCATCCAATACCGCGGGGCGGTCGGGCACGAGCCGGTCGAGCACGGCTTTCGACGGATTGCCCGCGGGAAAGAGAGGAAGCTCCCAGCCGGCGCCGCGGATCCAGGGGAAATCCGGGTGAGCGGCGGCATAGGCGCGGATGGTATCCGCAACGGATTGGGCGGTCGTGGCCGAGTGGAGGTTGCACTCTCCCAACTCCACTCCGCTGCTGATCGGGTGGACATGCCCGTCCTGAAAGCCCGGTAGCACCATGCGGCCCGCCAGATCGACCACCCTGGTGGTGGATCCGATCAGGCCGTGCGGCAGGCTATCGCCACCGACGTAGACGATGCGACCACCCCGGATCCCCACTGCGCTGGCCCAGCTTCTGGCCGCATCCATCGTGTACATGGCGCCGCCGCGAAGCACCAGGTCGGCGGCAGGCGGGGCGCGCCCGGCGCCGATGAGCGGTCCTCGCCCGCACGCCGTGAGCAGGAGGGTGGCGGGTATCATGGATGACCACCACGTCCTCACGGCAGCACGAGCGTATCGGGCCCCGAGATCTTGTGAACGTGGCAGCCCCCCGGCACATCGAACAGGTAGTCCGCCTCGATGCTTGCGTCCGCCGTGCTGGCGGCGGCGCGAACCACGTCGCCGGCTTGCCGCAGCGCGTTCCGGTCGCCATCGTCGATCAGGCGGTAGGCGCCGCCGGTATGCACGAGGGGAGCCTCGGGCGTGAGGCGCTGGCCAGTTCGCAGCACGGTCACCGCGAGATTGGCGTCCACAACCGGGGCGCCAGCGGGATCCGTCACGACTACGACATAGGCCACCAGCTCCTCGGTGCAAACGGTCCCAGTGGGACCGCTACACGCGATGCCAGACAGCAGAACGACCATCGCACCGAGTCGTCCGGCGCTCCTATTCAACGGCAACCTCCCCGACCTCGGAGCCGAACTCACTCGTCACCCGGCGGGTTCCCGGCGGCGCCTGCCATGTCCGACCGTCGATCCGGACGGCAAGGCGATGCAGGCCGGGCAGGATGGGGAGAACCACTCGCCACTCGCTTGCCGCGGCGGGAGCGAGCTCGACGGGCCGCCAATCGGTGAAATCGCCCGCCAGCTCGACCGTGTGGGCGCCCGGCGCCCGCAGGAGAACCTCGCGTCCGGTGATCCGCGAGGGCCCGATCCGGAGGGCGGTCTGCTCCGGGGCCCTGGGAAGCTCCACCACCGCATGAGAAGTTCCGCTGAGCCTCACCCGGAGCCCCATGACCAGATAGCGTGAGCCGGGGAGCGCGGTGACCGGGTTGGAGCCCGAGCGGCCGGTCGAGACGAGCAGGGCAAGCGGCCCGGCCAGGTTGCGCACGGCGGTCACATCCCAGAGCGTGATCTGTGGCGTGGTCCGGCTGAAGCGGCGACCCAGCGAGGCATCGAGATCCACCGCCGAGAGCTGCCAATGTCCCGAGATCATGGCGTCGGTGAAGACGGTGCGGGGCTCGAGCTTCAGAGTGTCTGTTCCGCTCGTCAGCGCCGAGTCCCTGGCGGACCCCTCCGACCCTCGGAGGAGCTCGAAGCTGGTGTTGGCCAGCGTCACCCCCACCCGAATCCGGCCCAGCCTGGCCGACGTCCCGACCGTGCTCCGCACCAGCGGCCGGCGCTGATTCAGCGACCACGCCGATCCACGCGCCTGGCCGATCCAGAGCACGCTGCCCGGCGTGGGAGCGACATAGCCCCGGAGCTCTCCCGCCAGGGCGGCTGAGCCTGCCACCTGGTGGTGCCAGGTCCAGTCGACCTCGCCGAGGAGCTCGGCACGGAAGATTCCCAGATTGGGCGTATGGAGTGCGGCTTGGCTCGAGCCCTGGAAGTTCCAGCGTCCACCCTGCGCATTGGAGTAGACTCCCGATCCGGTCCACTGAAAGGCGCCGGTGCCGAGCCAGACGGTCGGCGCTACCGACGCGACCCCTCCGCTGATGGCGCGATCCGGCCGGTAGCTGCCCGCGCCCATGTCCAGGGCCGCGCTGACCTGTGCGTCCAGGTCCCACGCCAATCCGGCAAGGAGCAGCATCAACGCTGGAGCGATCCGATGAGTGATCATCGTTGGGATGGGGGATCGGCGGCCGGAGCTGCCGCGGGCCGATCGGGCGGTTGAGGCATGCCGGGAGCGCCTCCACGCTGAAGCTGGACCCGCCGGCGCAGCTCGACGAATTCAGCGTCGGACCGGCCTTCGCGAGCAAGATCGAAGACCTGCCGGGTGGCTTGCTCCGCCGGCACGCCCTCGGCGACGAGATCGGTCAGCACGGAGATCGGGACCACCAGCGACTGTCCCGATCGGATGTCGTGAAGCTGACGAAGCGAGCCGGCCGGGAGTCCGGCCCGGAGCGCGCCCGCGGCGGCGGTGAGCTCGCCCTCGCTGGCGTGCCCGCCGAGCGCATCGCGCGCGCGGCCGAGCTGCCCCAGGAGCGCCTGGACAGCGGCCTGGATCCGGTCTCCGCCCGCGCCCATCGTGCTCCCTTCGAGCGCCTTCTGCACCAGTGGCTCGGTCGGGAGGCTGCTGGCCCGGGCCGAGTCGACCAGATGCTGCACGCTGGCTGCGGTGACCGGGTCCAGCCGTTCGGCGAGCCGTCGATCCTGTGCCTCGAGGCCGACGGGGAGAGCGATGAGAAAGCCGAGGAGCACCACCAGGCAAGCCGGGGCTCTCATGGGTCAGCTCACCGTGAGGACCGACATCGGCGTGCCGAAGTCGGTCTGAGGCACGGGAGGCTCACTCGGATCGCGGACCCAGTGCCGCTGGTCAACCAGAAAGGTGTAGTGGTACCGGCCGGGCTTGAGGCGTAACTCGACCTTCCAGACACCCGGCTCACCCGCGGGCCGGAGCGGCGTCGCCGCGGGGTCCCAGTCGTTGAAGTCGCCGACGACTACGACCCGGGAGCCGGTGGGGACGAGCAGACGGAGCTCGACCGGCCGGGCACCACTCATCAGTCTCTCGGAAGCCGGGGCGCGCAGAAACAGCGCCAGCAGCACGCAGGCGGCGAGCGCCGCCGCGGCGCGAACCCCCCGCCACCAGGGCCGGCCGAGCGGCCGATCGGGGTGGGAGCGGATTCTTCTGAGCGCCGCCGCATCGGTCTCCGGATCCAGCGCGACCGGCCGCCGGAGCTCGGCCACCGCCCGGCGCAGCGTCTCATCCTGGAGCTCGTGGCTGTGATCAGCTGGCATGGATATCCCGCAGCAGCTCTCGGAGCTGGTCGCTGGCCCGCTTGACCCGCATCCGCAGCGCCGGCTGGTTGGCACCCGTGACCTTGGCCATCTCGTCGTACTCGAGTCCTTCCACGTAACGCAGGAGGAACGCCTCGCGGTAGTGGGGTCGGAGACGCGCGAGGGCCCGCGCGATCTCTTCCCGCCACTCCAGGGAGCCGGCCGCGTCGCCATTGGCGGCCACCTCGGGCGGCATCTCACCGGTGAACCGCCGGTCCCGGCTGAGCCGGCGCTGCGCCGTCCGGCAGCGGTTGACCACGATCCGGAAAAGCCAGGCCCCGAAGCGCGCGGGCTCGCGGCACTCCCCCAGGCTCCGGTAGGCCCGGAAAAAGCTGTCCTGCATCGCTTCCTGGGCGTCTTCCCGATTGCCCACCATGTACAACGCGTAGCGCCCCAGCGAGTCGCGGTAGTGGGCGATCAGCTGGGCATACGCATCGAGGTCGCCGGCGAGCGTTCGGGCGACCAGCGCGGCATCGCTGTCGCTCATCTTCGGTAGACTCTCACACCCCACCGGTTGTGACAGGGGACCTGATGGCACACCCGCAGGACCGGCGGTCACAGCCCGGTGCGCCGGGGAGTCTCTGAGAGTGTGGACCCGCCACGATTCTCTCGATCTTCCGGAGACGATCATGCGCAACATGGGAATGACACTCGGGCTGGGCGCGCTCCTGGCGCTCTTGGCCTGTGACTCCACCGAGATCGGGCCCCAGCGTCCCAACCCGACGGACGGGAAGACCTCGGTGTTTCTCACCGACGACCCCTTCCCCTTCGACGGCGTGTCACGGGTGGACATCCACGTGGTGAGCATCGCGCTCGCGCTCCGGGCCGACACTTCGGAGTCCGGGCCGCCCTGGGTGACGGTGGCCACCCCTGACCGGACCTTTGATCTGCTCGAGCTGCAGAACGGCTCGACCACGCTGCTGGGCGACGCGGTGGTTCCCCCGGGCAACTACCAGGCGGTGCGCGTGGTCATCGATCCCGACCGCTCCAGCATCACCGATGGTGACGGGCACCAGATCACCCGGACCGATACGCCGGGGACCGCGGGCATCGACTGGCAGGCGAAGGGCGATCATCCGACGCTCTACGCCGTGGTGGAGGAGCCAATGCCGGTGGACGAAAACGGCGCCGACATCGTGATCGACTTCGACGTGGGCCGGAGCTTTCTCTACGACGGCCACGGCGGCTTCACCTTCGTGCCCTACCTTCGGGCCATCACCCGCGGCGGCTCCGGCAGCATCGCCGGGCTGGTACGCCGCCCGGACGGGACGCCGACCCCGAACGCGGTGCTGACCGCGTACCATGGACTGGATACGGCGTCGGTCCTCGGCCCTCTGGCCTCGACCTCCCGGGGCGATGTGCAGGGCCATTTTACGATCCCATTCCTGCGGCCCGGGTCGTACCAAGTGGTGGCGGAGGACCTGGAGCGGAAGGTCGCAAGCGGCATCGTGACGGTGCAGGTCAAGGCGGGCGAGACCGTGGACGCGGGCGAGCTTCGATTCTAGAGTCAGCCGCCGCCGGGCGTGGCCACCGAACCATGAGCCTGGCGAATCTCCGCCAGCCGGCGACGCGCCGGCGGGGCATAGATCAGCTCGTAGGGCGAGCGCTCCGCGATCGAAGCGTACCATCCCACCGCCTCCGCCGTCCTCCCCACCTCATTCAACAGCTCGGCCCGGAGAAACCGCTGCGAGGCTAGGGAGAAGAAGGGTGACGCGACGGTGAGCTGAAACCAGAGCTCGGGCTGTGAGCGCTCCAGCAGCGCCAACGCCTCGTCCGTCCGGCCCTCGGCCCGCGCGATGATGGCGCGCAGCTCCACGTCCAGGCTTCCCGCAAGCCCGGTCAACTCCGGCTCGAGCGCGCCAAGCTCGGCGACCCGGATGGCTGCGCCCGGAAGATTCCCCAGCCGCACCTCCAGCAGTCCCAGCAGATAGGCCCGGAGCGCCGGGTGGAGGTCGTTGTGCATCGCGAAGATCAGAAACATGCTGGGGGCGACCGCGCCGGCGTCCCAGTCTTCGAGTGCGTCGTGGATCTCGCGGAGCTCGCCCTCCGTCTGCGGCATGAACGGCAGGGTCGCGAACCGCGCCCGCATCTCGAGTCCCCAGGTCCGATCGAGCCCTGCGGCGTACCCCAGCTCCTGCCATCCCAGGTCCGGCTGCCCGGCCGCCAGCGCGAGATGCGCCAGCAGGATGTGGCAGAGCGCCCTCAGCTCGGGCGAGCGCGCCACCTGGATGAAGCTCCGCGCCAGCTGCTCGGCTCCAGCCAGGTTGCCAGCGTAGAGCGCCACGTCCGAAAAGGCGATCGCGACCGTAATCGCACGGGCCTGCTGCAGCTCCTCGGCGACCCGCGCCATGGCGGTGCGGTCCTCGCCCGAGAATGCGCGCAGCGCCCGCATGGCCAGCGCCTGATCGCCCTGGGGACTCACCCGCAGGATCCGTTCGATCAGGTCGAGCATCTCTCCCTTCCGGCCCTCGATCGCGGAGATCCGCGCCAGATGGACCATGGCGCCCACGTGATCGGGATCGAGCCGGTTCACCCGTTCGAACGGGCCGCGGGCCTCGGTGGCGGACCGGCCGCGGAGCGGGTTGGAGTGGAACAGAAGGTCGCCGAGATGGAACCAGGCCTCCACGTCGTCGGGGTAGGTGCCGGTAATGGTGTTGTACAGCGACTCCGCTTCCGCGACCGCGCCGTGCAGCCAGGCACGCTGCGCGCTGAACACCAGCCGATCGTGCGACGAGAGTCGTTGCCGGTGATCGAACCCTCGGTCGGCCTGCTCGCGGGCCAGGTCGGGGAGCGCGCATCCGGCAGCTGCGGCCGCGAGCCGGTAGTAGGCCAGCGCGAACGACTCGTCGGCGTCAACCGCTGCCTGGAACGCCTCCATCGCGTCGAAGTAGCGGCCCGCGCGGAGCTCGCGCTCCCCCCTGAGGTACGCCTTGAGCGCATCCAGCGAACTGGTGGTGAGTGCAGCCAGCCGGGCCAGCCGGGTACCCGGCCCCACCCGCTGGGCCACCAGGAGCTGGCGGGCGAGCTCGTCGACCAGGTCGAAAATATTGTCTTCGCCCGTCGCATTGGCGTGGACCCGGGCGAGCACCTTCCCGCCGGTGTCGTACAGCGAAGCACTGGTCTCGATCCGCCCGCCCGCCTCCACGATACTGCCCGTCAGATACCGGCCCGCCCCGAAGTGGTCCGCTGCCGCGCGCGCGTCCGGGAGCGCAGGAGAGGCGTCGTCCCGGGCGAGGAATCGGAACAGCGCCCGCGGATCCACGGTGCGGATGTCGCCGGACCCGTCGAGCTTGGTCGCCAGCAGCTCGACCATCCCTTCCCCCAGGTAGCTGTAGCGGCTGTCGCCCCGGACGGAGAACGGAAGCACCGCGATCGTGCCCGCGGCGGCCGGCGCGGAGTCGGTCGAGGCCCGTTGCGTGCCCCCGGCAGCCGGCACGGCCCCCTCGACTCGCGCCCTGATCAGGTCCACCAACGCGTTCGTCTCGGCGGAGGGCTCGATCTCGAACTCCTCCGCCATGCGGCGGACGAACTGGTCATAGGCTCGGAGCGCGGCGGAGCGATCGCCGATCCGGTCGAGCAGTCCGAGCAGCCGGCGGAGCGTGCCTTCATCATCCGGACTCAGCTCCAGAGCCCGGCGAGCCCACTGGGCCGCATCGGCCAGGCGGCCGTCTGCCTCACTCCGGTCCACCAGGGAGCAGGCCGCGGTCGCCGCGCGATCTCTGAGCCGGGCTCGCTCGCGATCCAGCCAGTCCTGGAACTCCGCCGATGCGCCAGCGACGTAGAGGCCTTCGAGCAGCGGCCCGCGGTACAAGCCCAGCGCCTGGTCGGCGTCTCCCGCGTCCAGCGCGCGGTCCAGCGCGGTCGCGTCGCACCAGAGCGCCGTCTCGGGCACCTCGACCTCGTCGTCCCCCCTGCCAGTGATCACGTCCGCTCCCAGCTCCGCCCGGAGGAAGTAGAGCGAGCGGCGGAGCGCGGCGCGGGCGTGCTCCTGATCGAGGTCCGGCCAGAAGAGCGCCAGGAGCGAGTCCCGCCGATGAAAGCGGTGGGGCGATGCGATCGTCAGATAGGCCAGCAACCCGAGGCGCTTCGGCTGCTGGAGCACGGAGCGGAGCTCGACGTCGTCCGGCCCGCGCAGGTCCAGCACGCCAAGGGTATGGAACCGGATCATGAATTTCCGGGGGAGTGGGCGGCAGTGTGTCCAACGTAAGAGCCGCTGCGGGGATCGGCAATGGCGGAACGGCGGCGCTCGAGCCCTAACTGGATCTGGGGAGTCATTGCCCCTGGCCCTTGGCCAGCAATTAGATTGGCAAGACCGGATTGGACCGCCGACGGCAGCTCATTTCTCCGTCGCTGGCCCACTCGCAGGAGACGAGCTGACCTATGGACCATGACAGACTCTCCAACATCGTGGCGCAGTACCTGGAAGGATCGCTCGAGCTCGAGACCGCGGTCGCTCAGCTCACCCATGTCTATGTCGAGCATGGCTGGGGCTTCTACCTGGTAGAAGCGGAGTGCCGGCCCGAACATCGAGCGCGCATGCGCGTCCTGGCTGCGCGGATGGACGAGGCGATGGGCGCGACGGCGACGCGTGAAGGTTCTAGTCACCGGTAGTTCGGGCCACATCGGCTCAGCGGTCGCCGCACGGCTTGGGCAAGAGGCGCGCGTCATCGGCCTGGACCTGAGGCCGGGCCCGGAGACCACCCGAATCGGGGATGTCGCGGATGCGGCGCTGGTCTCGAGCCTGGTCCCGCGGGTCGATGCCATCGTGCACACGGCGGCGCTCCACGTGCCGCACCTCTCGAGCGCGAGTGCAGCGCGGTTCCGCCGGGCCAACGTCGATGCGACGCGGATCCTGCTGGACGCCGCCATCGCGGCGGGGGTGACTCGATTCGTGCTGTTGAGCACGACATCGGTGTACGGATGCGGCTCGCGTGGCGGCCCGCCGGCGACCTGGGTGGACGAGAGCCTCGAGCCCAATCCGGAAGACATCTACGACCAGACCAAGCTCGCCGCGGAATCGCTGTGCCGAGAGGCGGCAGGCCCTGCCATGAGCACGGTGATCCTGCGCCTGGCGCGGTGCTTTCCCGAGCCGGATCATCTGGTGGCCTTCGACCGCTTGTATCGCGGCGTGGACCGGCGGGACGTCGCCGACGCCCACCTCCAAGCCGTCACGGCCCCCGTGGACGGCACGACGACCGTCAACATCTCCGGTGCTTCGCCCTTTCGCCGGGAGGATCTGTCGACACTGTGGGATGATC
>JBJMOX010000234.1:0-13683 GCA_045803515.1 Gemmatimonadales bacterium
CGTGAGCACCCGGCAGTACGCCAAGCGGCAGCAGACCTGGTTCCGCCACCAGCTCGGCGGCGCGGCGCTCACCCTGGATGCCACGCGCAATCCAGAGAAGGTCGCGCAGGAGATCGCGGAGGCGTGGAGCTAGACCCGCGACGCGGGTCTAGAACCTGCTTGCCACCAGCTTCACATCGGCGCTCTGCCACGCCTTCTTGAACCGCGCGTCCACCTTCGCGGCTTCGGCCGTCTTCCCCTCACCACGCAACGCCTGCGCCAGTCCGAACAGGGCCCAGCCGTTCTCCGGGAATCGCTTCAAGTCCTCTCGATAGACCTGGTCGGCATCGGCGGGACGGTTCGCCTTGAGAAAGACCGCTCCCAGCGAATGGCGGATCGGGTAGTACCAGGTCGGCGGCTCGAAATAGAGGATACCGTCCTCGATGGTCTTGGCCTGCTGAAAATGGGCAATCGCCCCATTCAGATCGCCGCTCCGCTCGGCGATCTCTCCCATCAGGGCGTGCGTCGCGATGTTGGCCACCGGCTTAGCCTCTTCGGGGACAGTCGCCGCGGACTTCTGCACCATCGCGAGCTCGGCCTGGGCTTCAGCCTTTTTCCCGGTGGCGGCGAAGGCTACACCGCGCGCGTAATGCGCCATCACGTTGGCATGGGGGATGTCGGCCGGCGGCAGGGGCGCCTTGAGCACCTCGTCCCAGCGGCCGAACGTGACCAGGGTCAGGTCCTGGAAGGTGACGAACGGCTGGAGCATCGGCACCTGGCGGGCGGCCTGGAGGTTGGTTTTCTCCCCGAGTTTCCGGGCGGCGTCGATCGCGAGCGCGCTCCGGCCCGACATGGTGGCGGCGAACGAAAGGAAATGGAGATTGTGCGGGTAGTAGCCGAGGGGATAGACCCCCGCGGGGTGTTGATCCTCGATGTAGGTCTCGTCCGTGTGAACCGCGTGGACGTTGCTCTGAATGGCCTCGGCATAGCGCCCCAGGCGGATATAGATGTGCGCCGGCATGTGAACCATGTGCCCGTCGCCCGGCATCAGTGCCGCCAGCCGCTCGGCGCACGGGAGTGCTTTCCGTGGTTGCACCGCTTCGACGGCATGGATGTAATAGTGACAGGCGCCCGGATGATTCGGATCGGCGGCGATCACCCGCTCGAGCTGGGACACGATCTCAGTCGTGCCGGGATACGGCTCGCCCGAGGGTTGCTTCCAGTAATTCCAGGGACGCAGGTCCATCATGGCTTCGGCATACAGCGTCGCGGCGTCGAGATCGTTGGGACGGGAGCGCACCAGCTCAGCCATTGCCCGCGCGGAGGCTGAATCGAGCGGGGCGCGGTTCGCCGGCGGCACGGCGGCGTACCGTTTGGCCACGGCGTGGATATAGGCCTGCTCCTCTGGACTGGCCGTGGAGAGGTGGGCCTGTGCCATCTGGACTGCTGCCCAGGCGGCCGCCCCACCCGCCGAATCCATCGGCGCATTCACGTGCGGTCCGTAGGCCAGCGCCGTCCCCCAGTAGCATATCGCGCAAGTGGGGTCGAGGCGGGCCGCTTCATTGAACGCGCGAATCGCCTCGCCGTGATTGAAGCCGAACACCAGGCGGAGCCCCTGATCGAAGTACTGCTGCGCCTGGGGGACCTTGCTGGAGATCGCGTGGTGGTGCCGGCCGAGGTCTTTGTACAGCGGGACGGGGCCGGGCGAGGGTCCCTGGGCCAAGGTCAGGAGCAACAAGCCGAGCGGTGAATACATAGAGTCCTCCTAGGATGGCGTGACCGCTGCCGGCAGAACGGATTTGAGGGGGCGACAAGAAGGTATCCGGTCTGTCCGCTGTCCGCGAGGTTCATTGCGCCCGGCCCTAGTGCCCGATCGTTCCGGTCTCGATCAGATAATTCACCAGGGTGCGCGCTGCGAAGGCATTTCCTCGTTCGTTCCAATGAGGGTCACTCTTGAAGACAAGCGGAAACTCATGGGTCGCTTGGAATGCAGGAAGGAGATTAAATATGGGATAGGTGACCTGTGAACGGGCCTCTTCGAAGAACCGGAAGTACTCGTACTGATACGGCTCATCGAGAGCATACGAGACTTTCTCCCAATTCTCCGGTGCCTCCGCCGGATTCCAGTGGTGGAATCGTGGATTGATCGCCAGCACGAAGCGCGCATTCATCTGCTCCGCTTCTCTGGCGATCGCATTGATGTTCTCCAGGGTCTGAGAGAAATAGGGCCGCGTCTCTGCGAGAGGATGCCGATATATGAAGAACCGGTTGGTCTCAAGAGTCTTCCCTATCTTCAGCTTGAACTCGTAGTAGTCGTACTTTTGCCGGCTTGGCCGCCGGAACGGAAACGTCAGCGCAGCGATCGGCTTGCTCTTGGATTCGAACAGGCGACGCGCCAGCTCGTATACCGCCCCATGGTAAGGAGCCGTCGCCTCCGCGTCCGGATCAAACGAGATTCGATCGCCGTCTGCTCGTGCCCCGGCTTGGTACTTGATATCGTCCCCGATGTCAGTCACATCGAGGAGCAGGACGACTACCGTCGGTCGGTATTGCTTGAGCTTTCCCGCCAGCAGCAGCCGTTCCAGATACGGCGAATAGCTTACGATTCCCGCGTTGAGAACCGCGACCTGGTTGTTACCCAGACGAGCTCGGAGCAGCTGCTCCATTACTGCAGTCAACCCTCGCTCCTGACGGACGCCATATCCGAACACGAAAGAATCGCCTAACATGACGACACGATCGTGGTACTGGCCAAACTTTCTGCGCGTGTAATTGCTTCGAAAGCCGTCCTCATTGGTGTGGACAATGACAGGCTGGCCTTCGTAGACACCCATGAACATGTCGCGGTTTGGCGGATAAATGTGGTGGTAGTCGTTCGAGCTGACCGCGGCGTAGCGCCGCATCGCCCATGGCGTGCCGATCCAGCGGAGCGCCGCCTCCGCGGAGCCAACCGTGATGAGCGTAGCCACCAGTGCCAAGAGCAGGTCTCGCCAACGGCTTGAGGCATACGCCACTGCCATGACGCCCAGCGAAGTTACCAGCCAGTAAGCTACGAGGCAGCTGATCCCGGCTCCACGCTCGATATGACCGTCGGTGGCAAGGAAGTCGAGAAACCCACCACCCACGAGGCCAATGAGCACGAGGAAGACGACCGCGACTATGAGGAGCAGCATGACGCTTCGCTTGGACTTCAAGGGTAGAACCGTTGCTGGGGTTGCTCACCAAGATACGGGCTGGCAGGTCGTTCGCCACCCGCGCAGGTCATTATCTGCCGTCTTCGTCCAGATTACTTTATCAGGCACCTTTGGCGGTGCGGGGGGCCAGCATGGGGCAGTCCCGCGGAAGAACCCAGAATCCAGGCGGCTATGAAGATCGGCATCACCTGTTATCCCACCTACGGTGGCTCGGGCGCCGTGGCCACCGAGCTGGGCCTGGAGCTGGCGCGCCGGGGCCACGAAATCCATTTCATCACCTACGACGCGCCATTCCGGCTGCGCGGGTATACCGAGCGGGTCTTCTTCCATCAGGTGGAGACCCGCATGGGGCGGTACCCGCTCTTCGACCATTTCCCCTACACCCTCGCGCTCGCCTCCAAGCAGCACGAGGTGGTGGTGGCCGAGGATCTCGAGCTGCTCCACGTCCACTACGCGATTCCCCACGCTACGACGGCGTATCTCGCCCGCCAGATGCTCGCCCGCGAGCGGCCGCTCCGGGTCATCACCACGCTCCACGGCACCGATATCACCCTAGTGGGCCAGGAGTCGAGCTTCTACGCGATCACCAAGTTCTCGATCGAGCAGTCCGATGAAGTCACCGCGGTCTCCAGCTACCTGCGGGACGAGACCTATCGCGCCTTTGGCTGTGTCAGCTGCAACATCCGCGTGATCCCCAATTTCGTGAACCTGCAGGAGTACCGTCCGGGGGAGAACCGGGGGCGAAGCGGGCTCGTGCCAGCCGACCACAAGCTGATCACTCATGTGTCCAACTTCCGGGAGGTGAAGCGGGTCAAGGACGTGGTCCGGGTGTTCGCGCGCATCCGCCGGGCCATGCCGGCGACCCTGATGATGATCGGCGACGGCCCGGAGCGGGTCGACGCCGAGAACGAAGCCCGGGAGCTCAACGTGGCGCCTGACGTTCGTTTCCTCGGGCGAATCGATTCGGTCGCGTCGCTGCTCCAGGTGAGCGACCTCTTCGTGCTGCCCTCGCAGACCGAGTCCTTCGGGCTGGCGGCGCTGGAGGCCATGGCCTGCGGGTCGCCGGTGGTGGCCAGCCGGGCCGGCGGGCTCCCGGAGGTGGTGGACGACGGGGTGAACGGTATCCTCGAGCCGGTCGGCTCGGTGGAGGCGATGGGTCGGCGGGCCGTCGAGCTCCTCCGCGACCCGGTCCGGCACGGGGCGATGTGCCAGGCGGCCGTCGCCAAGGCGCAGGAGTTCTCGGCGGACCTGGTGGTCCCGCTGTACGAGGCGCTCTACCAGGAAGTGGTCTCGTGAGTGCCGCCGGCGCGGCAGGCCTCCTCGGCAAGGCCGCGCTGCTTGGCCTGGTCGAGGGGATCACCGAGTTCATCCCGGTGTCCTCCACCGGACATCTGATCGTAGTGAGCCGCTGGCTCGGCGAGCTCGACGAGCGGGCCAAGACGTTCGACATCTTCATCCAGCTCGGCGCCATCCTGGCCATTGTGTGGCTCTACCGAGCCCGGCTCACTCACGCCGTGCTCGCGGCCGGGCACGAGCCGGCAAGCCGACGGTTCCTGGCCAATCTGATCATCGCCTTTCTACCGGCGGCCCTGGTGGGGTTTGTGGCCCACGACTGGATCAAGACGCATCTCTTCGACTCCACCGTGGTGGCCGTTGCCCTGATCGCCGGCGGCCTGGCAATCCTCCTCATCGAGCGTTGGTGTCCGCCAACTCGGGTGGACGAGGTGGGCGCCGTGCCTCCAGCCACGGCACTCGGCGTGGGGCTGGCGCAGGTGCTCTCGCTCATCCCGGGGACCTCGCGGTCGGGGGCCACGATCATGGGCGGCTACGCGCTCGGGCTCTCCCGCACCGCCGCGACCGAGTTCTCCTTCTTTCTCTCCATCCCGATCATGTTCGCGGCCACGCTCTACGACCTGCACAAGGGCTGGGCGGGCCTCACCGCGTCGGATGCGCCCGTCTTTGCGGTCGGATTCGTCGTGGCGTTCGCGTCCGCGGTCGTCGTGGTGAAGGCGTTCCTCGCCTACGTCTCCCGACACACCTTTGCCGCGTTCGCCTGGTACCGGATCGTCTTTGGAGCAGTGCTCCTCCTGTTGCTGCGGTGACGGATCCGCCGCTGCTTCGGCTGGACCAGGTGGGCTCCACCATGGACGTGCTGCACGAGCTGGCGCAGGGAGGGGCTCCCCCCGGCGCCGCCGTCGTGGCCATGGAGCAGACCGGCGGCCGGGGCTCCCGCGGCCGGGCGTGGGCCTCGCCTCGCGGGGGACTCTGGCTGAGCGTGCTCTTCCGTCCCACGGCTGTGCCGGGGCTCGAGCTGCTCAGCCTGCGGCTCGGGCTGGCCGTGGCGCACGCACTCGAGCTGCTCGGTGCTCCCGCCATCGGGCTCAAGTGGCCCAACGACCTCATGCTCGGCGACCGCAAGCTGGGAGGTATACTGTGCGAGGCGCGATGGCAGGGAAGTGCCCCCGGCTGGGTGGCCGCGGGGCTGGGTCTCAATGTGGCAAACCAGTCCCCGCCGCTTCTCCGTGCCGTCGCCACCAACCTCATCTCGGTTCTGCCCGGCGTTACCCCTGACGACCTGCTCGTGCCCGTGCTCGCCGCCCTCCGCGAGGTCGACCCCGATGCCGGAGCGCTGACCGCGCGCGAGCGGACCCACTTCCAGTCGCGCGACTGGCTCCATGGCCGGCCGCTCCGCGCGCCCGCCGAGGGAGTGGCGGCCGGCCTCTCCGCGGAGGGCGCGCTGCTGGTCCGCCTGGCGGCCGGCGCGACCACCGCCGTCCGCGCGGGGACGGTCGAATTGGCCGACTCTCCCTCCTCGCCGTACCTTCGTCCATGCTCCTGACCCTCGACATCGGCAACACCGAGATCACCCTGGGCCTCTTCCGGGGCGGCGAGCTCGAGGCCCACTGGCGACTCACCACCAACCCCGACCGCACTCCGGACGAGTGGAGCAGCGCCATCGGCGACTTCCTCATCCAGGCGGGCCGCTCGCCCAACGAGGTGCGTGCCGTCTGCTTCGCCTCGGTCGCGCCGGCCGTCACTCAGAGCGTGATGCAGGGGGTCGCGAAGTCCACCGGGTGCACCGGCGTCGCGGTGGACGCGCGCTCCCCGCTCCCGGTGACCCTGGACGTGGACGAGCCGCTCAGCGTCGGCGCGGATCGGATCGTCAATGCGCTGGCCGCCGTCGAGCTCTACCGCGCCGACACCATCGTGGTCGACTTCGGCACCGCGACGACGTTCGACTGCGTCACCTCGGAGGCACGCTTCCTCGGCGGGGTGATCATGCCGGGCCTCCGCACCGCCGCCGACCAGCTTACCCGCCGAACCGCCAAGCTCCCGGCCACGGAGCTCAGCGCCCCGGCGCGCGTCATCGGCCGGCGCACCGAAGAATGCATCCAGGCGGGCGTGCTCTTCGGCACGGCCGACGCGGTGGACGGCCTGGTGCGCCGGATCCGCGCCGAGTGGCCCGGCGGACGCCGTCCCGGCGTCGTCGCGACCGGCGGCCTGGCACCGGTCGTCGCACCGCTCACCACCAGCATCGAGCACACCGACCCCGACCTGACGTTGCGCGGGCTGCGCATCGCCGCGAGCTACCTCGGACTCCAGTGGTGAGCTCCGCCCGGGCGGCGGGCTACCGTCTCCTCGGCACTCGCCTCGATTACCTCCTCCATCTCCGTCCGGCCGAGTGGCCGATCATGGCGGCCCACACCGCGCTGGGCTATCTCCTCGCGGTGGGGCTGCCGGGCGCCGCCGCGGGCGAGCGCATCGGTCCGGCTGTCCTCGGCCTGGTGCTCTGGGTGGTCTGCCTCAACGGCGGGACGCTGGCCCTCAACAGCGCGTTCGACCGGGACGAGGGAGACGTCGCCTATCTGAAGCGTCCTCCGCCACCGCCCCGGAGACTCGCGGAATGGAGCCTCGCGCTGATGGCGGCTGGCCAGGTCCTGGCTTTCCTCCTGCCCCTCGGCTTCCGGCTGGCGTACGCGCTCTGCTTCGCGCTGTCGGTACTGTACTCCGTGCCTCCCTTCCGTCTCAAGGCCGTGGCCGGTGCGGATTGGCTCATCAACATGTGGGGGTTCGGCACGCTGACGCCCTACGCCGGGTGGGCGGCCACCGGGCTGCCGGTCGATCCGGCGCGCCGTCTGGTGCTGCTCGCGTTCTGCCCCCTTTTCGCCGCGCTCTACCCGCTCACCCAGATCTATCAGCTGGAAGAGGACACCCGCCGGGGTGATCGCACGCTGGCCTGCGTGCTCGGCGTACCCCGGAGCCTCGATGCGGCATTGGGCACGGCGCTGCTCGCGTTCGGCCTGTTCGCCGCCGCGGGGCTTCGTGCCGGCTGGCGCGCGGCAGGTGGAGATGTCTGGCGGTGGGGCGGCCTGGCGCTCGCCGCACTGGGCTGGCTAGCGGTGCTGCTCCCCTGGCGACTCATGCACGATCGGATGACGCCTGCCGAGCATCAGCGGGGGATGTACCTGGCGCTCGGGGCCTGGGCGGCGACCGACGCGGTGGTGATCGGGGCCTGGGGCACCTGACGGGCCTTGGCCTTAAGACCCGGGGACCGGTATACTTGGGACCCTAACCCCCTCCTGGGAGACGCCATGAACCCGGCGATGGACCTCTACGCAGACAACGACGTCACCGACATCCCGTCGATCGTGCGGGGTGCCGTAAAGCTTGGCCTGCTCGAAGCAGTCACCGTACTGGTCTTCTCGCTCGCTTCCCGCTTTCTCCCCGCTGGACCGATCGAGACCCTGGTCCAGGCGATCATCCTCCTCGCCGGCCTCTACGCGGTCACCCAGCTCCCCGGACTCTGGACCCACGCCCGCACCATCGAGGGCATCGCCGGCGCCGCCGGCATCGGACTCGGCGCATGCCTGGTCTTCCTGCTGCTGGACGTGTCGCTGCTGCAGAACATCGGCACGTACAGCAATCGCTGGGCGGAGATCGGCGGCGGGGCCTACTGGTGGTACCACCCTGTCTGGTGGATGGTGGGAACCTTCCTGCCCTGGATGGGCGCGTGGATCCTCGCCAATCAGGCGGCGCGAAACGGCCGCGTCTCGGCGCCGGCCGGGTTCGGCACGGCGCTGGTGCTCGGCATCGTGGCCGCGGTCGGGGCCATTCTCCTGGGCTTCCCCGGCGCCCACTGGACGCTGGCGACCTTCGGCGTCGCCTTCCTTCCCGGGCTCGCGCTGGCCACGGCCATCACCAGCCTGGGCATGCAGCGCGCCTGAGTCGATGCGCTGGCTGCGCCTCCTCTTTCGAGTCTTCGGTTGGCTGCTCACGCCGTTCCTGGCGTGGGCAGCTTCGTTTTTCGGGGCGGTCGGCGGCGCGCTCATCGCCATGAAGCTGGCGGATCCCATCAAGGGGCTCGCCGTGACGGCGCTCTGCGGGGCCGTTGCCGGCTTCGCCGCGCTGATCGCCTGGCTGGGGTACCTGCGGCAGTCACCGGAGGTCCGGCAGGTGCTCGCGGTGATGGAAGACGGGACCCCCGATACTACGGAGTTCGTGCTGCCTGTCGCTGGCGGCGGCCCAGCGCCCGATTCCCGGGAATGATGCGCGCCCGCGGGGCTTCCTCTCTGCTGCTCACGGCTCTGCTGCTCACCACCGGTCTCGCCTGCGGCCGGCGAGCCGACGCGCCTCCCCGGCAGGACTCGGCGCCTCCGGCGCCGAGCGATTCTCTCGTCACGAGCGCACCCGGCGGAGTGGAGGTGTGGTTCACGCTCGCCCGGAACGCGACGGCCGCGGACGGTTCGGTCTGCGTCGACCGCACGCTCGAGATCCGCCGGGACGGTAAGCGCATCCCGGTGCCACTGCTCTACACGGGCGCCGCCCCGCGCCTGGTGAACGACTCCACCATCCGCGCGACACTCTCCGACCGGTGCCGCCCAAGCGACGCGTACCTGGTCGATCTCCGGACCGGGCGGCCCGTGCGGGAGCGCCAGTGAGCCGGCGCACTCGCGCGCGCTCGGACGCGAGGATCATGAGCCTCGTGATCGGGCTGGTGGCCTGCGTGAGCAGCGCGCCCCGGGCATACGCGCAGGCGTTCGAAGGCCAGATCGGCCACCTCTTCGAAAGCGAGGGGTGGACGACCTATCGACTGGGATTGAGCCGGCAGGTCGGAAGCGTGTTCGGGCTCGCGCTGCACGGCGACTACCTGGGACGCGCGGACGGAGCCGACGGCGGCTTCGCCGGTGTGGGTGCCGACGTGAGCGCATTCCGGGGCGGGAGGCCAGGGCCGTACGTCGTGGCCGGGCTCGGCCTGGGGATGGGCTCCCCGCACTCCAACTCGTTCTCCAGCGTCTGGGGCTCCTGGTCGGCAGGCGTGGGGTACGAGGTCTTTCCCATCTCCTTCCTCGCGCTCGGTGCGGAAGCCCGCTATCGCGCGATGACCCTCGACTCGCGGGATGGCGCCGAGCTCGCCGCGGGGTTGACCATCCGGTTCGGCGGAAAGGGGCGAGGCCCGCCGCCCGCCAGGCCGGGAGCGATTTCCCCCGCGGGAGGGGTTCGCGATCCGATCGGGCTCCCGGGCTCGGGACACGCACCGACGTCCGTCACCCGCGGCGCCGGCGCCACCCGCCTGGCGGACTCCGTCGTGGCGACGGCGCGCGAGGTGATGGGCCGGCCTTATCGGTTCGGGGGCACCGGGGCCGACGGCACCGGGTTCGACTGCTCCGGTCTCATCCAGTACGCCTACGGCAGTGTCGGTGTCACCCTGCCGCGCCGGAGCGTGGACCAGGCGCGCGAGGGGAGGAAAGTCCCCAGGAATCCCGCCATGCTGCTGCCCGGGGATGTCCTCACCTTCTCCAACACGGGCGGTCCGGTCACCCACGTGGGCCTGTATATCGGGGAGCGGCGCTTCATCCACAGCGCGACCCGCGGCGTCCAGGTCAGCACGTTGAGCGAGGACGATCCTTACGGCCGCTGGTGGTATCGCCGCTGGGTGGGTGTGCGGCGGATCCTGCAATAGCGCAGCTGTCCGCTCGAGCTCCCGACAGGCTTACTGGTGGTTCATGTGGCCATGATCCATGCCGACGACATCGCCCCGGACTTCGAGCGAGGCGAGGTCCCGCTGGTAGGTGGGATCCTTGGGGTCGATCGCCGGCCACTTGCTCATGTCGTCTGGCACGAAGAGTCCCACCATGTGCGCCATCGCGCCCTTGACCAGCAGCTGGCCCGTGGGGTTGTCGTACTCACCGACCACCCGGTACTTGTGGTTGGCCTTGAGCGGCAGGCCGTCCCCGGTAACACCGTATAGCTTCCGGCTCACCTTGCTCACGTGGCCGGTGGAATCGCGAGTCGCGGTGACCTGAGTGATGACTTTTCCGGTTTCCGCGTCCTCCAGCCGCACCCGCACGCCGTAGTCGTGCATGTGGCCCCCGACGCCCAGGAGGCGCCCGCCGACCGGAAGGCTGAACTCGTATGCCTTGGTCGACTTGCCGGGCGGCACGTCGAAGGTGTTGCTGCCGCCGACGGTCAGGTTCACGTCCATGTAGATCGGCAGCGAGTTCACCGGCCTGGGGTTCTGGTTTTTGGGCGTCCAGAGCATGGTGAGCTTGAGGAACACACCGGCGAGATCCTTCCCCGTATCGTTGTGCCAGGCGACGTACATCCCCAGCTTCATGCCGGGCTTCATCGGCACGCCGATGGTCTTGGGCACGCTCACTTCGTCGTCGGTTTCCGTCCCCGCCCCCATCAGACGTTCGGCGGCCGGGTAGACCAGCTGCCGGCGGCTGAAGTTGACCATGATGAGGTGGTGCATGACGTGCTTCGGTACCGGCTGCCCCTTGGCGTCCACCAGATCGACGCGGTAGCCGCGGAACCAGCCGTCCACCGGCCAAGCGAAGCTCTGGACCGGCGTGTCGTGCGACATGCCGTGATCCATCATGTTGTTGCCCGTCATGGGCGGCATGTTGGGGAGATCGAACGGGCCGGCCGTGATCGTCAGCTCGTGCCGGGAGGAGTCGACGGCCACGGTGACGGTGGGCGCCGGATGCGGCCGCATCGGACCCGGCAGCATCGAGGCCAGAAGAATGGTACTCCACAGCATGACGCAACACTCCGCGACAAGGTAGTAATGATCAGAGCGACGTTGCGCCGCTCTCGCTGGTCGGGCAACTTTCCCGCCCGACCGAGACAAAACCGCCGTTGGCCCGCGGAACTTCTTGATGTGAGAAGGCAATGTCAAGCATTCACACGCGGATGGCGGGCATGCTCCTGCTGCTCTCCGGCGGGGCCACTCCGGCCGCGGCGCAGGAGCGGGTCTTCCCCCGAGTGCCGAGCTTCGAGTTGCCGGAAGCCTCCCCTCGGGTGCACGGGTTGGTGGGGCGGCTCCTCTCGGCACGCCGGGGCGACAGTCAATTCGGTCGCGAGACGGAGGCCGAAGTGGGCTTGGGCGAGAACTTCCCGGTGCTGGCCCTTCGGCGTGGGCTTCGGCCGATCACCCTCGGCTTCGGGTCACAGGTGTACGGGCGGTTCAGTCTGGGCGACACGAAGAGCGCTCAGATCAGTAACGACTGGGTGGTGGGCCTCAATACGACCGCACTGCTCGGCCCGTGGGAGCTGACGGCAGAGCTGTACCATGAGAGCAGCCATCTGGGCGACGAGTACCGCGATCGCTTCGATGCCACCCGCCTCGACTGGACTCGGGAGGTGGCGGCGGGATGGGTAAGCCGGCGCGTCGGCCCCTGGCGCTTCACCGGCGAGCTCAGCTACGCGCTGATCGATGAGCTGCGCCTCGCCCGGCCGGGCGGAGCGCTCGCGATCGATTTTCGAGGCCGGCCGATCGGCGCCCCCCTGGGTGGCACACTCCGGCCGGTTGCGGGCGTGTTCGTCGAGGGCGCGGCGGCGACCAATTGGCGAGTCAGCACGTCGGCCAAGCTGGGTGTGGCGCTGGCCTCGGCGACGGGTGGTCGGGAGATCGGGATCGCGCTCATCGCTCACGACGGCCTCTCCACCCAGCGGCAGTTCTTCCGGAGCGAGAGCCGATACATCGGCGCGGAACTGCGGTTCGATCTGTAGGCTCCCCTGCGCGGCGCCCACGCTTGACAGACGAGGCCGAAGTCTTATCTTTGCCCCCAGACTTTGGCACTCTTGATGATAGAGTGCTAAACGATTACCGCACAATGTCTTACTAACATCAATCAGCTCCAGCTGTGGAGGAAGCACGATGGCGACTGCGACAAAGGCGAAGCCCAGCCTGAAGATTCAGCCCCTCGAAGACCGGGTGGTCATCCTGCCGGCCGACGAGGCCGAAGCCATGCGCGGCGGGCTGTACATCCCCGACACCGCCAAGGAAAAGCCCACCCAGGGTGAAGTGCTGGCCGTGGGACCGGGCCGGGTCGAGAAGGGGGAGCGGGTTCCCATGGAGCTCAAGGTCGGCGACCAGGTCATCTATGGGAAGTACAGCGGCACCCCTTACACCTACGAAGGTGACGAGTACGTCATCATCAAGGCGTCCGACGTCCTCGCCAAGCTCGGCTGATTCCAGCTCGCACCAACTCTAGGAGAACCAACAGATGGCAGCAAAAGAGCTTCTCTTCAATACCGACGCCCGCGCCCGCCTCAAGAAGGGCATCGACGCGCTGGCCGAGGCGGTCAAGGTCACGCTCGGTCCCAAGGGCCGGAACGTCGTCATCGACAAGAAATTCGGCTCCCCGACGGTCACCAAGGACGGCGTCACCGTGGCCAAGGAGATCGAGCTGAGCGATCCGATCGAGAACATGGGCGCTCAGATGGTGAAGGAGGTCGCCACCAAGACCTCCGATCTGGCCGGCGACGGCACCACCACCGCCACCGTGCTGGCCCAGGCCATTTTCCGCGAGGGCCTCAAGAACGTCACTGCCGGCGCCAACCCGATGGAGCTCAAGCGCGGCATCGATCGCGCCGTCGACGCGGTGGTCGAGCAGCTCCGCACCCTCTCGGTCCCGTCGGCCGGGAAGAAGGAGATCGCCCAGGTCGGCAGCATCTCCGCCAATAACGACAAGGAGATCGGCAACCTGATCGCCGATGCCATGGAGAAGGTGGGCAAGGACGGCGTCATCACGGTCGAGGAGGCCAAGGGCCTGGAGACCACGCTGGAGACGGTCGACGGCACTCAGTTCGACCGGGGCTATTTGTCGCCCTACTTCGTGACCAATCCGGAGAAGATGGAGGCGGTGCTGGACGATCCCTACATCCTGATCCACGACAAGAAGGTCTCCTCGATGAAGGAGCTGCTCCCGCTGCTGGAGCAGGTGGCGCAGAACGGCAAGCCGATGCTGCTCATCGCCGAAGATGTGGAGGGCGAGGCACTGGCGACCCTGGTGGTGAACAAGCTTCGGGGGACGCTGAAAGTCGTGGCCGTCAAGGCACCGGGCTTCGGTGATCGCCGCAAGGAGATGCTCCGCGACATCGCGGTGCTCACCGGCGGGCAGGTCATCTCCGAGGAGCTGGGCCTCAAGCTGGAGAACGTGACCCTCGAGGGCCTCGGCCACGCCAAGCGGGTGGTGATCGACAAGGACAATACGACGATCATCGA
>JBJMOX010000235.1:0-24671 GCA_045803515.1 Gemmatimonadales bacterium
GCAGCAGCGCGCGGTCCCGAAGCTGGCGGATCCGCTCGCGGGTGACCCCCATCATCCGGCCGATCTCCTCGAGCGTGCGGCTGTTGCCGTCGTCCGACCCGAAATACAGCCGGAGCACCGTGGCATCCCGGGGCGGCAGGGCGGCCAGCGCCGCCTCGATGTCCCGGGTCTGGCTGTTGGCCATGGTGCTCATATCGGTGCTTTCCTGCTCGCCGCTGGTAAACCGCTCGATCCGCTCGTTCCCCTCCCCATCGCGGGTGGGATGGTCGAGCCGCACGGCCTCGGAGTTGAGCGCGCTCAGCGAGCGCACGGCCTCCACGGTGAGTCCGGTGGCGCGGGCCAGCTCTTCGGTCGTGGGCATGCGGCCCAGCCGGTCCTTGAGCAGCGTGGTGGTGCGCCCGAGGCGGCTCAGATCGGCGGTCCGGTTGAGCGGCACCCGCACCGGCCGGCCATGGCGTGCGATGGCGGCCTGGACTGCCTGACGGATCCACCACACCGCGTAGGAGATGAACTTGACCCCCCGGTCGGGATCGAACTTCCGGGCCGCGGTCATGAGCCCCAGGTTGCCCTCGCCGATGAGATCGACCAGCGGAACGCCTCGATTCTGAAACTTCTTGGCGACCGAGACCACGAATCGCACGTTGTGCCGGGCGAGCTTTTCCTGCGCGGCGATGTTCCCCTTGTACGCCTTGCGGGCCAGCTCCATCTCCTCTTCACGATTGAGCAGCGGAACCCGACTGATCTCGTCGAGGTAGAGGTCCAGACTTTCGCGGCCTTCATCGATTGCGCGAGCGATCTGCGCCGGTCGCACGGGGCGACGCTTGGCACGGGCCTTCATGGTCACGCTATTTGCCTCCTCCAGGACTCCCGTCCCCACACAGTATACCAGCACCAAGGAATCTGAGGCCGTCTTATTGATTAGCCGGGTAAATATACCATGTAAGATGCTCAAAATCAACACCTTAGATAAAGCTTGATATTGGTGATAGTTGCGCTGGGGGGGACAGGGGGCAGAACCGGGCAGGAGTAGCAAGACATCATACCTTTGGCAGCTGACTGCTTCCGTCCCGGCCAACCGACGTATGGTCGGCTGCCCGGAAAGGCTACTGCTTCTCCTTCTTTTCGCCCATGCCGGGCATCTCCTGCGGGGTCTCGGTGATGGAAGACTTGGCGCCGTCACCATCACTGACACGCTGGATGTCATGATGCTTGCCAATGGCCTTGACCATGCCGAACGAGAGACCGGGGTCCACCCAGCTGTCGTTCCCGTACTTCTCGCTGTGGTAATGCTTGGCCTCGAAGGTCCCGGCCGGTACCGTGACCTTTTCCTGGCCCACCAGCGTGACCTCGTCACAGATATCGCCGAACACCGACTTCTTCTGCAGCTGGCCCCGGACCATCCCCATCATCATCCCATTCATCTTCATGGCCGGTCGCTCCCCAGCCTTCATCACCACCTCCTGCACATCCCCGATGGCGGCCAGAGAGCCCGGGACCAGCATCTGATAGACCAGGTTCTTCCCGGGATCGGTCTGGTTGGTCATCCTCATCTCCAGCCAGCGATAGTCGGTGCCTTCGCGCTTCTCCTCGCCGACCACCGCGTACCGCAGAGCGTACTTGTCCTTCTGGTCATAGAGCGCCTGATACTCCACCCACTTGCCCACGGCGGGGAGCTTCAGCACCTCCTTGCAGGCCTCCTGCGCACCGAGCGCGGGGACCTGGGTCAGCAGCAGCACCAGCGCCGGCAGTGTGATCGTTCGCATGCGAAGATCCCTTCAAGACATGGGTGTCGTGTCCGACACAAAAATCAGCTCAGCCATATCAGACATTCTTGACTTCCGCCACCAGCTTGGTGAGCGACGCCTTCGCGTCGCCGAACAGCATGGAAGTCTTGGGGTCGTAGAATAGCTCGTTTTCGATGCCGGCAAAGCCGGTGTTCATGCTCCGCTTCATCACGATGACGTGCTTCGCCTGGTCTACGTTGAGGATCGGCATCCCGTAGATGGGGCTGGACGGGTCGTTGCGCGCCGCGGGGTTGACCACGTCGTTGGCCCCGATGACCAGGGCGACATCGGCATTGGCGAACTCGCCGTTGATCTCCTCCATCTCCTTCAGCTTGTCGTATGGGATGTTGGCCTCGGCCAGGAGCACGTTCATGTGGCCCGGCATCCGGCCCGCGACCGGGTGGATGGCATACTTCACGTCCCCGCCGTTCTTCTCGACCAGGTCGGCCAGCTCACGGACCTGGTGCTGCGCCTGCGCGACGGCCAGGCCGTAGCCCGGGACCACGATCACGTGCTGGGCGTAGGCCAGTTGGATCGCCGCGTCGTCGATCGAGATCGGCCGGACGGTCAGGCCGGTCGCGGTCTTGGCCGATGCCAGGCCCCCGGCGCTCCCGAAGGCACCGAACAGGATGTTGCCGAACGAGCGGTTCATCGCCTTGCTCATGATGATCGACAGGATGAACCCGGAGGCGCCGTCCAGCGCCCCGGCGATGATCAGCACGTTGTTCCCGATGGCGAAGCCGGTGGCCGCGGAGGCCAGCCCGGCATAGGAGTTCATCAGTGAGATGACCACCGGCATGTCGGCGCCACCGATAGGGAGCACCAGCAGAAAGCCGAAGGTGAAGCTCAGGAGCACCATGCTGTAGAACAGCGCCGGGTGTCCGGGGTTGACGATCAGAAAGGCGAAGATCGCCAGGGTGACCGCGAACAGGCCGATGTTCATCATGTTCTGGCCGGGGTAGGTGACCGGCCGCCCGCTGATGAACTCCTGGAGCTTGCCGAACGCCATGAAGCTTCCGCTCACCGTGAGCGCCCCGAAGACCACCTCGAACCCGAGCGCGGCCATCTTGGGCCCCGGCACGCCGCCGCGCGAGATCGAGGTGTAATACTCGGCGATCCCGACCAGCGTGGCCGCGAGGGCGCCGAACATATGGGAGATCGCGATCCGCTGGGGCATCGCCGTCATCGGCACGAACAGGCCTAGCGGATAGCCGATCACCGTCCCGATTAGCAGCCCGGCGATGATCCAGTCGTAGCGGACGATCTCGTGGTTCACCAGCGTGCCCACGATGGCGAGCAGCATGCCGAACGCGGCCTGGTTCATCCCCCGGCGCGCCCGGTCGGCGCGGGTGAGGCTCTTGAGACCCAGAATGAAGAGGACCGAGGCCGCCAGATAGGTGGCCTGGATGAAGAGCTCCCGCGCGGTCACGGCTTGACCTTGGGCGGGCTGTCCTCCCGTTTGAACATCTTCAGCATCCGGTCGGTGATGAGAAAGCCGCCGACCACGTTGATGGTGGCCGCCGTGACCGCCACGAACCCGAGGATGGTGCTGACCCGGTTCCGGTCGGCGCCGGCCGCCACCAGCGAGCCCACCAGAGAGATCGCGGAGATCGCGTTGGTGGCGGACATGAGCGGCGTGTGCAGGAGCGGCGGGACCTTGGTGATGACCAGGTAGCCGACGAATCCGGCGAGCACGAACACGTAGAGCTCGATGATGGCGATTCCCGACATCTCATTTCCCCCGGACTTGGCCCTCGTGCACCACGACCATGGCACCGGTGATCTCATCGGCCAGGTCGAGGACGAGGGCGCCGTCCTTGAGCAGGTGCTGGAGCAGGGTCCACAGATTGCGGCTGTACATCTGGCTCGCGTGCAGCGGGAGCGCGCTCGCCAGGTTGGCGGGGCCCAGGATGCGGACGTCGTGGGCCACGACCGTCTCGCCCAGGCGGGTGAGCGTACAGTTGCCGCCGGCCTCCGCCGCCAGGTCCACGATCACCGAGCCGGCCCGCATGGAGGCGACCATCTCCTCGGTGATGAGGCGCGGCGCCGGCCGGCCGGGGATCTGCGCGGTGGTGATCACCAGGTCCATGTCCTTGATGTGACGCCCCACCGCCTCCAGCACCTTGCGCTGCTGCTCCTCGGCGAGCTCGGCCGCATATCCGCCCTTGCCCTCGGCGCTCACCTGCTCGGCCTCGACGAAGCTGGCACCGAGACTCTGGACCTGCTCCTTCACGACCGGGCGGACGTCGAAGGCGGAGACGATCGCCCCGAGGCGCCGGGCGGTGGCGATGGCCTGGAGACCCGCCACGCCCGCCCCGAGCACGAACGTCTTGGCCGGCGCCAGCGTGCCGGCGGCCGTGGTGAGCATGGGGAGTAGCCGAGGCAGCCGGGTGGCGCCGAGGAGCACGGCCTGATAACCGGCGACCGTCGCCTGAGAGGAAAGCGCGTCCATCGACTGCGCGCGGGTGATCCGGGGAACCAGCTCCATGCTGAGTGCCGTCACGCTGTGGGCCGCCAGGTCGGCCAATAGCTCCGCGTTGGCGGCTGGAGCCAGGAAGCTGACCAGGGTGGTGCCGGACCGCATGTCGGCCACCTCATCGGCCGACGGCTTCTGGACCTTGAGCACCAGTTCGGCCTCTCCCAAAACCGCGGCGGCGTCCTCGGCGAAGCTGGCGCCTGCGGTGGCGTACTCCCGGTCCGGATAGAAGGCGCTCTCCCCCGCCCCGCGCTCAACCAGCACTTCGTGCCCGGCCTTGACCAGCCGGCCCACGGAATCGGGCACCAGGGCGACCCGCCGCTCGCCTGGAGCGGTCTCTTTGGGAACTCCGATGCGCATCGGGACTCCACAATCGGAAGAGGACGCCTAATCTTACGCGGCCCGAGAGATCCAGCCAGTGGGTTTCAGCCGCCCAGTTGAACGATCATCTCCCGCAAGCCTGGGTCCGGTGACACACCAAGCTGCAGCTTAAGGTCTTCGGCGTGCTGCCGAGCGTAGCGAAGCGCTCCGGAGCGATCACCGACACGGGCGAGGGCCCGGACCAGCGCCAGCGCGATGGTCGAGTCGAGGGGGTCCAACTCCGCGGCACGCCGCCGCCAGGTCAGCGCTTGGGGCTCGTCTCCGGCAGCCTCCGCCCGCCCCGCAAGCGTGGTGAGGGCACCGAGGGCCCGGCGGGTGAGCCGGTCCCGCTGAGCGTCAACCCACCGCTCGAATTCCGGGGCGTCCTTCAGGAAGAATCCATCCAGAAATGGCCCCGCGTACAGCGCGGCCCCCTCCTCCAGCGCTCCCCGGTCCAACGCATCCTCGAACTCACCCACATCGGCCGTGATAAGCTCGGGGTTGAGCCGGAGCGTCTTTCTCCCTACGAACAGCGTGTCGTGGCCAACTTGCCGCCGCTGCGCGTACAGCAGCTGGTTCAGCACGTGGCGAGCCCGCTCGGCATCCGACTCGGGCCAGAGATAGGCTTGCAGCTTGTCGCGGCTGAGTCCGGTGTCCCGAGCCACCGCGAGAAGCGCGAGGATTGCCAGCCGGCGCCGCTGGGTGACGGCGCCGGTGAGGTTCTCGGTCCCCCGTGAAAGGGACAGCCCGCCCAAGGTGCGCAGCCGGAGCATTGTACTGGAGTTGACTCCCTACTGACCGAGGATTGACCGCCGGAACCTAGCATATACGCGACCTGATTCCCCACGGCAAGCCGGCGGCGAATGATGAGAAGGAGCCACCATGTCCCGACTCGGACCCGTCACAGCTATCCTCGGTGACTTGCTGACCGCCGCCTGTGGCGCAGACAGCTCGACCCCACCTCTGGCACCACCCCCTCCCAAGCCCACCAGTGGAAGCGTTTAGGTGGTCACGACAACCGTGGGCGAGGCACCCGACCCGGGCCTACGGTATCCGCATCGACGGCCTTGCAGTACTGACGTCCCAGCAACGGCACCTCGGAAGTCGCCGGCGATTGCCGTGGGAACCCACTCGCTCAGGCTCACCGGTCTCTCGGCCAACTGCTCCAGCACGCCGATTGACCGGCATCTGACCGGTGATTGACGAGCTCGGTGCAGGTTAACTCGGCATTCTACCTCAAACCATGGAGTACCTATGAGCTGCGCCAAGGTTACTTCCCTCGCGTGCTGGTTGGCCCTCGCCGCCGCCGCATGCGGCGGGGACGTCGGTGAACCCACCGCTACGTCGAACGACCAGTCCGCTCAGGCATTCGACCGCATAGGCGGTGTCCCATTAGGCGGTGCCTGTGCGACGAGCTACGAGTTGACCGACCTCGTTCTGGTGAACGAGAAGGACCTCCTGTCGGCCACCTATCATGACCAGGGCGACTGCCGGCTCTCGCATCTCGGTGCCGCGACGCTCAGCAATAGCGGCAGCATTGATTTCTCCACCGTTCCGGCACAGGGCACCGGCACCTTCAGCCTGGTGGCAGCGAATGGCGATCGGCTCGATGGCACTGAGCGCATCGCATACGACGTCCCGGACGAGAACGGATTGTTCGGCTTCTCCGGCATCCGGACCATCACAGGTGGCACTGGACGGTTCGCCGAGGCGCACGGCGCCGTGTCGATCACCGGCATCGGTTCCACTGAGGCGAACACAACGCAACAGAACCTCTCCGGCCATATCGTCTACTGATCCAGATCCACGGATGGCCTCGATCGCCTCCCTGAAGCTCAGGTCGGGTAAAATCCAGGTCCCGGTCTATCCGCTCTCGGGATTGTCGTAAGCGGCTAGCGGCCAGGTCAGACCACCCGCATCTTTCCCCCATCCCCCGAAGCCCGAGGATGGGCCCGCTTGTCCGATCCCTTCGCCCGCCTCACCGCGGCGCTCGGGCGCCGCTACACGATCGAGCGCGAGCTTGGCCGCGGTGGGATGGGTACGGTCTACCTTGCCGCGGACCTGAAGCACGGCCGGAAGGTCGCGATCAAGATCCTTCCCCCAGATCTCGCCGCCGCGCTCGGCCCCGCACGTTTCCTCCGCGAGATCCAGATCGCCGCCCGGCTCAGTCACCCTCACATTCTTCCGCTCCATGATTCAGGCCAGGCCGGCGGTCTGCTCTACTATGTCATGCCGTACGTCGAAGGAGAATCGCTCCGCAGCCGGCTCGCGCGGGAGAAGCAGCTCCCCGTGGCCGAGGCCCTGGAGATCACTCGGCAAGTCGCCGACGCACTCGGCTCAGCGCATGCCGCCGGAGTGATCCACCGGGATATCAAGCCGGAGAACATCCTCCTGGCCGGCTATCCGCCGCGTGAACGGGACACGACCGGTGGGTGGCATGCCCTGTTGGCGGACTTCGGGGTGGCAAAGGCCTTCCGTGCCGACGGCGCCGACTCAGACGGGAAGGCCAGCGAGTCGCGCACCGACACGGGTCTCCCCATCGGAACGGCGGCTTACGCCAGTCCGGAGCAGGCAGCCGGCAGCCGAGAGCTCGACGGGCGATCCGACATCTACAGCCTTGGGTGCGTGCTGTACGAGATGCTGGTAGGAGACCCGTCAAATGGCGGACCCACCGCATCCGAGCTTCTGGAGAAGCGCTTTGCGGCGCCGCCACCTTCCACCAGGCGTGTCCGGCCGGAGGTGCCGGAGTGGCTGGACCGGGCCGTGACCCAAGCCCTGGCACGGAACCCGGCCGAGCGATTCTCCAGCGCGGCCCAGTTTCGGCACGCGCTCGCCCCCTCGACGGTGCAGGCCGCAGCTGCGCGGTCGGCGGCAGAAACGTCTCCGGCCGGGGTGCCGAAAGGACGGCGGCTGCTTTGGATGGCGGCGGGCGCCGCGGCCATTGCCCTCATCGGGGCGGCGCTGGCCTTTCTGCCGCGCCGGACCGAGCGGCTCGATCCCAAACGTGTCGTCGTGGCCGGTTTCGAGAACCGAACCGGTGAGGCCTCCCTGGACCCGGTCGGTGACATCGCCACCGACTACATCGCGCGCGGACTCGCTGTCACCCGGTTACTGCACGAAGTCTACGATGCGAGGGCAGCGGCACGAGAGGCCGGTAAGGCCGTGCGGGTGGATCCGGCGGCGGGACGAGACTTGGGGAGAAAGGTCGGCGCCGGGACGGTGCTCTGGGGCAGCTACTACCGCGAGGGCGACAGCCTGCACTTCGAGGTCCAACTGCTGGACGTGCCCAGCGGGCGGGTGATCCTGGCGCTCGAACCCGCTCTTGGCCCGCTGAGCAGTCCGACCAAGGTGGTCGAGGTACTCCGGCAGCGAGTCATGGCCGCATTTGGAGCGCTGTTCCAGACTCCGGGATTCGAGCCTTGGGAAGCCCAGAGCATTCCTCCCACCTATGAGGCTTACCGGGAGTTCCTAGCGGGATACGAGGCTGGATGGGAGTTCGACTCCGACCGCGCCGTACGCCACTTCCGCCGCGCGGCCGCTCTGGACTCGACCTACGTGGGCGCCAAGACGGCGCTCGCCTTGGAGCTGGAGGAGAACCACGACTGCGCGGCAGCCGATTCCATTGCCACGCTGCTCGGGCCCATCCGCGACCGCCTTCCGCCGGTAGATCGAGGAAATCTGGACTGGGCAACCGCGCAGTGCCGAGGGGACGTCGCTGGCGCCCTCGAGGCAGGCCGGTCGGTCATCGAGGCTGCGCCGGGTTCGGTTGGGTTTGTGGTGCTCGCCAGTGTGATGGCGCTCGAGCTGTTTCGGCCTCGAGAAGCCCTCGCCATACTCCATCGGCTGGACTCCAGGCGCCGCTCTCTCACTGGCATTCCACGCGGTATGTATTGGGGTTTCCAGGCGGGCGCTTATCACCAGCTGGGCGACTATCGGCGGGAGCTCGAGGTGCTACAAGAGGGAGGCGAAAACCCCGGCACAGCTCTCGCCGCGCTCGGACGAGTGATCGAGGCGCGCCAGCTCGGGGATACGATGCTCTCGAGTGATGACGCCGATGGCGCGCAGTGTCTCGCCCTCGAGCTCCGCGCCCACGGGCACCTTCAGGATGCTCAGGAGATGCTGGACAAGGTTGTAACCTGGTACCGAGCCCACCCCGACGCGGACCCGGGCACTTCCGATCACAGCCCCTGTCTCTGGCTTCAGCTCAGCGCACTGTACCACGCCGGCAGGTATGACGAGGCCCGGGCCGATTATGAGCGTCTGGCGGCCGCGGACAGCTCGAGCGTGAAAGCCCGGGCCGGACTCGGTGCATTGGCCGCCCGTCGAGGCAATCGACCCGAGGTGGCCCGAATCGATCAGTGGCTGATTCATCAGACCGGTTCTCGGGGCCAGGCGGCCTACGCCCGAGCCCGCATGGCTGCCCTCCTGGGGAATCCGGAGCAGGCGGTGGCCTTGTTGCGCAAGGCCTTCGACGGTGGTCTCCTCAGCCGATCATCCATCCATACCGATCCGGATTTCGAGTCACTCCGAGTATACCCGCCCTATCGTGAGCTGATGCGGTCGAAGGGGTGACCGACTGTGCCCGGACGGTGAGCAGCGGGCGAAGGCACCCGCATCGCATCCTCGCCGGGGTCGCGCTCCTCTTCTGGGTCGCGCACGCTGCGCTCCATGCCCAGGGGGTTACTGGGGCCGCGATTCAGGGCCGAGTGCTGGGGGGTGACAGCCTGGCACTCGAAGGTGCCACCATCGTGATCACCAACGCCGCGACTGGAGAGCGTTGGCGCACGACCAGCGCAGGCGATGGCCGGTATGGGTTCGAGCGGCTCTCGGTGGGCGGGCCGTACGGGCTCGAGGTCCGCGCGATCGGGTTCGCGCCCGCCGCCGTCGAGGATCTCGTGGTGGCGCTCGGCGAGCGGCGCACGGTTGATGTGCCGATGTCGCCCGCAGCGCTGAGGTTGGCGCCACTCGAGGTGCATGCCGCGCGACCACCGCCGGGTGGCGGCACCGGACCCAGCCGCACCATCGGCGAGGAGCAGATCGCTCACCTGCCGCTGCTCAATCGGGACGTGCTCGATCTCGTCCGGGAGGCCCCGCAAGCCGTGGGCGGCGTTTTCGGCATCTCCATCGGCGGACAGGGACCCTTACAGAACAGCTTCCAGGTCGACGGCGGGGAGAACACCAGCCTCTACGGCCAGTTCTCCGCGACACCGGGCGGCCTGATCAACCTGCTCTCGCCGCCAGGCGGTGGGGGATTGCGCACGGTTGCGCTCGACGCGGTGCAGGAGATCCAAGTGCTGGTGGCTCCCTTCGACGTGCGCCAGGGGAGCTTCACGGGCGGGCTCATCAACGCGGTCACCAAGTCAGGCACGAACGCTGTGCACGGCTCCGGTTTCGTGAGCCTGCAGAACCAGTGGCTCGCGGGCAGGGACCTCGAAGGGCACTCGCTTTCCGACTTTCATACCGTCCAGTTCGGCGGCACGGCGGGCGGACCGATCGTGCGGGACCGGCTGCATTTTTTTCTGGCGACCGATCTCCAGGCGAGCCTCACGCCATACGGCGGACCGCTCATCCGGTCGGACACCGCAGGCGGTAGGGATTCTGCGGGTGTCGGCATCCGTCATGCGAGCGCGGTGCGCTTCCAGCGCATCCTGGAGGACACGTATGGGGTCATGCCCGGAGGCTTCGGCATAGTCGACACTCGAAACCCGGCGCAGAGCCTGTTCGGCAAGCTCACATTGCAGGCCGGCGTGAACAGCCGAGTGGAGGTGTCACAGAGCTACGTGCATGGCGCTGATCGGGGGTTTCTGCTCAACCGTGAGCGGCACGGCTCGTATGGCCTTACCTCGACCGACGGCGCGATCACCAGCACCACGACTGCCACGCGCGCGACCTGGAACACGCTGGTGGGGCAGCGGGGTAGCAACGAGTTGATCGTGGCCGAACTTCGGATTCGCGACCGGTGTACGCCAGCAGCGGTGTTCCCCTTCGTCAGAGTGGGGACCGATTCCGGGGTCCTCGAAGCAGGCCGAAAACCGGAGTGCTCTGGCGCGACCCTGGCCCAGAACGAGCTGGAGCTCACCGACAACCTCGTGATGCATTTCGGTGCGCACACCATGGTCGTGGGGAGCCACGACGAGCTGCTGAAGTTCAACGATCCAACAACCTTGGGCTCGGGCGGCGCGTGGGAGTTTGCGAGTCTGGACAGCCTTGCGGCCGGACTGCCCGCGAGCTACCTCCGCTCGACCACCGGACCACTCCGGGCCGAGGGGCCGATCGCCGATTTCCGGGTGCACCAGCTGGGTGTCTATGTGCAGGACGAGTGGTCGCCCGACTCGCGCCTCACGATCACTGGCGGGCTCCGCATGGATGTCCCACTGTTTCCGGACCAGCCGGTGCGGAACCCCGACCTCCTGAACGCACTCGGGATCGACACCGGCAGGTTTCCGAATGGGCACCCGCTCTGGTCGCCCCGGCTCGGGGTGAGCTACACCCCCGGCGGCAGCGCGATCGCCCTGCGCGCAGGCGCCGGGCTTTTCACCGGCCGACCACCGTACTTTCTGCCGGCCGATGCCTATCGGTCCACCGGCCTCGAGCAGTTCCTCGTGTCCTGCGCTGGCGACGACGTCCCCGGCTTCACGCTTGACCCCGCTCGACAGCCTGGCGCGTGCAGCAGCTCGGGCGCGCTCCCCGTTCCGAGGGTGACATTCGTCGACCGGTCTTTCCGCTTCCCCCAGGAGCTGAAGCTCTCGGCCGGCCTCGATGCGGCGCTCCCGGGGGGCCTCCAGGCAATCATGGACGTCCTCGTCAGCCGTTCCCACCACCAAGCCGACCTGGTAGACGTAAACCTCGCGCCCACCGGCGCCGCCCTGGCTGGCGAGGGAGGTCGGGTACTGTACGGGACACTGGACTTCCTCGGTACCGCTACGCCGAACCGGCGTACCAACGGATTCACGTCGGTCGTGCGGCAGGCGAACGGGAGCGGGAATCACCATGCCTCGCTGAGCCTCAGCCTCGTGAAGCAGGTAGGGGGCCACGGGGAGTTGAGCGCGTCGTACGCCTACAGCGAATCCTGGGACCGGATGGACCCGCCTGGTGGCCTGGGGATCTCCCTCTCAGGCCTGGGGGTGGCCGCCGACCAGATCGGAGGAACGGCCCTGGACGGCACGCTCGAGCACCGCCGGCTTGCGCGCTCGGTTTACGACGTGCCCCACAAGCTGCGGCTCAGCGGCACGATCGCCTTCCCACTCAAGACGGCGCTCTCGGTGATTTACGAGGGCAGCTCGGGGTCGCCGTTCACCTACGTTGTGGATGGTGACATCAACGCGGATGGCTTCGGCCCCGAGCTCTTCGGCCAACAGTCCAACGACATTGTGTACGTACCCCTGGAGGCGGCGCCAGGGGGTGATATCGCACTGCTCGCGACGGATGGCCTGTCCGCCACCGCGGCGGAGTACGGGACGCTCGAACGATTCATTGCGCGCGAACCCTGTCTGGCGACCCAGCGCGGCCGGATCATGGGGCGGAACACCTGCCGCAATGCCTGGCAGGCGCGGCTCGATGTGCGGCTCGCGAAGACCATCGAAGCCGGCGGCGACCGCGCACTCGAGCTGACACTCGACGTCTTCAACTTGTCCCATTTGCTGGACCACGACTGGGGCCTGGTGCGCCGGACGGCGGACTTCGGCCTGGAGGAGGTGCCCCTGCTTCAGTTGGTCGGCTTCGATGTGGCACGTCAGCGTGGGATGTACCAGCTCCACCTGCCGGCCCGGCGGCACGTCGATCTCGATGCCTCCCGCTGGCGGATGCAGCTCGGGGCACGGTGGAGCTTCTAGGCAGTTGACTCGAAATTGACCGGGCGCTGACCGCCCAGCCTTAGAGTGCAGGCGTACTGGATATCAGGTCCGAGGCCAGGACGCTGGTCGTCTGCTCCACTCGAGGCCCCAATGAGACACCAATTCGGTCCGGCGAGCATGCTCGCCCTCCTCGCCTCCGCCTGGGCCTGCGGCGGGGGCGACATCGCGGCGCCCTCCTCCTCTACCGTGGTGCTCACCACGAGCACGAGCGGCACCGAGCCAGATCGAGACGGTTACAGTGTGAGTCTGGACGGCGTGGGCCGAAAGCCCATCGGAATCAATGGGCATCTGGTTCTGTCCGACCTGGCTCCTGGCGATCACCTCATAGGGCTGGACGGCGTGGCCGCGAACTGCACCTCCACCGGTCACAATCCGCGAAGCGTCACCGTAGCCGAGGGAGACACCACGGCTCTGACGTTCTTGGTGACGTGTTCGGCAACGATGGGCACCCTGGGCGTGACTACCAACACGAGCGGTCTGACCCCCGATCCTGACGGCTACACCCTCACCGTCGATGCAGGCGCCCCGCAGCCGATCGCCGATAGCGCCGTGATTACGCTCTCGGGGCTGGCGGTCGGAGCTCACCAGGTCACCCTGTCCGGCGTGGCACCCAACTGTACGATCATGGGAATCAATCCGAGGCAGGTCAATGTGGTGGGCTCCATCAAGCTCACCATCGCCTTCCATGTCGATTGTGCGGGAACCGGCGTGGTCGTCTCAGTGGCGAGCACCGGGCCGGATCCGGACCCGGACGGCTATCTGCTCACCGTCGATGGCGGAGCATCGCAAGCGATCGCCGTGGGCGCGACGCTCCAACTCGTGCTCGATCCGGGACCGCACAGCCTGCGGCTGACCGGTCTCGCCCAGAATTGCAGCGCCTCAGGCGATGACCCGCGACCGGTCAGGGTACCCTTAGGCGAAATGATACCGGAGGTATTCCAGGTGACCTGCCGATCGCTGGTGTCGTTGCCGGCGCAGCTACTGGTGTGGGGAGGCCCTGGCACCCACATCCTCAAGACGGACGGGTCGCGGGTAGTGGACCTGACACCCGACTCCCATGGAAGATCGGCGCGCTGGTCGCCTGATCGTCGGAAGATCGTGTTCGTCTCCGGGAGCGACATCCTCGTCATGGAAGCCGACGGCTCACACGTCTCCGCGATCACCCGGGGCGATCATCCGTCCTGGTCACCAGACGGAACCCGGATCGTATTCGAAGCGGCCGGTGGGCTCTCGACCATGGACGCCGACGGCTCGCGGATCACGCCACTGACGTCGGACTACAGCGATGCCACGCCCGTATGGTCGCCCGACGGAACGCGCATCGCATTCAGCCGCAGGTCGCGTACGGTGTGCCGGGTCTTGCCGTTCTTCGACGTGGTGTGCGCGGAGGATATTTACGCGATCGCGACGGACGGGACCGGCCTCGTCAACCTCACGAACAACGGCAGTGTGAACCTGGTCGGCTGGGCACGCGAGCCAGCATGGTCGCCGGATGGCTCAAAGATCGCGTACACCTTGACCCACTTCCTCATCGATTCGGAGATCTACGTCATGCGGGCGGACGGGAGCGGCCCGATCGCACTCACGAACACGTCGGGGATCGACGAACAGTCCGCCGTGTGGTCGCCCGACGCGTCCCTGCTCGCCATTGCTCGCCGGGACTCGAGCGGCCGAATCCGGATGGCCACCATCCCAACCGGCGGCGGAGCCGCCACTGTCCGCGACGACCTTCCCGATCCCGCGTACCCGAGCTCATGGAGGTAAACGCGTGAGCGCCATCACAGCTTGATTTTCGGCAGTTTGATTCCGGGCGCCAGCCCACCCGTCAGCCGCTTGAGCTGCGCCTGCAGGTCAGCCTGCACCTTGTCGAGCTGCTGCTGCTGCGCCGCCACCCGCTGGGTCGCCTGGGTCTGGACCGCCGCGATCTGCCGCTTCACCGGCTCGACCTTCTGCTTCACGATGCTGTCCACCTTGGCCCGAGCCATCGCCTCGGCCTTGGCGACCTCCTCCCCGATGACCGCCTTGAGCCGGGTGGCGATGGCGTCGTCGAGATTGCTCGCCACGGAGAGCTTCGGCGACCTGATGGTGCCGCGGACCTCGGCTCGAACGTCCAGCTGCTTGAGGCCGGAGACCACCCGCCAGACCAGGCCCTCCAGGTCATTGAGCGAACGGCCGCGGGCGCTGTCCAGCGCCCACGCCACGTTGCTGGAGCCGATGCCCCAGCGGCCGAGGAGCTGGTCGCCCCGGAGCGCGAAGGTGAGATTGGCGGCGCCGGTGCCGGGAGCCAGCCGGAACGGGAGACCCGGAATGTCGAACGACGGCAGCTTGACACCGCGCAGCCTGGCGGCCACGGAATCGCGAGGACTCGCGGAGAGATGGTTGATCACGCCGGAGACATCGATGTCCGCGATGGCCGACCCGGCGGCGCTCCGGTGCGCGGCCACGGTCATCGGCCTGCCGTAGAGCGCCGGGGTCGAGGTCAGTCCGCTGACGCTCGCCTGATAGGCGCCCTGGAGCGGATTGCTGCCGCCGATCGTGAAATCGATCTGGGCCAGCTGCACCAGGAAATTGGGCCAGGTGCGCTCCTTGGGAAACTGGACAGTCTTCCCTCGCGCCCGGAGCCGCTTGGGCCCCGGGTCTTCCCTCGGAAGAAGACCCGGCGGCATATAGTGGCGCGCCAGCTCCGCCCAATAGAGCGCCTGCTGGAACCGCTCGAGGCTCACCTTGCCGAAGAACGCGCTGCCGATATCAGGGGCCGAAAAGCTCGGCAGCTTGAGCAGCGACCTGGCGAAGGCGTAATCCTTCTTCCGGGCATCGTCGAGACCGCTCACACCGCTGCCGAGGAGCCGAACGCCCTGGGTGACCTGTCGCTGCAGGCCATTCACCTGCTGCTTGGCTTGGTCAAGCCGTTTCAGGGTCTCTTGCACCGACTGGACGGCCTGGCGGGTTCCGTCCAATCCCAGCTTCCGCGGATCGGTGGCCGCCAGCCGATCTGCCAGCGCCCGGGCCGAGTCCACCGTCTCTCGGATGTCGACCTGCTTGAACCCCTGCTCCAGCGCCTGGCGGGTCGAGTCGGTGCGGGCGACGAGGCCCTGGGCCGCCCGGACCGTGCCGAGCTGGGTGGGATTGAGCACCAGCTGCCTGATCGTGTCGATCGGCGTGAGCTGGAGGATCGGCACGTTGAACTGCTGGCTCCATTGCCGCACCGCGCGGAGCGCCTGGGGGGCGAAGCCCCCGCCCTTCGCCGGCCGGGCGGGCACCTTGCGCGCCGTGCCGAACCGCATGCCGTGCAAGGTGAACTGCTCCACCACGAGCTTCTTTTCGGCCAGCGCCTCGGGATTGAGCTTGAGACGGATCTGGTCCGCCTCGACCAGGTTGCGGCGAGGCTCGAAGGGGTCGGCGATCTGGAGCGCGGCCAGGGCAACCGAGGCCTGCCGGGGCAGGAGGTCGAGCTTGCCCACGTCCACTTCGGTGCCGAGCAGCTCGGTGCTCGCCTCCTCCGTCGTGTCCCGCGCCACGGGCTCGGCGAAGAGGATCACCAGGACGGTCAGGATGGCCAGGAGCAGCAGCAGCGGGCCGATCGCTTTCCAGCGAAAGACTTTGATCTGCACCGGTCAGCTCGGCCGGAAGAGGCGATACCAGTTGTAGACCTGGGACGCGGTCACCGCTTTGTAGAACTTGGATTGCCGTACCCGCTCGCCGATCGTGGCCCGGTAGCGGGCCACGCCGTACCGGGCCGCGAAGAAGATCGGCACGGCCAGCACCAGCCAGCCCACCACGCTCCCCAGGACGATGCTGTTGTTGAAATTGGTGTACGGCACGAGCGGCGTGTTGTACCAGGAGGTCCACAGCGGCCGGAGCGACGGGGCTTCCAGGAGCCGGGTCCCAATGGCATCGAACACCGGATCGAGCAGGAAGCCGACCGGAACGAAGAGTGCCCACCCCAGCATCGCGCCGCCGAAGGAGACGTTGAGCAGCACGACCAGGGAAAACATGATGAGGTTATGGACGTTCATCAACGGCGTGAGTCCGAGTACGGACCCCAGGGCCAGTCCGAGCGCGACCTGCCCGGGAGTGCCCTCGGAGTGCAGCGTCTTGATGATCGACTGGATCAGCTTGAGCAGCGTGAGCATGGGGGAAAGATGACACGTCCCCGGACCTGAGGCCACACCGCCGCGGAGCCATGGCCCGGAGCCCAGGGCCGTGTTATCCTGCCCCTCTATGCCCCGATCCCGCCGAGCACCTCAGGTGCACAAGTTCGGCGGTGCGTCGCTGGCCGACTCCGCCGCCGTTCGCCACGCCGTCGACATCATCCGCCGCCACCGCCCGGAGCCCACCGTCGTGGTCGTCTCCGCGATGGCGGGGACTACCGACGCGCTTCTCGGCGTGGCTCAGCAGGCCGGGAGCGGCGAGTCGCGCACCGTCACGTCGCTGATCGCCCGTCTGCGGTCCCGCCATGCGGAGGTGGCGCGGGCCCTGCTGCCGGGTGGCTCCGCGCGGGCCGAGGTGCTGGCCTATGTGAGCGAGGTTTTTGAGGAGCTGGAGGCATTGGCGCAGGGACTCCGGCTTCTGCGCGAGCTTACGCCGAGGACCACCGACTATCTCATCTCTCGCGGCGAGCGGCTGAGCGCGCGGCTCATGGCCTCCGCGCTGGAAGCCGCCGGCGTCAAGGCGAAGTACGTCGACGCGCTGGACATCATCCACACCGACGGGGTCTTCGCCCAGGCGGCGCCGGACTTCCCCCGGACCGACCGCGCCGCGCAGCGGCTGCTGGTACCGCTGCTCGCGCGCGGCATCGTTCCGGTCGTGCCGGGCTTCATCGGTACCACGCCCGAGGGGGAGATCGCGACGCTGGGCCGGGGCGGCTCGGACCTCACGGCGACGCTGCTGGCCCGCGGGCTCGCCGCGGCCCGGGTCTCACTCTGGAAAGATGTGCCGGGGCTGCTGACGGCGGACCCACGCGTGGTACCGGAGGCGAGAGTCATCCCCCAGCTGCATGCCCGCGAGGCGGCCGAGCTGGCGTACTATGGCGCCAAGGTGCTCCACCCCCGGGCGCTCATTCCGCTGGCGGGGCGGCGCATCCCGATCTACGTCCGTCCGTTCGCCGACCCGACGGCCATGGGCACCGAGGTGTCCGAGCGGGTGGCGCCGGGCCGCTTCCCGGTGAAGGCACTCACCGCCGCGGGCGGCCAGGCGCTCGTCACGGTGACGGGGAGCGGGATGCTGGGCGTGCCGGGCATCGCGGCCCGCACCTTCGCCTCGCTCCACGCCCGGCAGATTTCCGTCTCCCTCATCTCCCAGGCCTCCTCGGAGCACTCGATCTGCTTCAGCGTGCCCGACACGCTGGCCACCGATGCCCAGGAGAGCCTGGAGCGCGAGTTCAAGGGCGAGATCTCCCGGGGCGAGATCGACGGGGTGGAGGTGAGCCCCGGCGTGGCGACGGTGGCCGTCGTGGGGCTCGGCATGCACGGGACGCCCGGAGTGGCAGCCGCGGTCTTCTCGGCGCTGGCGGCCGGGAAAATCAACGTGGTCGCGATCGCCCAGGGCTCGTCCGAGCTCAACATCTCGGTCGTCGTCGAGGCGCGCCACGCGGCGGAGGCGCAGCGCCGGATTCACAGCGCGTTCCAGCTCTCCCGGATCGCCGGCGGCGGCGTCATCCAGCCGGAACGGATGGAGCTGGTGCTGCTCGGGTTCGGCCAGATCGGCCGGTCGCTCAGCGCGCTGATCGGCCGGGTCGAGCGTCCGGCGCTCTCGCTCACCATCGCCGGGATCATCGACCGCTCGGGGTTCGTCTTCGACCCGCGGGGGCTCGGCCGACGCCGTCTGGCCGGGCTGGCCCAGGAGAAGCGGCGGGGCCGTCGCCTGGCGGACGTGGCGAAGGGCCGGGCGGGGACCGCGTCGGAGGCAGTCGCCCATATCGCGAGCTACGCGCTCACCCGGCCGGTGCTGGTGGATCTCACGGCGGACGACACGGCACCCGTGCTGGAGCAGGCGCTCACCAGCGGCATGGACTTGGTACTGGCCAACAAGCGACCCCTGACCGGACGGCGCGCGGTGAGCGACGCGCTCTGGGAGACCGCCCGCGCGCGGGGACGGCGCATCCTGCACGAGGCCACCGTCGGCGCCGGGCTCCCGGTGATCGACACCTATCACAAGCTCATCGAGTCGGGCGATCGGGTGGACCGGATCGAGGGGCTGTTGTCGGGCACCCTGGGATACGTGCTGAGCGAAGTCACCGCGCGGGTGCCCTTCTCTACCGCGGTGCGCGCGGCCATGAGCCGGGGCTACACCGAGCCGGACCCCCGGGAAGACCTCTCCGGCATGGACGTAGGGCGGAAGGCGCTGATCCTGGCGCGCCTGCTCGGCTATCCGGGGGAGCTCAAGCGGACCGCGGTCGAATCGCTGGTCCCCAAGTGGGCCCGCCCGCTCGCGCTGGCCGAGTTTCTCGAGCGCCTGAAGGAGCTGGACGCCGGATGGAAGCGCCGGGTCGACGCGGCGGCCGCCGCCGGCACGGTGCTGCGATACGTTGCGACGGTCACTCCCAGCAAGATCGCCGTCGGGCTCCGCGCGGTGCCGAGCACCAGCCCGCTCGCGGCGATCAAGGGGCCGGACAACCAGCTGGTGTTCACCACCGCGCGGTACAAGGCCAATCCGCTGGTCATCACCGGCCCCGGCGCGGGCGCCGAGGTGACCGCGGCCGGCGTGCTGAACGACATCCTGCGGCTGGCCGGCGCATGAGAATGGCCGGACCTTCGGTCGCGTTCGCTCCCGGAAGCATCGGTAATCTGGGACCGGGGCTCGATATCCTGGGGCTCGCCGTGGCCGGGAGGGGGGATGTCGTCCGCGCCGAGTGGGTCGACCGGCCAGGCATCCACATGCTCGACCCGGGGCACCCGGATCTCCCGAGCGACGCGCGGCAGCACACCTCCGGTCTGGCCGCACACGCGGTGGCCGCGGCCGCGGCCACGGACCTCTCTCGAGGCCGTGGCATCGCGCTCACGGTGCGGAAAGGTCTGCCGCTGTCAGGTGGTCAGGGAGGAAGCGCGGCCTCCGCCGTGGCTGGCGCCGTGGCGGTGAACGCGTTGCTCGGCGGACCGCTCGAGCGATCGCAGCTCCTCCGGGCATGTCTCGTGGCGGAGGAGACCGTGGCCGGGCGCCATCTCGATAACATCGCGCCCTCCCTCCTCGGCGGAATCGTGCTCATCCGGTGCATGGACACCCTGGACCTGGTGCAGCTCCCCGTGCCGGAGGACCTCCATTTCGTCCTGGTGCGGCCGGAGCAGGAGTTGCGCACGGCGCACGCGCGCACCGTGCTGCCGGAGAAGGTGTCCCGGGCCGTGGCCCTCCACCAGGCCGCGCAGGTGGGCGCGCTGGTGGCCGCGCTTGCCCTGGGCGACCTCGCGCTGCTGGGCCGCTCGATCGACGACCGGATCGCCGAACCGGTGCGCGCACCACTCTTGCCCGGCTTTCTCGAGGCCAAGGCCGCGGCGCTCGACGCGGGGGCGCTGGGCAGTTCCATCTCCGGCAGTGGTCCGACGGCATTCGCCCTGACGCGCGGCCAGACGGTGGGCGAGCGGGTCGCCGCGGCGATGGTGACCGGGTACCTGTCGCGGGGCATTCATAGCGAGGCACGGGTGGCCCAGGTCGACCGGATCGGCGCGCGGCTCATCGACGAGACCGGAGAGGGACCGTGAGATTCGAGACCCAGCGGCCGCCGAGCTGGCAGGTGTGCCTGGCGTGCGGAAACGAGGCCACCGAGCTGGACCCGCACCCGCGGTGTACCGTCTGTGGCGGCCTGCTCGAGGTTCGGCATCGGGCGCCCGCCGCCTCGCCCCAGGAGATCCTCAAGCGCTTCACCGAGCGGCGGGGGCAGCGGCCGGGTGCGTCGTCCTCCGGCGTGTGGCGCTTTCGGGAGATGGTGCTGCCGTCGGCGACCGAGGTGGTCTCCCATCCCGAGGGCAACACGCCGCTGCTCCACCGCTCGGCGCTCGACCGGTGGACCGGCGTCGGCCACCTGCTGCTCAAGCACGAAGGGCACAACCCGACCGGGTCCTTCAAGGACCGGGGGATGACGGTGGGAGTCACCCAGGCCAGACGCATCGGCGCCACCGCGGTGGCCTGCGCGTCGACCGGCAACACCTCCGCCTCGCTCGCGGCCTACGCGGCCCAGGCGGGGCTCCCCGCGCTCGTGCTGGTGCCGGCGGAGGCGGTCGCACTGGGGAAGCTGGCGCAGACGCTGGCGTACGGCGCCAAGACCCTGCTGGTCCGCGGCGATTTCGACGACTGCCTCCGCCTGGTGGAGGAGGCGAGCAGCAAGCTGGGCGTCTACCTGCTCAACTCGATCAATCCGTTCCGTCTGGAGGGCCAGAAGACCGTCGTGCTGGAGCTGCTGCAGCAGATCGGCTGGGAGCCACCGCACTGGATCGTGCTTCCCGCGGGGAACCTGGGGAACACGGCGGCGTTCGGGAAGGCGCTGCACGAGGCGTACAGTTGGGGACTGATCTCTCGGCTGCCGCGGCTCGCGGCGGTGCAGGCGGCGGGCGCGGCGCCGTTCGCCCGGAGCTACGAGGGCGGGTTCGCCCGGCGCCACAAGGTCAAGGCGGAGACCATCGCGACGGCGATCCGGATCGGCGATCCCGCGTCCTACGATCGCGCGGTGCGCTCGATTCGGGAGACCAAGGGCGTGGTGCTGGCGCTGGGCGACGACGAGCTCCTGGACGCCAAGGCGGCGGTGGATGCCTGCGGCGTCGGCTGCGAGCCCGCCAGCGCCGCGAGCGTGGCCGGCGTGCGGGAGCTGGTGGCGCGCGGGCTGATGGACCCGGCGGAGCACGCCGTGGCGGTGCTCACCGGGCACATCCTCAAGGATCCGGGGCTGCTGCTCCGCTACCACCGGGAAACCGAGCCGCCGCCTCCGGGAGCGAATCGGCCCATCGAGATCGAGCCGACGCTGTCCGCTGTCGAGCGGGTCCTCCAGTCGGTCGTGCGGTAGCGCCGGTCAGCGTTTCGCGACTCGCCAGATCTTTTCGTTGTCGTCGGCGCTGATATACAGGGCGCCGTCCTTTCCCAGGGCGAGCCCGCTGGCCCGGAGTGAGGTCGGCCCGCCGGCGCCGGTGGCAAAGGTCTCATACTGACCGGCCGGATGTCCATCGGCGAACGGCGCGAAGACCACCCGGTAGCCGGCCTGGGGCAGCGGTGCCCGGTTCCACGAGCCGTGAAAGGCGATGAAGAGGCCGCCATCGTACTTGGCGCCGAGCGCCTTGCCGGTGACGAACGCGAGCGCGAGCGGCGCCCAGTGACCGGGAAAGGCGATCTCCGGATTCTTGGCCTTGGCGCAGCGGCCGACCTCATGCCCGTCTCCCCCGTACTCGGGCGCGAGCACCTTCTTGTGCGCCTCGTTGCTGTAGTAGCAGTAGGGCCAGCCGAAGTCGTCGCCCGCGTCGATGCGGGCCAGCTCCTCCGCCGGGTTATTGGCGTTCACCTCGGGACTCATGCCCCAGCTGTCGCCCAGCTGGTCCCGGCCCATGACGGCGCCGTAGACGGCCCCCGTCCCGGGCTGCACCGCGAGCGCCTCGGTGTTGCGCAGGCCGGTGGCGAATCGCTTCCCGTCGGCGAAGTGCTGGCCGGCGCGATCCGCGGCGAACTGCCAGATGCCGGCACGGCGCTCGAGCTCCCGGCAGGGGTCGAGACCCTTGGAGCCCGGCGCGCGATCCTTCCGCTGACAGCTGTTGGTGGCCGAGCCGACGTTCACCAGCATCACGTTCCCGCCCGGGAAGGCCAGGCTCTTCGCGTTGTGATTTCCGCCGACGGGAAGATCGGCCACGATGGTCTCCGGCTCGCCCGCGGGGGCGAGCGCTCCGGCCGGCAGGCTCCAGCGAAGCACGCGGTCCTGGAGCGCGAGATAGAGATGCCCCTCGTGGAACTTGACGTCGTTGCCGCCCCGCGGGCCGAAGCTGGCGTGCTCGTCCGGCTTGCCGTCGCCGTTGCGGTCCCGGAACGCGGCCACGCCGCCGCCGCCGAACAGCCGGCTTCCCCCGGAGATCGCGGCGTACAGGTCACCGCTGGGCGAGACCGCGAGCTGTCGGACCGGCCCGAGACCGTCGGCCACCAGCGAGGCGCAGAAGCCCTCGGGCACGACGAGTCCGCTCTCCCCGGGAGCACAGGGCGGCGCCGACCTCGATGGGTGAAGGGCGAGAATGGTGATGGGAACGGCGGCGAGTGCCGCCAGACGGGTCTTCGAGAAGGTGAACATGAGCCACACCGATTCAGGGGGATTCGTGGGCGGAGCCCTCCGCTCCGTCCGACCAGAAGGAAGATATTTCGGCCGCGCTCGGCGCGCCTCCGAGGGAAAAACGCCATTTCCCTATTGTAAATCCGCCGCGGACGTGTACTGTTTGACACGGTAGTTCTGCTGGTGTCGAGGCACGCAGGTTCTCACAATCACTGGGAGACACGCGATGGCCACCAAGAAAAAGACTGCCGCACGTAGACCCGCGAAGAAGGCTGCCAAGCGATCCGCCGCCAAGAAGGCTACCAGGCGCACCACCAAGAAGGCCGCCAAGAAGTCCACCGGCAAGAAGCGGGTGCCCAGCGCCGCGTTCATGAAGCCGATGCAACCGAGCCCGCAGCTTTCCGCCGTGGTAGGCTCCACGCCGATCCCCCGCACCGAAGTGACCAAGAAGCTCTGGGCCTACATCAAGCGGAACGGTCTGCAGGACGCCAAGAACCGTCGTGCCATCAATGCCGATGACAAGCTGCGCCCAGTCTTCGGCGGCAAGAGCCAGGTCTCCATGTTCGACATGACCAAGATGGTCAACAAGCATCTCAGCTAGCCGCTTCCCGCACGCAGTAAGGGCGCCCCCGCTGGGGCGCCCTTTTTTTGCTCTGGTCCCGCCCGGCGCCCCGCTTATCTTCCCGGCCATGGCCGGCGAATACATCTTCACGATGCGCGACCTCAGCAAGGTCGTGCCCCCTTCGCGGGAGATCCTCAAGGGGATCTACCTCTCGTTCTTTCCTGGTGCCAAGATCGGCGTGCTGGGCGCCAACGGCGCGGGAAAATCCTCCCTGCTCCGCATCATGGCAGGCATCGACCGGGACTTTCTGGGCGAGGCCCGCCCGCTTCCCGGCACCCGCATCGGCTACCTGGCGCAGGAGCCCCAGCTCGATGCCTCCAAGGATGTCCGGGGGAACGTCATGGAGGGGGTCCGCGAGCAGCAGGCCCTCCTGGACCAGTTCAACGAGATCAGCGCCCGGTTCGCCGAGCCGATGGACGACGAGGTGATGACGCGGCTGCTGGAGAAGCAGGGCAACCTGCAGGAGCGGATCGACGCGCTCGGCCTCTGGGAGCTGGACCACAAGGTCGACATGGCCATGGATGCGCTCCGGCTTCCGCCGGGAGACGCCGACGTGGGCAAGATCTCCGGTGGCGAGCGGCGCCGGGTGGCGCTCTGCCGCCTGCTGCTGGAGCAGCCGGACATGCTGCTCCTCGACGAGCCCACCAATCACCTCGATGCCGAGAGCGTGTGGTGGCTGGAGCGGTATCTGGCGGAGTTCAAGGGCACGGTCGTGGCCGTCACCCACGACCGCTACTTCCTGGACAACGTCGCGGGATGGATCCTGGAGCTGTATCAGGGCGCCGGCATTCCCTGGGAGGGCAACTACTCGTCCTGGCTGGAGCAGAAGGAGCGCCGGCTCGCCCAGGAGGAGAAGCAGACCTCCGCCCGGCAGAAGACGCTGCAGCACGAGCTGGAATGGATCCGGATGTCTCCCCGCGCCCGCCACGCCAAGAACAAGGCCCGCATCACCGCTTTCGAGCGGCTGCGGGACGAGGCGGAACGGCAGCAGGAAGGCACCACCGAGATCCTGATCCCGGTGCCGCCGCGCCTGGGAGACGAGGTGGTGGTGGCCGAGCAGCTGAGCAAGGGGTTCGGCGATCGTCTGCTGATCGATGGTCTCGACTTCGCCCTGCCGCGGGGCGGCATCGTCGGCGTGATCGGACCCAACGGCGCCGGCAAGACCACCCTCTTTCGGATGATCACCAGCCAGGAACAGCCCGATGGCGGGCGGCTCACCGTGGGCTCCACGGTGCAGTTCGCCTACGTCGACCAGAGCCGGGACACGCTCGATCCCGATAACACCGTCTACCAGGAGATCTCGGGTGGCGCCGACCAGCTGCAGTTCGGCCGCCGCACGGTGAACGCC
>JBJMOX010000236.1:0-2766 GCA_045803515.1 Gemmatimonadales bacterium
CCCTAAGGCCATCGGCGGATTCACAAACAACAACAAACAATTCACCACGGAAACACGGAAAACTACGGAAGAGGCACGGAGAACCGCATTGGTTGTTGTTTCACCGCTTCTCTCCGTGCTTCTGCCGTGGATTCCGTGTTTCCGTGGTGAACTCGGATGGCCGCATCAGCTCGAGGACCCGAGCAGCTCCAACAGCAGAGCCCGCTGCGCGTGGAGCCGGTTCTCCGCCTGGTCCACCACGACCGAGTTGGGGCCGTCCAGCACGGCGTCGTCGACCTCCACGTTGCGCCGCACCGGCAGGCAGTGCATCACGATGCCCTTCCCGCCGCGGGTGCCGCGGAGCCGCGCGGGCGTGAGCCGCCAGTCGCGGAGGCCGGCCCGGAGCGCCGCCTCCTCCTGCGGCTTTCCGTAGCGCTTCACCGATCCCCAAGACTTGACGTACACCGCGTCGGCGCCGACCAGTGCGTCATCGGGGTCGTCGATGATGTGGACGAACTCCCCGCCCGCCTCCTGCGTCAGCCGCCGGATGAGCGCCGTATCCTCGGGATCGAGCTCGTATCCTTCCGGCCGGCCGATCACGATCTCCATGCCGAGCCGCGCGGCCGCCAGGGCGGCGCTGGCGGGAACCGCGGTCGGGAGCGCCTTCGGGTGCCAAGCCCAGGTGAGGACGAACCGTTTACCGGCCGTGTCGCCGAGCTTCTCCCGCAGGGTCATGGCGTCCGCCAGCGCTTGGCAGGGATGGCGGCGGGCGGACTCCAGATTGATGACGGGCTTTTCGCAGTAGCGGGCGAAATTCCGAAGGATCAGGTCCTGTCGCGCCACCGCCCAGTCACTTCCCCGGGGGAAGCTGCGAACGCCGAGCGCGTCCGCGTAGCGTCCCAGCACGCGAGCGGCGTCCACGATGTGCTCGACCGTATCGCCGTCCATCACGGCGCCCACTTCGGTCTCCAGCGGCCAGCTTCCCTTCCCGGGCTCGAGCACGATCGCGTGACCGCCGTGGAGATACATCGCCGTCTCGAAGCTGGTGCGGGTGCGAAGGCTCGGGTCCATGAAGACCATGGCGAGCACCTTCCGCTCCAACCCGCCGGCGATCTCACCACGCTTGATCCGCGCAGCGAGGGCCAGCAGGCCGTCCACCTCGTCCGTGGTCCAGTCCTCGAGAGCCAGAAAGTCGCGCTTGGTCACTGCAACACCTCCTTGAGCCCCGCAAGCAGGAGGTCGGCCTCGCGGACCGAGAACGAGAGCGGTGGCAGGAGCCGGAGCACCTGCGGGTCGGTGGCCGTACCGGTGAGGATCCGGCGGCCGAAAAGCTCCCGCTGCACCTCCACGGCCGGCCTCCCGAGGTGGAGCCCGAGCAGCAGGCCTCGACCGGTGACCTTCGAGACACCGAGCGCGCGCGCCCCTCGCGCGAGGTGACCACCCACATCGACGGCGTTGGCGATGAGACCCTCCCGCTCAATCACGCCGATGTTGGCCAATGCGGCGGCGCAGGGCACCGGCCCGCCCCCGAAGGTACTGCCGAGATCGCCCGGGGAGAGCGAGTCGGTGAGGCCGGGCGCGGCGATGAGGGCGCCGATCGGGAGCCCGCCCGCGAGACCCTTCGCGAACGTGAGCGCGTCCGGCGTTACCCCGAATGCCTCGGCGGCGCTGAAGGCACCGCAGCGGCCGACGCCGCACTGTACCTCGTCGAAGAGCAGCGCCGCGCCGCGATCGCTGCAGATCCGTCGGGCCGCCTCGAGGAAATGGGGCGAGCAGTCGCGGGCGCCAGCGAACCCCTGCACCGGCTCGACCAGGACCGCCGCGATCCGATCGTCGACCGCCGAGTCGAGGGCCGCGACATCGTCGAAGGGCACCTTGACCGAGAGCGGCATCCCGGCGCGCCGGGCTGCCTCCTCGTACCGCGGGCCGTCGGTGCACGCGAGCGTTGCGGCGGTTCGGCCATGCCAGCCGCCGCGGACCGTGACGATGATCTGCCGATTGGTGGACCTGCGCGCCAGGTGGAGCGCGTTCTCGTTCGCTTCCGCGCCGGAGTTGCAGAAGAAGACCTGACCCAGCGGATCGGGGCAGAGCACCGCCAGCTTCTCGGCCAGCTCCTCTCGTTGAGGGAGCGGGACCGCGGTGGAGTAGAACAGCAGACGCTCCGCCTGCTCCGCGATGGCCCGGACCACATCGGGATGGCTGTGGCCGGTCGAGGCGACGGCATGGCCCCCATAGGCGTCGAGCCACTCGTCCCCGTTCTCGTCGATCAGCCAGGAGCCGACGCCGCGCACCGGGCGCACGGGCATCGAGGCGTAGACCGGGAGCAGCGCGGGTCGAGCACCGACCCCCGAGGCAGCGGCCTGATTCAGCACGGGTAGATTCCGGCAGCGGCGAGGCCGGCGCGCTCGTCGAGTCCCAGCGCGAGATTCATCGCCTGCACGGCCTGGCCGCCGGCCCCCTTGACCAGATTGTCGATGGCGACGGTTACCTGCACTTCCCGGCCATCGGTGCTCTCGAGCGCGTGGATCAGCGCGTAGTTGGTGCCCACCGCATGGGTGAGCTCGGGTGGCCCATCGAGCACCCGGACGAACGGCCGATCGCGATAGGCCTCCCGGTACCAGGTGTCGGCCACGGTGCCTGGCTCACCGTCGTCGATGGTCATCGCCTCCGGGAGGTAGGCGTGCAGCGTGAGATAGATGCCCCGCACGAATGGACCCGAGTGAGTCATGAGACGCGCAGTGGCCTCGGGTCGTCCGACCCACTCGCGCCAGCCCTGGAGCACCTCCG
>JBJMOX010000237.1:0-7218 GCA_045803515.1 Gemmatimonadales bacterium
CCGATAGCGACGAGCCCAGACCAGCGAGCGCCCCATGGTCAGGTGGAGGCCGAGCGAGAGCGGATCGGACGCCAAGGCCGCCGCGACCACCCGGAGACTCTCCGCGTGACGGCCCATGGCGGAGAGGAAGAGCGCATGCAACGCGTGGGTCGGCGCCAACTTTCCGCCGAGCGCGAGGGTCCGATCGAACTCTCGCTCCGCCAGGGCCCAGTCCCAGTGGAAAAGGGCGGCGATGACCGCCTGGGCGCCATGGGCCTCGGGCAGCATGGGATCGAGCTCCAGCGCCTTCGAGGCCGCGGCCTGGGCCTGAGGCATCGTCTCCAGGGGAGACATGGCGCCGAAGGTGTCGAAGCCCGCCATGGCGAGGCAGTATGCCAGGTTCGCGTGGGCAGCGGCAAAGCCGGGGTCTCGCTCGGTCGTCCTCCGGAAGTGCTCGATCCCGGCGACGAAGCCCTCCGCCGTCCGCTTGTTGAGGAAGTAGCATCCCTGCAGATAGAGCGCGTAGGCCTCGGGGTCAGCGGTGGCCGTACGCACGACGGGGTCGTGCGTGGCCCCGATCACCCGCGCCGTCAGCTCCGTGACAATCGCCCGGGTGAGCTCGTCCTGCATCGCGAAGACATCGGCGACCGTCCGCTCGTAGGTGTGCGACCAGAGGTGGTATCCGTCCGCCGCGTTGATGAGCTGCACCGTCATGCGAATGCGGTCGCCCGCTTTGCGGAGGCTCCCCTCCAGCAGGGTCCGCACCTTGAGCCGCTCGCCGATCTCGCGGGCATCCACGTTCTTTCCCTTGAACACGAAGGAAGAAGTCCGCGCGGGAACCCGTAGCCCGGGGATCTGGGCGAGCGCATTGATGATCTCGTCGGTCATCCCGTCGCTGAAGTACTCGTTCTCCGGGTCCGAGCTCAAGCTCAGGAACGGCAGAACCGCGACAGATGCCTCGGCGATCGGCTGGGGGCCGAAAACGGAGGCAGTCACCCCGACGGAGGCGCCCGCCACCGCATCGGCCAGTGCAGCGGAGAGACCCGCGGCGGTGGCGAACCGGTCACTCGGCTTCCGCGCGAGCGCACGAGTGATGACTGCTTCGACGATCTCGGGGACTTCCGGGTTGATGCTGCGCAGGGCCGGCGGGCTCCCGAGCAGGCGCTGCACCAGGATGGCCTGCGCCGTCGGGCCCGAGAATGGCGGCACCCCCGCGAGTGCCTCGAACAGGACGCATCCGAGACTGTAGATGTCGCTCCGGCCGTCGAGATCCGGCTCGCCTCCGGCCTGCTCGGGGCTCATGTACATCGGCGTGCCTATCGCTCCACCGGTCCCGGTGAGCAGCTCGGCGCCACTGGCCACCGCCCGGGCGATCCCGAAGTCCGCCACCACGGCCTGGCCGTCAGCGATCAGGATGTTTCCCGGCTTGATGTCCCGGTGCACGACGCCGTGCTGGTGGGCGTAGTCCAGCGCGTCGGCCACCTGCCGGCCCAGGTCGAGCGCCTGGTGCGGCGGCAGCCGGTGCTCCCGCTCGAGCAGGTCCCGCAGCGATTCGCCCTCGATGTAGGGCATGACGTAGTAGAGCAGCCCACCCACTTCGCCCGAGTCATGGAGCGGCAGGATGTGGGGGTGGGTGAGCCGAGCGGCGACCCGGATCTCGCGGAGAAAGCGCTCCGGCCCGACGGAGGGGCCGAGGTCGGGCTCGAAGACCTTGAGCGCCACCGGACGTCCGTGTTTCGGATCCTGGGCGAGGTACACCGTCGACATGCCGCCTCGGCCGAGCTCGCGCTCGATCAGATAGCGGCCGGCAAAGCTCGCGCGGACGGATTCGAGCAGGTCGATCACGTGCGGGCGGGTGGGGGTGGCTGGAGCACGGGTGGAAGCTACTGCGGGGGACGTCATGGCGGCGAGCTTGAAGCGGGTGCGGGGGTAAGGGGGTCGCGAGGGTCGGATGGGCGCGGAGCTGTCAAGGTCGGGTGGGAGCGGAGCTGTCATCCCCAGCGGAGCGAGGGATCTTCTCGGCAGGATCGGAACTCCGCTGCGAGTGTCGGGGATTCGCGGGCAAGATCCCTCGTCGCTGGCGCTCCTCGGGATGACAGATCATCGCTTATCAGCCTCCCGATGCCCGGGCCCCGCCCGCCGCCTGCGCCGACGCACCGACCCTCAACCTCATCAGCCCGGCTGCCGCCGCTACTGGACTGCCACCGCCTCCTGAATCCGTCTTCGCTGCCCGGCGGTCAGCATGTCGCGCGAGATGACTTCGCGCACCAGCCGGGCGGTGAACCCGTATCCCCGCGGATCGGCGGTCAGCCACTGGTGCCACTCCAGCTCGTCCAGCCTGGCCGTTACCTCGGCCATTGGCAGCTGTGTGGCACGGGCGAGCTGATCGGCATCCACCCGGTCTCCAATCGCGGCGGCGGCGGCGAGCACTCGCTGCGCGTCGGGGCTCAGGCGGCGGAAGGTCACCCGGAGCGCGGCGACGACCGCATCCGGCAGCCCGCCAGGCAGCGTCTGATCCAGGGTCCTGGACGGCTCGGGCCAGGCGGTCGAGACGCTCCCCAGATCGAGACCGACCGCGACCGCCCGGAGCAGCTCCACCGCGAGGAGCGGCAGACCGGCCGAATCCATGCTCACCCGCCGGGCCACCCGGTCCAGCTCGATCTCGGTGTAATCCGCCAGCAGATGCCGGGCGAGCGACCGGAGCGCCTCGCGCCCCAGCGGCGCCAGCGGCACCGCCAGTCCACCGGCGTCTCGACCGATCCGGGCCCGGAGCTCGTCCAGCTCGGGTCGGGGCCAGCGCGGCTGTACGGCGAGCAGCAGGGCGACCGGGCTCTCGGCGAGGTCCCGCATCATGGCGCTGAGCGCGAGGGCCGAGTCGTGGTCCAGCCAGTGCGCGTCGTCGATCGCCAGGAGGACCGGACGCTCCTCCGCCGCGGCGCGGATCACGTCGGCCAAGGCGTGCGCCAGCGATCGGGGCGCGCCGGCGTCGCCGGTCCGGGGAAAGCGCGCCTGCCATTCGGGAAGCAGCTCCGCGAGCGTGGCGATCGATCCGGCCTGCGCACCCGAGGCGCCGGGTGCGTCCGCCAGCGCCCCCCGGGCCAAGGCGAGCAGCGCGCCACTCGACTGCTCCCGGTCCGCCTCGACCGCCCGGGCCAGGCATACTGTGACCCCTTCCAGCCGGAGCCGGGACGCAAGCTCTTCCACCAGCCGGGTCTTCCCCGCGCCGGTATCGCCCTCCACCACAAATACCGCGGGCCGCCGGTCGTGGAAGCAGGAGGTCGCCACGTCCACCAGTGCCCTCAGCTCCGCCTCCCGGCCGACCAGCGGCGCGCGGCCGCCCGCCTCGCTGGCGCGGGCCGAATCGGTCGTGGCCCCCGGCGGCCGGACGCTCCGCTCCTGCCGGATTCGCTCGGCCAGCGCCTTGGTTTCCCCACCCGGCACCGCGCCGAGGTCGGCGACCAGCCTCGCGTGGAAGCTGTCGTAGCGCTGCAGCGCCTCGGTCCGGTCACCGGCCAGGGAGAGACAGCGCATCACCGCCCGGACCGCGCGCTCGGAGCGGGGGTCGAGCTGGAGGGCGCGGAGGGCGCAGCTCGCGCCGTCACCCACCCGCCCGCTGCGCTCCAGCTCGTCGGCCCGATGGACCAGCACGGTGACCGATTGGTTCCGCCAGTGCTCCCGCTCCCCGGCGAGCCAATCCTCGAAGGCGGAGGCGCCGGGCAGTGTGAATCCTTCCATGAACTCGCCGGCGACCAGGGTGGCGGCCGCCGCCCAGGACGCTTCCGAGATGCAGCGAGCCAGCTCGTCCAGGTCGAGCTGCACCACGCCGGGCAACAGCCGGATCTGGCCGCCACTGGACAGCACCTCCTCCTCTCCCGTGAAGCGCCGCAGCACCCGAATCGCCTCGTTGAGCGAGTGCCGGGCGGAGGTATCCGGCCGGTCGGGCCAGAGGAGGCCGATCAGATGATCGCGGGTGCGCGCCTTGGGGATGGATCGGGCGAGGTAGATCAGCAGCCCGAGGTGCTTGCGCCAGAGGAGCTCGGGCGGCGCGGGCGCGTCGTCCACCAGGACTTCGATCGGACCCAGGGTCCGGCAACTGATCATCGGGGCTGTGAGCCTCGTCGGAGCCGAAACGAGAGATGCGCGGGGACTCCGCTAAGATACATCGCGCCCATGGGGCAGCTACCTCCTCGGTCGGGCTTGGAGGGTGTGGCGGGTACTCACGATCGCTGTCCGCCTGGTCGCGTGCAATCACTGACCTGTGACATTCGCACGTTCACATCCGAGACGCCGGACGGTTGCGGTTTTCCGCGAACTTCCAATATTCTCGCGTGCACTCTTTACGCGAAATGGGAGGCCATCATGGCTACGAAAGCACAGGCGATTCCGAAGGGGTACCACACCGTCACGCCCAGCATCGTGGTGGATGGGGCGGCGAAGGCTATCGACTTCTACAAGAAGGCGTTGGGAGCCGAAGAGATCATGCGGTTCCCGGGTCCGGACGGGAAGATCATGCACGCGGAGATCAGGATCGGCGATTCGGTCATCATGCTGGTCGACGAGATGCCGGACCAGGGCGGCAGAGGCCCGAAATTGATCGGTGGCACACCGGTCAGCTTCTTCATCTACGGGGAGAATGTGGATGCGGCCTGGAAGCGGGCAGTCGATGCCGGCGCGAAGCCCATCATGCCGCTGGACGACCAGTTCTGGGGTGACCGCACTGGGATGCTCGAAGATCCGTTCGGGCACCACTGGTGGCTCGCCCAGCACATCCAGGATCTGACCCCCGAGGAGCTGCAGAAGCGCTCGGAGGCGTTCTTCTCACAGATGCAGACGGCGTCGTAGCGCGGCTGAGCCGTGGTGGGGACGGCGAGCTCGCCATGGATTCGGTGAGCTCGCCGTTTTCGCGGGCGGTCTCACCGCACCCACGCGTCACTCCGGCCCTCCACCCGCCCGTTCTGCTTGAACACCGCCCCGCCCTTCATCACGAAATCGACGCGCTGCAGCAGCGCGATGTCCTGCAGCGGATCTCCTTTCACCGCCACCAGGTCGGCGAACTTGCCTCGCTCCACGGAGCCCACATCCGCCTCCCGGCCGAGCAGGGTGGCACCGCTCATCGTGCCCGCCTGGATGGCCTGCATGGGGGACATCCCGTACTTCACCATGAGCGCGAACTCCCGGGCATTGGTGCCGTGCTGCATCACGCCGGCATCGGTCCCGAGCGCGATCTTCACTCCCCCGTCCAGCGCCAGCTTGAACGAGGCGTGTATCCGCGGGGCGATGGCGAGCGCCTTGGCGGCGATGGCGGGCGGCAGCTTCCGCGCTGTCGCCAGCGATTCCACCGTGAACCCCGCGAGCAGGGTCGGGACCAGATAGGTGCCGTGCTGCTTCATGAGCTGTACCGCCTCGGCGTCCAGCATCGAGCCGTGCTCGATCGAGGCCACGCCCGCGCGGACGGCGGCCTTGATGCCTTCCGTGCCGTGCGCGTGGGCCGCGACCTTGCGCTGCAGCAGCGCGGCGGTCTCCACGATGGCGCGCATCTCCTCCTCGGTGTACTGCTGCACCCCCACCGAGTCAGTGGGCGACAGCACCCCACCCGTCGCGCAGATCTTGATGACGTCCGCGCCGTACTTCACCATGTAGCGCACGCCGCTCCGCACCTGATCGACCCCGTCCGCCACGCCCTCCGCGAAGCCGGCTTCGTGGCCGAAGGTCCCGGGGTTGAATCCGGCCGTGCCGTCACAGTGTCCGCCCCGCGCGCCCAGGGCGATGCCGGCGCCGAGTATCCGCGGACCGGGGACCCAGCCGGCGTTGATGGCGTTCCGCAGTCCCAGGTCGGAGAACCCCTCCGCGCCGACGATGCGCACCATGGTGAAGCCGGCCTCGAGCGTCTGCTGCGCGTGCGCCGCGCCCAGGAGGGTCAGCTCACTCGGCAGCTCGGTGATGCCGGAGTGCTGCCAGTCGCCGTCGCCGATGGTGCGTCCAACCAGATGCACGTGCGCGTCGATGAATCCCGGGAGCACGGTCTCGCCCGAGAGGTCCACGACCGTGGCGCCCTTGGGAATGGCCAGACCGGCACCGACCGCGGTGATCCGCTCACCCTGCACCACGATGACGGCGTTCTTGACCGGGGCGGCGCCGGTCCCGTCGATGAGGGTGCCCGCGCGGATCACGGTGATCGGCTGGGGCTGCTGAGCGGCAAGGCTCTGCAAGGGCAAGACGAGAGAAAGCAGCAGACCGGCCGGCCTCATGGAGCGTCTCCTTCGTTGGAGAAGAATTCGTTACCCGACCAGCTCGTCGTAGTGGGTCACCCGGTCGTCGAACCGCACCAGCGCCGCGCGGGCTTCGGGCTCCACCACGGCGCGCTCGGGGTCATCCCCGGCAAAGGCACGGATCGCGTCCATCGATTCCCAGTGGGTGAGGACCAGGAACTCGATCTCCGTTCCACTGGGGCGACGGAGCAGCGAGAGACCCCGGAAGCCGGCGAGCCGCTCCAGCTTCGGGCGCACGCGTTCCAGCAGGTGCCTGGGATAGGCTTCGGCGGTGGCTGAGGATGCGTAACCCCGCCAGGCTCGAACGATCATCGGGGGAGCACACCCCAGCGGTCACCGCTCACGGCCTACCGCCTTCAACGTGCTCGGGTCGTCGAACATCAGCCACTCGATCACCGAGAGCGGCAGGCTCCCGTAGCTCAGCAGCTGGTCATGAAAGGCGCCGAGCCGGAACCGGTCGCCCTGCTGATCCCGGTAACGGCCGAGGAGCCGCATGATCTGCCACTTCCCCACCATGTAGGTGATCTTCTGCGACGGGTTCGCCGCCGCGCCCGCCGCCTCGCCCTCGGCGGCCTCACGGTCGAGACCGCCGGCCTCCATGAAGTACTTCACCGCTTGGTCGAACGACCAGCGCCCGGTGTGGAGGTTCACGTCGACCCCGATGCGTGCCGCGCGATACCGGCTCAGCCTCAGCACCTGAGCCTGTCCCGCCGACTGGTCGGGATAGAGACCCTCCCGCATCAGCATCTCCTCCCCGTAGAGCGCCCAGCCCTCCACGAACACGCCGTCGGAGTGCTGCCGGCGGATCTCATCGGTCAGGTGGTTGGCGATCGAGAGCTGAAGGAAGTGGCCGGGGATTCCCTCGTGTCCCAGGATCGGCCGTGGGTCCTCGATCGCGGCGCGGATGTAGAAAGTCCCGCTCTTCGGGTTGTACGTCGGAATGAAGTAGAACCCGCTCGGGTCCTTGTCG
>JBJMOX010000238.1:0-4966 GCA_045803515.1 Gemmatimonadales bacterium
CCGGTAGGCGATGTCGATGACGTCCGCGCCGTTGAATCCGGAAGGCACCAGGATCGCGCTGACCGTGTCGGAGTACCACCGGGGCGCCCTGGCGCAGAGCTCGAGCCCCCACGCCTTCACCGCCAGGCGCACCCCCTCGGCCAGCCGGTGGTGGCGGGCGTAGACGTTCTCCAGTCCCTCCTCGAGCAGGATGTCGAGCGACTCGCGCAGGCCGTACAGCAGCGGGAGCGACGGCGTGTAGGGGAAATACCCGGTCGCGTTCGCCTTCATCATGTCGCCGAAATCGAAGAAGACCCGGGCGCACTTGGCCTGCTCCCGCCGGGCGAGCGCCTTCTGGCTGGCCGCGACGATGCCGAGGCCGGCCGGAAGCATCAGCCCCTTCTGGGAGCCGGTGACCGCGAGGTCCACACCCCACTCGTCCATCCGGAAATCCAGACTGCCGATCGAGCTCACCCCGTCGACATAGAGCAGCGCGGGGTGTTTGGCCCGGTCCATCGCCTTGCGAACGCCGGCGACATCGCTGGTGACTCCGGTGGCGGTCTCGTTGTGCACCACCAGCACACCCTTGATCTCGTGGGCCTTGTCGGCCACGAGCGCCTGCTCGATCCGCTCGAGCGGCGCGCCCTCGCCCCATTCGACGTCCAGGATGTCGACCTTGAGCCCGATTCGCTGGGCCAGATCGATCCACAGGTGGCTGAACTGCCCGTAGCGCGAGGCCAGGACCCGATCGCCCGGAGAGAGCGTGTTGCTGAGCGCGGCTTCCCATCCGCCCGTGCCGGTGGCCGGAAAGATGAAGGCCTGGCCGGACGCGGTCCGGAAGATCTTCTTGAGATCCTCCAGCACCGGCGTGGCGAGCGACGGAAAGGCGGAGGAGCGGTGGTCCTCCATCGCGATATGCATGGCGCGGAGGACACGGTCGGGCACATTGGTGGGCCCGGGAACGAAGAGAAAGTTGCGGCCGGCCATGCGCGAAACCTCTCGGTCGAAGAAGAAACGAGGCGATGGCAGGACGCCTTCGCCGGGTGTAAATAGATTCCGTTGGTTCTCGAATAATTATGCGTCAACCCATTTATAGCACTTTGTGCTTTTTTTCACAAGGTAGGCCTTCTTGGCGTCTTCCGCCGCTGATCGGCCCCTGATTCCGTCCAGCCACGAGCTGCTGGCGGATCTGTATGCCGTTGCCACGGCAGCGGTTGACCCCGCCCCTGCCCTCCGCCGCCGACTCCAGTCGCTGGCCAACGGGTCGGCTGGGCGGCGCTGGATCATCGCCCTCGGCAAGGCGGCATCTCCCATGGCCCGAACCGCCGTCGAGGTGCTGTCGGACTGGGGCGCCGGGCCCGCCGGCGGCCTTGTCGTCGGCCCAGCCGCGGAGCCGGCTCCCCACCCTTCCATCCGTGTCGTGCCGGGCGATCACCCAGAGCCGGGGCCCGGATCCCTGGCAGCCGCCGAGGTGCTGGGGAAGATTGCCGCCCTGGTGGCACCCGACGACGAAGTGTGGGTCCTCCTCTCGGGAGGAACCACCAGCCTGGTCGGCGCGCCGGTAGAGGGGCTCTCGCCCGCCGAGCTGTCCGGACTCTACGCGATGCTGCTCGGCTCCGGTCTCGACATCACCGCCATGAACCGCATCCGGAAGCGCTTCTCGCGCTGGGGCGGGGGCCGGCTCGCCCGGGCGCTGGCGCCTGCCCGTGTCCGAGTCTACGCGGTGTCCGACGTCATCGGCGACGACCTCGCCTCGATCGGCTCGGGTCCCTGCGTCCCCGACCCGACCACTGCGGCCGAGCTTCGGCGGCTGCTGCAGGACTCGAGCCTCTGGGGTCGTCTGCCTCCCTCCGCCCGGCGCCTGTTGACCGCGGTCGAAACCGGAGAAACAGCGGAGACGCCAAAGCCTGGTGATCAGGCCTTCGCGCGGGTGTCCGTCGAGCTGATCGCCAGTAACAGGCTGGCCCTCGAAGCTGCGGCCAAGCGGGCGGCCGAGTTGGGCCTCGCGCCGGTGATCGCGGAAACGCCGCTCGCCGGGGAGGCGTCGGCGGCCGGGGCGAGTGTAGCCGCTCTACTCCTGCAACATTGCGGTCGCGGGAGGATCCCGCAACCTGAGGGCGGCGCTCTCGCCGCCGCGAGCTGTCGCGTCTGGGGCGGCGAGACCACGGTGACCCTCGGCTCGTCTACCGGACTCGGCGGGCGGTGCCAGGAACTGGCCCTGGCGGCGGCCCGGGCGCTCGCCGGGAGCGGACCCGGCATCGCGTTGCTTGCCGCCGGTACCGATGGCCGCGATGGACCGACGGACGCGGCCGGAGCCATCGTGAACGGCGACACGTGGAATGCGATCCGCGCCGCGGGCCGCGATCCCGAGCGCGACCTCGGCGCGCACGATGCCTACCACGCGCTCGATGCGGCCCACGCCCTGCTCCGTCCGGGGCTCACCGGCACTAACGTCATGGATGTGGTCATCGGGATCTGCTGAGGATCAGGGATGCAGCGGAAGCCGGGGCCGGTAGTCGTCTCCCAGGAGGACGCTCACGTCCACCCGGCGCAGAGTGTCGGGCTGGATCAGCACGCGTCCGGCGCCGAGCGCGTCGGCCACGTGCTTCCCCTGCCCCGGGTCGCCGCGGCGCACCAGGACACGGGTGGACTCGACCGGGCCCTCCGCATTGCCGAAGAACACGACATCGATGCCCTGTTCCCGGAGCACCCGGGTCGCCACCCGGGCGAAGCCCGGCCGGCGGGTGCCATTCAACACTTCCACCACGATTCGATTCTGCCCCGATGGGATGGCGTACGCGTGCCCCTCGACCTGCTCCCGTCGCGCGGGGAGGAGCAGCGCCAGGAGGGTCAGCACGGCGATGCCGCCCAGGCCGATCAGCGTGAAGCGGATGATCCGGTGACGAGAGAGTTCCAGAAGCGAACCGTGGGTTCGGGCAGCGGCCACCCGGCCTGGATGATTCGAGCGAGTCGCTCGGTGGCGATCTGGCGCAGCACCGCCTGCGGCTCCCGAGGGAAGCGCCGGGCCAGATCGGCCCGGTGCTCGGGCTCGTGAGGCCGGCCCGGCTCGAGGTAGTCGGCACAGTAGAGCACCCGGCCAACCATGTCCCACTCCGCCAGGCCGACCGAGTGATATCGCACGGCGTCCAGCACGCCGCGGTCGGTTTCGCCCTCGGCTTTGGCGCGCGCGGCGCTGGCGGGACCGTGCCGGATGCTCCGTGGGCCCGGGGTGCTCGAAGCCAGGCGTTCGAGCTCCTCCATGGGCGCGTCGCGCAGGGCGTCGTGCAGCCAGACCGCGCGGAGCCAGCGGTGGCGCTCGTTGTCGGGCACGCCCATCTCCTCGGCCCAGCGCGCGGCGACCTCGGCCACGCGCTCGATGTGGGCCCGCCGTTCCGGGGTGACGATGGCCCACTCCGGCAGCGTCGGCCGAAGCCCGAGTGATCGGAGCGAGGCATCCGCCCCCGGAGCGCTCACGCGATGCCTTCACCCAGTGTGATGTTGTCGATCAGCCGGGTGCTCCCCACTCGCGCCGCAATCGCCACCACGGTCTCGGGGTCGACCTGCGCGACGGGAGAAAGCGTCGCCGGATCGGCGATCGCGATGTACTCGACATTCGCCCCGGGGAAGGCCGCGAGCCTGCGCCGCATCCGCGCTTCGATGGGTTCTGCCCGCCGCTCGCCCTCCCGCCACGCCGCATGGGCCTCCCTGAGCGCCGTGCTGAGCGCCAGTGCAGTGCGCCGGTCCTCCGGCGAGAGGTAGGCGTTCCGGCTGCTGAGGGCCAGCCCGTCGGGCTCGCGCACCGTCGGGACGATCACGATGTCGATCGGCCAATCGAGGTCGCGCGCCATCTGCCGCACCAGCACCGCCTGCTGGACGTCCTTCCGTCCGAAGCAGGCCAGGTCGGGCTCAACCAGGTGGAAGAGCTTGGCCACGACCGTGAGCACGCCGGCGAAGTGCCCCGGCCGCGCCGCGCCTTCCCAACGGGAGCCGGTAGCGCCCGGCACAACCCGGACCTCGGAGCCGGGAGGGTACATCATGATCTCGGAGGGGAGGAACAGCGCGTCGACCCCGCGCGACTGGGCCAGGCGCCGGTCGCGCGGGAGATCGCGGGGGTAGTGGGTGAGGTCTTCGTTGGCGCCGAACTGCAGCGGGTTGACGAAGATGCTCATGATCACGGCGTCCGCCCGGCCGCGCGCCTCGTCCACCAACCGCAGGTGTCCCTCGTGCAGGAAGCCCATCGTGGGCACCAGGGCTACCCGGCGCCCCGCCCGACGATGTTCGCTCACCCAGCGCCGCAGGTCGGGGATGGTCGTGAGCTCATTCAAAGCTGTGCTCCGTCCCCGGGTAGCTGCCGTTCCGCACGTCGGTACCGTAGGCGCGCACCGCGTTCCGCACCGCCTCGCCCAGCTCGGCGAAGCGCTTCAGGAACTTCGGATTGAAGCCCTCGTTGAGACCGAGCATGTCGTGGAGCACGAGCACCTGGCCATCGCAGCCGGGTCCGGCGCCGATGCCGATGGTGGGAATGGTGAGCGCCGCGGAGATGCTCCGGGCGAGCTCGCTCGGCAGCAGCTCCAGCACCACGGCGCAGGCGCCGGCTTCCTCCAGCGCCTTCGCGTCGGCCAGGAGCCGCCTGGCGGCACCGGGGTCGCGCCCCTGTACCCGGTAGCCGCCCAGGGCGTGCACCGACTGCGGGGTCAATCCCAGATGGCCGATCACCGGAATCCCCCGCTCCACCAGAGCGCGCACGGTCTCCGCCATCGGTTGTCCGCCCTCCAGCTTCACCCCGTGCGCGCCGGTCTCCTGCAGCACCCGCCCGGCGTTCCGGATCGCGTCGGGCACGGTGACCTGGTAGGTGAGAAATGGAAGATCGACGAACACCAGCGCGGTGCGCGCGGCCCGCCGGACGGCGGCGGCATGATAGATCATCTGTTCCAGCGTGGCGCTCAGGGTGGTCTCCTGGCCGGCGATCACCTGGTTAAGCGAGTCG
>JBJMOX010000239.1:0-6587 GCA_045803515.1 Gemmatimonadales bacterium
GCGCGGTCGAAGGCGTCCAGGGTTTGGGCGAGGGTCACGTCGTTGGAATGAATGTGGTCCCGGGCCTCGCCCAGCATGTACCAGACCTCCGGATCTCCGGGATAGAGCCGGCTCGCACGCTCCAGCACGGCGAGGCTCTGCCGATACCGGGCGAAGTACCCCGCGTCGGCAGGGTCGAGCAGCATTTCGAAGGGGCCGTACACAAGGAGCAGGCTGTCCCGCGTCGTCTGCCCTCGATTGAGCAGCGCCGCCCGGCGCGCGTACTCCTCGGGCGCCCGATACCGCTTGGATCGCTCGGAGTTCCAGCCTACAGCCATCGCCATGCGGTAGTGCGCCAGGGCGAACCCGCTATCCAGCGCAATGGCGTGATCGTAGTGCGCTGCGGCGGAATCCCACAGCATCCGCCGATAGAACTGCTCGCCCCGAAGGAACGCCTTGAGCGCCGGCAGCGGTCGAACACCGAGGGCCTCCTGCCGAACGGCCCCGACCGGCCGATCGCGCCCGAGCTCCTGCAACAGCTTTAGGGTGAGCGATTCGAGGAGCCGATCCATGTGGATGGCGGCGTCCCGGAGCTCCACCTCCCCCAGCTCCCGTCCGATGCCCGCATCCACCAGCGTGGCCCTGAGCCGCACGGAATCGGCGCCGCTGCCCATGACCTGGCCGAAGACGACCAGTCGAGCGCCGGTGCGGCGCCCCAGCGACTGGGCCGCTCCGGCTTCAGCCCGTCCGCGCCATCGCTGGATCGCCACCGCCGGCGACACCGATTGCAGCCGCCCCGCACCGTCCAGGTCGCGGGACAGGACGTCCACGATACCCTCCCGCCAGAGCGCGAGTGTCGGGTCCAGCACTTCGAACGGGGCGACCGCGACGAGATCGGCGTCGAGGGCAGGCATTGGCGCCGGGCGGAGGAATCGTACCAACGCCAACGCCCCGAGAATGCCGAGGCCGACGATCGCGGCGGCGATAGTCAGCAGTCTCCGCCGATGTCCTGGCGGCTGGCGCGGAGCCACGTCAGTCTCGGCGTGCCCCACGGCCGGCTGGGATGCTTCCTGGGCGATCGGCTCCACAGTCCGGGTCGCCCGAGGCGGGCCGGACGCGCGAATCCGCTCGATGAGCGCAATCGTCTCGGTGGCCGGCTCGACCTCGAGCTCGGCGGCGAGCCTTCGGGCGAAGCTGTCGTAGGCGTGGAGGGCGCCGGATCGGTCGCCCAGCCGGTCGAGCAGCTCGACCAGGCGGCGCAGCGGCCGCTCGTCCCCGTTGGACAGGGCGACCGACCGACGGCCGCACTCGATCGCCCGCGTGGGGTCACCGCCGGACTCATATCGCTCGGCCTGAACCCGCGCGGCCTCCGCCGCGCGCAGGCGCAGGTCGGTACGTTCCCGCTCGAGCCACTCCTCGAATCCTGGCGCATCCGGCAGGAAGAAAGACGGGAGGAGGTCCCCCCGATATAGCCCGAGCGCCTCATCCGTCCGCCCTCCGTCCACTGCGGCGCCGAAGGCTGCGGCATCGGTCCAGATGACCGCGTCGTCCAGCCCGAGCTCGTCGGCGCTCCGGGAGACCAACGCCGCGTCGCCGAGGGACCGGCGGAGGAAGTGGACGGCCTTGCTCAGGGCATTGCGCGCGTGGTCCTGATCGAGCTCCGGCCAGAAGAGGCCGAGCAGGGTGTCGCGCCGGTGGGGGCCGGGGGGCGAGGCGACGGCGAGGTAGGCGAGGAGGGCCAGGCGCTTGGGCTGGGCGAGCACGGTCCGCACCTCCCGACCATCCTTGTCGCGGAGGTCAATCGCGCCCAGCAGGTGGAGTCGAATCATAACGCTCGGGAGCCCCGCTGATGGCTCGAAGGCCAGGTCAGCGGCAGGTCACTGGCCGGGAACGCCCGGCCCTTAGGGTTGAACGTACCGACCGGCAGCAAGGCCACAAGAGGAACGCCATGCGCGGGCCTGGTCGGAGGCCTGTGCGCTCAACATTCGATCGTCCCGGAGGTACCCATGCGCTCACCCGCCTCTTTCCTGGCGCTCGGCCTGGTTTCGCTGAGCGCTGTCGCCTGCTCCGAGCCCGATCCAACAGGGTGGAGTCCGGTATCGACCGGCTCCAGTTCGGTGGCCGCGCCGGCGGCGTCTAACGCCCCTGATGCTTCGGGGCCCATAGTGATACGAAGCGTGTCAGGATTCTTTCCCTTCTTCGTGTTCGACGCCGAGCGCGGCTTGGTTGCCATTCATATCGCCCGCGATGGGTTCGCGTTCTGCGGCGAGCCGTTCACCATCTTCCACCCGGGCCAGTTCCAGGACGTGCTGAATCAGGCCAATGCCGACCTCATTCATGAGCTGTTCCGGAGCGACGGTGTCTTCGTGAGCGTGTATACCTGGGCGGGACAGGACATCCTGGAGACGGACGAGATCCTGTGCGAGTTCCTGCTTGGCGGCACGCCGCTCGCGCGAGGTACGGCGCACCTGGTGAATACGGATAGCAATCTCCTGGCGGTGCCGGGCCGGGCGGACGGGTTCGGGTTCACGGCAGAGGGGACACTCGAGCTCACGAGTGGCGGCAGCGCCCATTACAACGCCTTTGCCCGCTCCGTCTTCCTCCCGCCGGATCAGTTGAAGGTGAGCGCAGGGATCAACCTGAGGCCGCTGAAGTAAGACAGTCACGCGGTCACCGCCCTTTTGACTCCATACCCAGCCGGTACCGGCTGGGTGTGGGCGTGACCCACTGGCGACATCAGCGCAGTGTCACTTGGGCAATCGGTAAAGAGGTGGAGGCTCTTAGCGTCCGCCTTGTATCTAACAGGCAGTGGGATGCGCAGTAGGTCGGTCCACGTACGGCAGCTCGTTCCGCCCGCTTTCCCTAGCGCCGGTTGATGATCTCAGATCGGCTTCAGGAGGCCTCCTGGCGATCATCGCGCCAATGTAACAGATTCAGAGTACCCTCACCCAGAGCCAGTCACCTGGCCGACGTGCCTTCCTCCTTGGCCGATGCCCTCGCCGGGCGCTACTCTGTCGAGCGCGAACTCGGTCGCGGGGGCATGGCCACGGTCTACCTCGCTCGGGACCTGAAGCACGAACGGCTGGTCGCGCTCAAGGTGCTGCGCCCAGAGTTGGCCCAGGCGCTTGGCGCTGAGCGGTTCCTGCGAGAGATCCGGCTCACGGCGGGGCTGCAGCATCCGCACATCCTCCCGCTGCACGATTCTGGCGCGGTTGAGGGCGCGCTGTTCTATGTCATGCCCTACGTCGAGGGCGAATCGCTCCGGGACCGGCTCGTCCGCGAGAGGCAGCTCCCGCTAGAGGACGCGCTCGGCATCAGCCGAGCCGTGGCCTCCGCACTAGCCTACGCCCATCAGCAGGGCATTGTCCACCGCGATATCAAACCCGAAAACATCCTCCTCACGCGCCAAGGCGAGGCACTGGTCGCCGACTTCGGCATTGCCAAGGCACTGGGGCCCGAGGGCGAGCGGCTGACTGAGACCGGGCTCGCGATCGGCACGGCGGCGTACCTGTCACCGGAACAGGCGAGCGGGGATTCCAGAGTGGACGCCCGGAGTGACATCTACGCGTTGGGCTGCGTGCTGTATGAGATGCTGGTTGGTGAGCCGCCCTACACTGGACCGACCGCGCAGGCGATCGTCAGTAGGCGCTTCAGCGCGCCGATCCCGTCGATCCGCCATGCCCGTCCGGAAGTGCCAGCGGCCATCGATGACGCGGTTCGGCGTGCGCTGGCTCGAACGCCCGCCGATCGTCCGGCGAGTGCCGCAGCCTTCGCGGCCGCGCTCGCGCACCGTGCAGGTGCCCGCCGACGATGGGGTACCGTGGCCGTCGCCGGTGCCGCGCTGGCCCTGGCAGGTGGAGCGGTGCTTACCGTCCAACGGCGGAGTGCCTCCGTTGAGCCAGCATCGGGCGGCTCGGTGGTCGTGCTGCCACTGGTCAACGCCGGCCGAGACACGGCTGACGAGTATCTGGTGGACGGGTTCACCGATGACATCATTACCCGGATCTCCCGGTTCTCGGACGTCCGCGTCGTCTCTCGATCAACTGCGCTCCGCTACAAGGGACGAGCAGCAGCGCCGCGGTCGTCGCCCGGGAGCTCGGCGTCGGTGCGGTCCTGGAGGGGACGGTCCGCCATTCGGGCGGCCAGCTCCATGTGAACGTGCGGTTGGTGGATGCGCGGACGGGAGAGGCGTTATGGGCGGAGCTCTACGACCGTGAGCTCTCGCAGATTTTCGCAGTTCAGGCCGAGATCGCGGATCACATTGCTGCTGTTCTCGCTCCCGGGAGGCCGAATCGGTCATCACCAGCAGCGCCCAGGAGCCTGGAGGCATACAATCTTTACCTGCTCGGCCGATTCCACTGGGGCAAGTTCACGCCTGACGACGAGGTAAAGGCCCGCGAGTACTACCAGCAAGCCGTCGCTCTTGACTCGACCTATGCCGCCGCTTGGGCGGGGCTTGCCAGCGTTGACCTCGTCCTAGGGGGCGCCCCGCTCGCGGTCACGCCAGCGCGGTACGCGATTCCGAGCGCGGAGCACGCGGCGGCGCGCGCTCTGGCGCTCGATTCCGCGGTGGGTGAGGCCTACCACACTCTCGGGCTCTCACTAGCCTGGTTCGACCACGACTGGGCGAATGCGGAGCAGGTCCTGCGGCTGGGAGCTGAGCACGCGCCCAACGATCCTTTCGCCCACGGTGCGTATGGATGGTATCTGCGGCTCGTCGGGCGGTTCGACGAGGCGTGGGCCCAGACCGCGCGCGCGGTAGCACTGGATCCGCTCAACTGGTTGTTCCACCAGAACGCCGCTTATCATCTGTATCTCTTTCGCCGCTACCCGCAAGCGCTGGACCGCTGCCGTCGGGTGAACGAGCTGCTAGAGGACCAATGCTCCGGTACTGAGGCCCGCGTGTACCTCCAGCAGGGCCAGCCTCTCCAGGCGGTCAAGCGCCTGGAGCACTCCCTCGGTTCCTCCGACACTAGGCCAGGCAACCCACTCCTCGGCTACGCATACGCGCGTGCAGGACGAGATAGAGACGCCCGGCGGGAGTTGGCGGGTCTTCAGCACCGTCGGGACCGCGGTCTCGCCTCTCCAGCCGATCTCGCGCTGGTTCATCTCGGACTCGGAGAGACCCACCGGGCACTGGAACTTTTGGAGGAGGCCGCCGCCGAGCGTCCCTCGGCCTCAATGCTCCTGGCATTCATTGGCGTAGATCCCCTCTGGGATCCGTTGCGAGGCAGGCCACGGTTCCAAGCCGTGCTGCAGCGTGTTGGGCTTGCGCAGCGGCTGGTGACGTCCGGCGAGACCAGGGGGACATCGCCATGAGCGCGGACTCAGGAGAGCGTCTTCCCACTCTCCAAAGTCACCTAGCGGGCCGGTACCAGATCGAGCGCGAGCTCGGCCGGGGCGGTATGGCCACGGTCTACCTCGCTCGGGACCTGAAGCACCATCGCCTGGTCGCACTCAAGGTCCTCCGGCCCGAGCTGTCGGCCATCCTGGGCGGCGAGCGCTTCCTGCGCGAGATCCGCCTTACCGCGGCCCTCCAGCACCCTCACATCCTGCCCCTGCTCGACTCCGGTGAGGCCGGTGGGGTTCTGTTCTATGTCATGCCCTACGTCGAGGGCGAGTCGCTGCGCCACCGTCTCGAGCGCGAGGGACAGCTTGCGCTGGAAGAGGCGCTCCACATCACACGAGGGGTGAGCGGCGCGCTGGAGTACGCCCACCGGCTGGGGGTGATCCACCGGGACATCAAGCCGGAGAACATCCTGCTCTACCAGGGCGAGCCGATGGTGGCCGACTTCGGTCTGGCGATCTTGGAACGCGAGCCGGACGCTCGGCTTACCGCGACCGGCGTGTCACTCGGCACTCCTGCATACATGGCCCCGGAGCAGGTAGCGGGCGAGGTGGTGGATGGGCGTGCGGACGTGTACGGGCTGGGTTGCCTCCTGTTCGAAATGCTGACCGGCAGCCCTCCGTTTACCGGAGGCTCGGCGGCCGAGATCATGGGGCGGCGCTTTCGGGAAGCGGCGCCGCTGCTGCGAACGGTCCGACCCGATGTGCCGGCGACGATCGAGGCGGCCGTCGCCCGGGCGCTGGCGGTTTCGCAGGCTGTCCGCTTTCAGTCGCCGGGGGCGTTCGCTGCTGCACTGGGGGCACGGGACTCCGGCTCCGTGTTTCGCCGCCTGACACGACGACAGGCGCTCGCGGCTGGGCTGGCCGTCGCGGTTACCTCGGCCGCCGCCGGGATCGTGCACTATCGGGTGCCACGAATAGTCGAGTCAGCGACATTGGCCGTGCTCCCGGTGCGCGATCTCGATCCCGGCGACACCAGCGCCTTCGCAGCGGGGCTTACCGAAGACCTGACCGCGGCGGCCGCGGCAGTTCCGGGTCTGCTTGTCGTCTCCTCCCGGTCCGCCTCCGCCGTGCGCGGGGAAACAGAGGATCTTAGGGTTATCGGGCACCGGCTCGGCGTTGCTGCCGTGGTCGAGTCAACCATCCGGTTTGCTGGCGAACGACTACGCATGGTCGTCCGCCTGGTGCGCACAAGCGATGGTGGGGTTATCTGGTCGGAGCGGTACGATCGCCAGCGCCAGGATGTCATGGCACTGCAGGAC
>JBJMOX010000240.1:0-14249 GCA_045803515.1 Gemmatimonadales bacterium
CTTGGTGGCCGGAAGGTAGCGGGCGTGGGTGAAGATGGGAGCGGTCGCGTCGTAGAAATTGAACTGGGGGACGGGCGCGCAGAGATCGAGATTGGCCTCGTAGAACGAGCGGATGGTCCCGATGTCTTCCCAATAGCCATGGTGCTGGAAGGCGAACACCCGGCGGGTCTCGATCAGCTTCGGAATGACGTGCTTGCCGAAATCGTGATCGGCGCCGACCAAGGCGTCCGCCAGCACCGTCCGGTCGAAGACGTAGATGCCCATCGAGGCGGGAAGGCCGTCGGGATAGCCCGGTACGGCCGCGAGCGCGGCGGGCTCCGTCGGCTTCTCCACGAACCGGGTGATCCGCCCGCTCCTGTCGGTTTCCATGATCCCGAAGGCGCGCGCCGCCTCCGCCCCGACCGGGGTGGTGGCCACCGTCACTTCCGCGCCGGTCGACACGTGTTGCTCCACCAGGGCACGGAGATTCATGCGGTAGAGCTGGTCACCGGAGAGGATCAACACCAGCCGGTGCGGATAGGAATTCAGATGCAGCAGGTTCTGCCGCACGGCGTCCGCGGTGCCCTGGTACCAGTCGGTGCGGTCGGGTCGCTGTTCGGCGGCGAGGATCTCGACGAAGCCGTGCGAGAAGGTATCGAACCGATAGCTCTCCTGGATGTGCCGGTGCAGGGAGCTGCTGTTGAACTGGGTGAGCAGGAAGATCCGCCGCAGATCGGAGTTGATGCAGTTGCTGATGGGGATGTCGACCAGGCGATACTTGCCGGCGAGCGGCACGGCGGGCTTGGCGCGATCCTTGGTCAGCGGAAAGAGGCGCGTTCCCGCCCCGCCGCCCATGATCACGGCGAGCACGTCCTGCGGGCGCACGACAGCGGTCCAGGGCACGGCGCGGTCCCGGTAGCGGTGTTCCTCAAGGATAACGCGGGTAGGGCCGAGCGGAAAACTGAAGCTAGCCGTGCGGCAGCGCGGCTCCGCAGCTCACGCAATGCCGCCAGCCGGGCTCGACCTCGGTGTGGCAGGCGGGGCAGGTCGCGGGGCCCTGCCGCTGGCCACAATGGGGACAGAACGTCACGGCTCGATGTTCGGGAAGGGCCCCGCCGCAGTACCGACACCGGGGGCTCTGCTCTTCGGCGGCCGAGGGCGCGAGCTCGGGGAGCTGGAGGATCTCGTCCGGCTGCGCCGGCTCCGGGAGCTCCAGCGATGGCGGGTGTGGCGGCCCCGGCTCGGGACCCAGTGCGTAGGCGAGCGGCTCCGATCGCAGGGTGAGGAACACGTTCTCGGTCCGGCGAAGCAGCGTCAGGTCGGGATTGGTGCTCGCGATCTCCTCGGCGAATCTCTTTCGCGCCGCCTCCGGCTCCGTCCGCACGAAGCCTCCCTCTCCGGCCGCGAGCCGCAGCAGGACCAGCTCGTAATCCTCGCTGCTCTCGAGCTGGAGCGAGCGCCGGTTGCTGCGGTAGGGTACGATCGACTGGTAGAGGTCCGCGAGTGGCAGCGGCTGATGCAGTCGGTCGGGCTCGGTGTCGGCCAGGTTCCGGACCAGCCGGCGGAACAGGCGCTCCAGATCGGTCACCCGGTACCCTCGATTATTCCGCCAGCGGGAAGGACTCGCCCGCGGCAAGACGCTGTTCCAGGGCGACGAACGTCTTGTCCGGAGCGTAGTCGGCGTAGAGTCCCTTGGCCTGCTTGGTCGCGAGCCACGATTCGAACCCCGACTCGACCATCCCCTCGGAGGTCTTCTGCTCGCGGGCCGCGGCTACGGCCAGATCGTTGGCGTATTCGTTCTTGGGATGGCCCCGATGGCCCCGGACCCAGGTCCACTGCACCTCGTGCAGCGCGGCCGATGCCACCAGCGCCTTCCAGAGCTCCAGGTTTTCGATCGGTCCAACCTTCCGCTTCCATCCTCTCGCGATCCAGCATGGAACCCACTCCCGCATGCCCTTGATCAGGTACTCCGAATCGGACACGATCAGGGCCCGCATTCGGGCGCCCTTCCGCGCCAACAGCTGGAGGGCCGCGACGGCGCCGCTCAGCGCCATGCGATTGTTGGTGGTCGCTGGCGAATGGAGGTAGAAGTCGAGCCGGTGGATCCGCCGGTTCCCGCTACGCGCTTCGACCAGTCCGCCGCTGCCACCAGGATTCTCCCCCTCACGCCCGTTGCCAAGACAGCTTTCGTCGAGATGAAGGACGGCGGAGCCACTCACTCGATGACCTGCATGCTGTCGATCTCATCCAGTCGGAAGGTGAGCTCTTCGCCGGTCATCGGCAGGTAGCCGATGAGCGCCTCGCCCCGCCCGATGGAGGTCACCCGTACCGCCACCACGATGTACTCCGTCCCCCGGCGGGTGAGCGCCACTCTCTGCCCCCGGCGCGCGGCACTCTCCAGCTGGTCCATCCGTTCCGCACTCCAGCGCAGTGGGGACATGAGTTGGTGGGTGACGCCGAAGGCAGGGACCGGGCTCGCGCTAGAGCCGGCGGGTGACGCGGATCCGCCCCGGCGGCCCCGAGGTGACCCGCCCGATGACCGCCGCCGCGGGGGTGGCTTCTTTCCGGAGCGCCTCCAGCAGCGCCGCCTCGTTCTCCGGCGGCACCGCCAGGAGAAGCCCCCCCGAGGTCTGCGCGTCTACGCACAGCGCCCGATCGGCCGCCGCCAGATCGTCCTCCCATTCGACCCGTTCCGCCGCCGCCAGGTTGCGCTGGGTGCCGCCGGGCACGATCCCCCGGGAGGCGAGATTCCAGGCGTGCGGCAGCAGCGGCAGCGCCTCGTAGGCGATCTCGGCGCCGACCTTGCTCGCATCGAGCATGTTGGTCAGGTGGCCCAGCAAGCCGAAGCCGGTGACGTCCGTGGCCGCGCTGACCCCGACCTCGAGCGCGGCACGGGCGGCGCCCTCGTTCAGGGTCGTCATGCAGCGCACCGCTTCGGCCATGCCCGCCTCCAGCAGGGCGTCGCGTTTGAGGGCGGTGGCGAGAATGCCGGTGCCCAGCGGCTTGGTCAGCACCAGGACGTCACCGGCGCAGGCGCCGGCATTGGTGAGGGCCCGATCCGGGTGCACCTCGCCCAGCACCACCAGGCCGAAGATCGGCTCCACCACGTCGATCGAATGGCCGCCGAGCACCAGGCAGCGGGCGCGCTGGGTGATCTCGAAGGCGCCCTGGAGCACCTCTCCCAGCATCTCGAATGGGGCCTTGTCGCGCGGCCAGCCGACCAGGCTGAGCGCGAAGAGGGGGGTCCCGCCCATGGCGTAGATGTCGCTCAGGGCATTGGTCGCGGCAATCGCTCCCCATGCGGCGGGATCGTCCACGATCGGGGTGAAGAAATCCACCGTGGCCACCAGGGCCCGGTCGCCGGAGAGGCGAAAGACCGCCGCATCGTCGCGGGTGGCGGCGTCGACCAGCACCCGCGGGTCCGCGACGCCCGGCAACCGACGGAGAATCTCCGCCAGGTCCACCGAGCCGAGCTTGCAGGCGCAGCCGGCCCCGTGGGAAAGCGAGGTGAGGCGGACTCTCGGTTGTCGTTCGGCGGTTGGCTGCGGCATGCTCATGTTGGAAAGTTGATCGCGGGCCTCGGCGGTGGCCTGTGCGCCAGCAAGTTACACCTGCACTCCGTGGAGGAACACGGGCGTCCCCGCCTCCAGCCGGTCCCGGGCTATGGCGCGCCTTCGGACCAGAGCATCGCCCGCAGGACGATCAGGGCCCGCTCCTGCTGGGCGGGCGCACCAAAGGTCCCGTCGGCCCGCTGGCGGGAGGCCAGCGAGGGAGCCGCTCGCTGAATGAGGGCCTTGGCCGCCGGGTGCCGCGTGGCCAGCAGCCCCTCGACCACGTGGAACAGATCGGCGTTGGGCCAGGTACCGTCGGGTGCCTGGTGCGCCGATACCAACTCCACCAGCCGCTCCACCACGGGCTCGAGCTCCGGCCCGGCAAGCGCCAGGGCATGCATGCCGGCGATGATGACGTCGGGTGCGAAGTAGCCGGTCCATCCGGTCCACTGCTCCGCCAGACCCACCAGGCTGGTGACGTGCTGCTGCAGCGCCGGCTGTGCCCCGTGCCCGGTACGCAGGGCGGCGCGCAGTGCCAGACTGCTGATGGCGAATCGGGCGGCCGGCTCTGCCCGGAACACCTTGCCATTGGGTAGGGTGATCGGCGCCAATCGCTGCTCCGGCGGTGCCGGGGCGAAGAATCCGCGGACATAGTGCGCGCAGATCCGCTGCGCATGCCGTGGCTTGTCGCAACCCTCTCCGAACGCGCCGGGCTTCCCCTGCAGTCCGAGCACCCACGACACGGCACGACCGACCGCGGGCTCCTGGCCGCCCCGGCCCAGATCGAGCAGCTCGTGCACTCGCCAGATCGTGGGAACGACGGCTCCGCCGACGGTACCGTCGGGACGGATCTCCGTCTCGAGCGCCGCCACCAGTCGGCTCACCAGGTCGTCGTCGCTCCCCGCGGAGCCAAGGGCGGCGCGAGCCAGAATGCCCTGTCTGGTGCTCTCGGTCCCGAAGAACAGACCGAGCCGGTCGATCATTTCCATGCCGCACGGATCGAGTCCGCCGAAAACAGCCGCCCCCGGACCATCACCCGGTCCACCGCCCGCGTGTTGCCGATGTCCGCCAGCGGATCCGCTTTGAGCACCACCAGGTCGGCCGCCTTTCCGGGCGCGATCAACCCGAGCGAATCGACCCCGATAAGGAGCGCGCCGTTCCTGGTCGCGGCCAGGAGCGCATCGCGGGTGGTCAGGCCGGCACCGACCAGGAGGGCCATCTCCTGGTGTTCGCTGTACCCTGGTATCAGCAGCTGATTGGAGGCATCGGTCCCGGTCGCGATCCGGCCACCGGCCGCCTGAAAGCGCCGGAGAAAGCGGTCCTGCGACGGCCGCGCCAGCCGGAACTCGGGGAAGACGGCCGCCGTCCAGTGCGCCCGCTCGATCATGTCGGGCACGTTCCACCGCCGCAGCTCCTCCTCGGGCACCTCTCGGAGCATGGTATCCTGAAGCGCCGCGGGGTCATCCAGCCGGCTGAAGGTGTCGTGCAGCACCAGCGTGGGCACCAGGGTCACGCGCCGCGCCGCCAGCTCCAACGCCACCCGCTCGAGCGCCGCGGAGTCCAGCCCGCCCCAGCTCCGCTCGAAGGCCGTCCACCCCTCGAAGAAGCTCCGTCGATGGGCCGCGTAGAGCGAGGATGCATCGCCGACGGCGGCCTCCGGCACCCCGCTCATGTGCTCGATGGACCCGATGCCGTCCTTGGCCGCCGTGACCGCGTCGGTCAGGCCCAGATGGCCGCTGACCCTGAGATTGAAGGTGGTGGCCTCGTCGAGGATCGCCCTGAGCAGCGGAGGGTCGATCCGGCTGTAGATCTTGATGAAGTCGGCCCCAGCGTTGACCAGCCGGTCCACGTCCTTTCGGGCTTCTGCGGCGGTGCGGGCCCGCAGGGCATCCGGATAGGTGGTGGGCTCGCCGTCGATCATGGCGCCGGCGCTGTAGATCCGGGGGCCCGCCACGCTGCCGAGGGCGACCGCGCGACGCAGGGCGAGAATGGAGTCCAGGGTCCCGTGCACGTCGCGCACGGTCGTGACTCCCCAGGCGAGATAGCGGGACAACGCCCAGCGGGCCACGTGCGCATGGGCATCGATCAGCCCGGGGATGATCCAGCGCCCGCGCGCGCTCACCTCCACGGTGCGGGACGGCAAGGTGAAACCCGCGCCGCTTCCGACCGACTCGATCCTCCCACGCCGGACCACGACCGCCGCATTGGGCAGGGCGGGGCCACCGGTGCCATCGATCAGAGTCGCCCCGACCAGGGCCACGCCATCCGGCGCTTCCTTTCTGCATCCGGTCAGGAGGCAGAACAGGAATGGCAGCGTGCGGGTGGCCGCTGGGAAGGAGGTCGAGCGTCGCATGACGATGTGTGAATCGGCGGAGAAGGTACAGGAAGGTGAATGAGTCACCGGGACGATGCAAGTTCGGACCGAAGGCGACATTTATACTTGGCCCGATGACCGACCTCCGTTCTCCCACTGGGCCCGCTGGTCGGCCGGCGTGCGCTACCAGGGGCCCTTCCGCCGGTTCCTCAAGAAGGTCTGCCGCCACGAAGGGGGCGGGCACCTGCAGATCATGTACGGCATCGACGGTCGGCGAGACCTGGTGGAGCGCCAGCTCGACCACCTCTCAGGCTACTGCGGATCCCGGCCGGTCCGGTGGGCAACGGCGCCGTGGGCCAGTTCCAGCTCGAAGTCTACGGCGAGGTGCTCGAGACCGCCGACATCTAGCGTCGCAACCACGAGATGACCGAGGGCACTTGGCGGGTCTTGCGTGGGCTGGTGGACTGGGTCATACGGGGCGAGGTACGCCACTACCTGTTCAGCAAGGTGATGAGCTGGGTGGCCCTGGATCGCGGCATCCGGATGGCGGAAGAGCTGGGCCTCGAATCGGACACGGCCGCCTGGAAGACCGCCCGGGCCACTCTGCATGACGAGATCATGGAGCGGGGATGGAGCGAGAGGCACCAGTCCTTTGCCTCGGCAACTTCCCGCAGGCGTTCACCCACATCGCCCTGATCAACTGCGCGGCGGCGCTGGCCCGGGTCGAGTCCGGGAGCTGAGCGCCGCCGCCGACAGCTATCTGCGGCGGCCCTTGGCACCCCGCTTCGCGGCCTTCTTCGCGGACTTCTTGGCCCCGCGCTTGGCGCTCTTCTTCGCGCCCTTCTTGGCGCTCTTCTTGGCGCTCTTCTTGGCGGGCCGCCGGACAGCCTTCTTGGCGGACTTTCGCGCCGCCTTCTTGGCCGGCCTGGCGCTCTTCTTGGCCGCCTTCTTGGCATTCCGCTTGGCGGCCTTCTTGGCGGTGACCTTGGTGGCCTTCTTAGCCTTGGCCGGCTGGCGCGCGGCCCTTTTTGGCGTCGTGGGCAGGCTGGCGGCGCCGGGCGACGGAGCCGCCGGCGTCGGCGTGACGGCAGGTGCGGGGGCCGGAGCGGGCAGCTCCGTTGGCAGGGGGTCCATCCACCCGGAGCCGGACCAGCCCATCTCCATAGAATGAAGCTCGGCCATCTTCGCTTCCTCCCAACACAAATCCGGCGTGACCCGCCGACGGTCGTGAGGCGCGCGTGCGCCTGTGCCCAGAAGAACCAGATATAACTTGCACTTCTTCGAGGCTTCTGCAAGGCTCGGCGCGCGCTATTATTAGCCCGATCCCACTCCTCCTTTCTCTGGACGCCACGAGCCGGTGACATCCTTCCGACCTGAAGCGGCCTGGGCCGTCCTCCTGCTCCTGGGGTGGAGCGCGCCCGGCGTCGCCCAGACCGTCAACGAGCTTCAGGTGACGCCGGAGACCATGACCCTGGCCGTCGGCCAGCGTCAGCCGATCTTCGCGGCCGCCTATGACCGCCAAGGCAACCTCATTCCCTCGGCCAAGTTCGGCTTCTGGAGCTCGGACACGCTGATCGCGCGGGTCGGCAAGGACGGCACCGTGCTGGGGGTGAGCCCGGGGCTCGCCAAAGTGGAGGCCCGGCTCCAGGGGAAGCGCGCTTCGATGGCCGTGCTCATCACTGGCACGGGAGCCAACAGCACTGGAAACGGCCAGCCCTCCGTGCCTCCGGGTTCGGTGCTCACGCTCGATCCGGCGTCCATCATCCTCCTCCCCGGCGAGACCATCCGGGTCACTCCCCAGGCGCTCCGGGAGGACGCCACCCCCTCACCCACACCGGGCAAGGTGACCTGGAAGTCGCTCAAGCCCGAGGTCGCGGAGGTGGACACCTCGGGCCAGGTGGTCGCCGTGGGAGTGGGGAAAAGTATCATCCAGGCGACCACCTCCACTGGCCTGATGGCGACCGCGCCGGTCGAGGTCGAGGCGGCCAACTTCGTGCTGTCCCGTACCCGCCTCATACTGGGCCCCGAGGACGCCGAGACCCTGCACGTCCTGGTGCCATCCCAGAACAACCGTGAGGTCCGCGGCCTGGTCCAGTGGTCTTCCACCGATTCGACCGTCGCATCGGTTGGCGCCACCGGCATCGTGCAGGGCCGGACGGCCGGGCACGCGGACGTAGTGGCAACCGGCGGTGGGCAGGAACGCCGCGCCAGCGTGGTGGTACACAAGCTCCCGCAGTCGCTGGTGGTTTCACCTCGCCCTGCGGGCGGCCCGATCCAGATCCCGCTCCATGCGGCGCGCCAGTTCACGGCGGTGGCCCAAGCGGCCGATTCGACTCCGATCCCCGACGCCGGGATCGAATGGACGGTCGAGGACACGACCCTGGTGGGATTCGACTCCTCGAAGGCAACGGTCACCGCCAAGGCTCCTGGCGTCACCACCGTGACCGCGCGCCTCCGCGGGTTCCAGCCGGCCGTCTGGTCGGTCCAGGTGATCCCCGGCCTGGTTGGGCTGGAACGCTCCCGTTACGGGCTCAGGCCGGGCGAGCGGGCCACCATCAGAGCAGGCTTGTTCGACGATCAGGGGAAAGCGATCGGACCCGCGACCAATCTCCAATGGAGCGCTGATCACCCCGAGATCGCGACGGTGACCCCTGGTGGGGACGTGCTCGGCGTGAACCCCGGCCACGCGATCGTCACCGCGACCGCCCCCTGGGGCAAAGCCGCGACCGCCGACGTCTACGTCCTGGGCGATCTGCTCGTGTCCTCCGATCGAAGCGGTGTGCTCGGGATCTACCAGCTCCGTAGCTCGGCTCCCGACACGCTGTACCCGCTCCTGGTGGACGGCGCATCTAACTGGCAGGCGGTGCTTTCCCCCGACCGCACCCGCGTGGCCTTCAGCTCTCAGCGGGGTGGGAGCTACGATCTGTACGTGATGGACGCTGACGGCCGCAACCTGCGGCGTCTCACCGAAGAGCCGGGGACCGAAGGTGAGCCCGCCTGGTCACCCGACGGGACCCGGATCGTCTACAGCTTCACCACCGGGACCGGGGTCTTTCAGATCGCCAGCATCAGGGCTGATGGCGGGGATCGGCGGCCACTCACCTCCTCCGCGGGGGGCAACCGGTCGCCCGGGGTCTCGCCCGACGGGCGAAGCATTGCGTTCGTCTCCACTCGCGATGGCAACCCGGAGATCTACCAGATGGATCTGGAGGGCACCAATCCTCGCCGGCTCACCAAGACGTCGGACAAAGAATCCAGTCCGCATTTCCTCGCCAGCGGCGATCTGGTCTTCGCCAGCGAGAAGAAGGTGCTGCGCATCGTCTCCGGAGCGCCGGTGCCCGCCGTGCTGTTGCAGACGGACCAGCCGATCGTCGCGATGGATGTCTCCCGCGACGGAGAGCGCATCGCCTACGTGGCAGGGAAGCTGGTCGAGGGCGGACGGGGCAGGAACCAGCTCACGCTGCGCCTGCAGGCGCTCACCCGCGGCAGCACTCCTCTCTCCGTGCCGATTCGCCCCGGCGAGCAGGTGCTGAGCCCGTCCTTCTGAGCGTGCCACCGGCGATGCACGCGCTGGCCCTGAGCGGCACCGGCGGGCTCGAGCATCTGTCCATCGCCGAGCTGCCCCGGCCCGAGATCCGGCATGCCGGCGAGGTGCTGGTCCGGATGCATGCGGCGGGCCTCAACCGCCTGGATCTCTTCGTCGCCGCGGGCCTTCCGGGAATCGACTACGCGTTTCCCCACGTGGTCGGGTCAGACGGTGCCGGCGTGGTCGAGGCCGTCGGGGACGAGGTCCGGGAAGTCCGGCCGGGCGATCGCGTGATGATCAACCCCGGTGTCTCCTGCGGGCAGTGCGCGGCGTGCCGGGAAGAGGAGGAATCGCTCTGCGCCACGTTCCGCGTGCTGGGAGAGCACCGGGCGGGCACCGCCGCCGAGTATGTGGTGGTGCCAGGCGCCAACCTGGCCCCGGTGCCGGAAACGATGCCCTGGAGCCAGGCGGCCGCCTTTTCCCTGGCGACCCTGACGGCGTGGCGGATGCTGGTCACTCGCGCGCAGGTACGCGCCGGTGAAACGGTGCTGATCTGGGGCATCGGCGGCGGTGTGGCCATGGCCGCGCTCCAGATCGCTCGGCACCTGGGAGTCCGTGCCATCGTCACCAGCGGCTCCGACGCCAAGCTCGAAGCGGCGCGCTGTCTCGGCGCCGACGAGACGATCAACCACGCCACCGCGAACGTCGTGGATGAAGTCCGGCGGCTGACCGGCGGCAGGGGCGTGGACGTCGTGGCGGACAGTGTCGGGGAGCGACGCTGGCAGGATTCGCTCCGCGCGATGCGCCGGGGCGGCCGGCTGGTGATCTGCGGCGCGACCAGCGGATCCATGGTCTCGCTGGATCTTCGCCGCCTGTTCTGGCACCAGTGGAGCGTGCTCGGCTCCACCCTGGGGAATCGCCGGGAGTACGGCGAGGTCGTCCGGCTGGCCCATCAGGGGCAGCTCTGGCCGGTCGTGGACCGCGTGGTGCCGCTCGCGGAGTGGCGCGTCGCGCTCGGGCGATTGGAGCGTGGCGAGCAGATCGGAAAACTCGTACTCGAGGTCTCGCCGTGAACGAACTGTGGAATCGACTGGTGATCGGCGCGCAGCAGATCGGCACGGTCCTCCCCGCGCTCCTCGGCGCCACTGTCATCCTGCTGACCGGCTATTTCCTGGCCCGGCAGATCCAGCGCTGGGCCGACGACACTCTCAAACGGGTCGACTTCAACCGCGTCGCCGCCGCGGGCGGCCTGGACGAGGCGGTGGGCCGCACCGGGTCCCGGCTCGACCCCATCCGAGCCACGGCCAAGCTCATCTTCTGGCTGGTGATGCTGGTGGTCATTCTGCTCGCGACCACCGCCCTCGGCCTGGAAAGCATCAACGAGATGTTCGGGACGATGCTGGCCTTCATCCCGACGCTCATCGCCGCGATCGTCATCGTCATCCTGGGCATGGTGGTCGGGGAGTTCGTGCGAGGGCTGATCCTGGCGTCGGCCGGAAGCGTGGCGGGGGTGCCCACGCTCGCCAAAATTGCCAAAGGCGCCGTCATCCTCATCTCGCTCTTCATGGCGCTGCAGCAGGTGGGGGTCGCGGCCGAGATCGTCACTGCCACGTTCACCCTGATCCTAGGTGCGGTGGCGCTGGCGGTGGGGCTGGCCTTCGGCTTGGGGAACCGCGAGCTGGCGGGCGAGATCACCCGGCGGTGGTACGAGGAGGGGCGCCGCCGGGATCGACGGCGCACCGACCGGCAGGGCCCCAACAGTCCGCCGGGCGAGGATCCACCGATCCTCGACTGACGCCGCGATCTACTTGAGCGTGTACCGCCCTACCGTGCGCTGGCCGTCGGACCCTTTGATGGTGCCGTAGATCGTCGACTTCGCGCCGAACCCCGCGAGCGCCGCTCCGGCCGGGAAGGCCACCTCCCGCTGCCATTCCCCGGTTCCGCCGAACACGTCGTAGGTGAGTGGGGCGTCCTCCGCGGAGCGGGGGCGCTGCAGCCAGACCTCGCCGTTCGGCCGCCCCAGGGCGAAATCGAACGGCGGCTTGGTATCCGCGAAGGGATACTCGACATGCAGGTCCTGCGGCATGCCGAACTGCTTGCCGTGCTCCCGCACCTGCGCCAGCACGCGGTCGCGATCCTGCTGGGTCACCGGCAGCTTGGGATAGTCGCGGCTCTTTCCCGTCCTCCAGGTGCCGTCGGGAGCGCGCCAGTCGACCCGATTCTGGTGACCTCGTGCCACCCATGCGGTGCCATTCGGCAGCACTCCAAAGAAGTCATTCGGAGCGAAGACCTTGGCCGCTTCCTGGACCTGGGTGCCGAAGGTGGCGTCGCCGTAATCCGGCGACGTGAGGTTGGCCACGGTATCGACCGCTCCGGTCTTGAGCGCGATCCGAAGCACCGGAATGCTGTCCGGCCGCAGCGAGCGGCCCGGCTCGCCACCGCCCAGCACCGCCTGGTAATCGATCTTGTAGCCGTGCCCGACGGTGTCGTACACCAGCACCGGAGCATTCCCCGCCACCTGAGCGATCGGCAGCACGCCGAGCGCCTGGCCGCGTTCGCTCCAGAGCGTGGTGCGTGCGGCGCTGAAGTCGACCAGCGCGAGCGTGTCGCCCGCCAGGTGGGCCACCCAGCCGGGAAACTTGTACTGCTCCGGCGGAGCGCCGGCCGCGATGGAGTCCACCCGGGTTCCCAGGGTGTCTACCTTGCCGCTTCGGAGATCGCCCCGGAGAAACAGTTTCTCCTTCGTGTCTGCGAACGCGACCCTGCCATCACCCAGCTCGACCACGTTGCTCACCTGGGGAAAGCCGACGGGGAGCTTGCTCTCGAGCTTGAGACCGGTCTGGCTCTCGACCCGGGTGCAGGCTACGACGCCGAGCAGGGCCAGGCGGCCGATCGGGGCAAGCAACTTCATTCGGGTTTCCTCCGGGGAACGGGACATCGGGAAGGCACGATCAATGGGTGGCCGCCACCGGCGGCAGCGTCAGTCGCAGCAGGCGGGCGCCATCCCGGGAGGGCTCGGTGGCCAGCACCACCCCGCTGCCCACTGCGATGATACGGCCGCGGCCCGGCAGCTGGATCTCCCCGATCAGATGGCCGGCGCGGCCGACCACATGATAACTGCGAACCGAGTCCACCGGGGCTCGGCTCTTTTCCAGCCAGATCTCTCCTGAGGGAGCGGTGAATCCAGCCTCGAAAGGCGGCTTGACCGGGGCGAAAGGGAGTTGCTCGGCGGTGGAGCGGAGCTCGGGGGGAAAGCGGCGGAGGAAGAGCTCTCGATCGTAGCGGGTGACCTCGAGCACTCTGTCCGGCAGGGGCTCGCCCCGGGTCCAGGTCCCCTTGGGGTCGCGCCAGTCCACCCGGTTGGCGTAGACCCTCGCGACCCACAGCGAGCCGTCCCCCAGCACACCCCAGGAGTCCGCCCCGCTGAACACCCTCCGCTCGAAGCGCCGGCCGGCGTCGCTCTCGACCTCGGCGATGTCCAGCGGAGCGAGACGGACCAGCGTGTCGGGGCGCTCGAGGGCCGGTCCGGTTCGCACCACCGCGGCCGAGTCGCGATTTCCCTGGCCCGCCGAGCCGACCTGCGGTGACACCTCGAAATAAAATCGGCCGGCACCGTCGCGGGCCCGGGCGAGCACGCCGCGCAACACGTCGGCGGCAGGGACCGACCGAACGTAGCGAGCGTCGAGGGTCCACAGCGTGGTGCGACGCAGGCCCCAGTCGCCCACGTAGAGCGTGTCACCCGCCCGAAACAGGGTCGATGGATTGCGCAGCTCGTTGCCGCCCGCGCCGCCCAGCGGCTCCACTCTCCGCGAGCCGAAGTCCACGATTCCCACGGCCTGATCGGCCGGTGCCAGCACCGCCCATCGGTCTCCCCCCAGCCAGATCCCTTCCGGCACCTCGGTGTACGAGCTGGCCACCGTGTCCACGACACCGCCGAGCCGGACGACCGGCGCGTGCGCCTTCGGCCCACCGCAGGCGATGGCCAGCCCGGTGGCGGCCGGAAGGGCGTAGGGGACGAGCCGCATGCCCCCAATGTAATGGAGCGGAGGGGGCGTCCTCCGCGGGTTAGCGGAGGATCTCTTCGAAGAGCGCGAGCGCCCGCGGGTCCTCGCTCTGTCCCAGCCAGAACAGAGCCGTCTTGCGGAGCTCGGGATGCCGGCTGGTGCGTGCGACGCTGATGAGTGCCGGGACCCCTTCGTCCGCCGGCCGCTGCGAGAGCGCGAACACCGCCTGCTTACGGACCTCGAGGTCGCTGCTGGTATCCACCACGATCGAATCGAGACCTCGCACGGCTGCCTCACCCGCGGCCTGTCCGAGCCAGAAGACGGCCTGGCGTCGGGTCTCGACGGGAACCGATCGGGCCCGGGCGATGCGCAGCAACGTGGGCCACACCGTCGCACTGTCCGCCAGCGTAGCCGCCGTGATCAGGTCGTCCGCATCGGCACTGGAGGCTTCGGCGAGCGCCAGGAGTTCGGACGCGGCCGACCGGGCCGGAAGCATTCCCAGGTCGATGGTGTACGCCTCGGGTGCCCTCCACCGGCCGCCCACGTAGGTGTGGGCCTCGGTCAGCCGGCCGCTCCGGACGCGAAGCGAGACTCGCACCGGGCCACGCGCGCAGTCTCCGACCCACTCATCGCTCTGCGTGGTGATGCTGATTCCGTGGCTGCTGCCGCAGACGCTCTCGCGTGCCGCGAAGCTCAACCGGAGGTTGCCCTCCCCCAGCGCGGCGATCCGTTGAGTCAACGTCTGGCCGCTGAGGCTCGCGGGAAGCGCCAAGAGCGCCAGGGTGCAGCCGATCATTCGATTCATCTGTTTCACCCCCGCTCAGGGCTGCTCGATGATGTCCTGCAGCGCCTTGGCCGCCCGCGGATCGCCGCTC
>JBJMOX010000241.1:0-6489 GCA_045803515.1 Gemmatimonadales bacterium
CAGTACACCTCCACCTATCAGCGTCACCCCAACGCGCCGGTGGTGATCCGGAACGCCACTGTGCTCACGGCCGCAGGCCCCGAGCTGAGTCGCGGCTCGGTGAGCTTTGCGGACGGCCGCATCGTCGCGGTCGGCGCCGAGGTGCCGACTCCGCCGGGTGCCACCGTGATCGACGGCAGCGGCAAGTACGTCACCCCCGGCATCATCGATACCCACAGCCATCTCGGCGTCTATGCCGCGCCGGGCACGCCTGGTCTGAACGACGGCAACGAGGCCACGGCACCGGTCACCGCCCAGGTGTGGGCCGAGCACTCGTTCTGGCCCCAGGATCCCCAGATCCCGCTGGCGATCGCCGGCGGCATCACCGTGCTGCAGATCCTGCCCGGATCGGCCAACCTGATCGGCGGACGGTCGGCCACGCTGCGCCTCATACCCGCCCGCACGGTGCAGGAGATGAAGTACCCGGGCGCGCCGTACGGACTCAAGATGGCGTGTGGCGAGAATCCCAAGCGGGTCTACGAGAAGACCGGCCCCTCCACCCGGATGGGCAACGTTGCGGGATATCGCGCGGCGTTCATCGAGGCGGAGAAGTATCAGCGGACCTGGGACGCGTGGGAGAAGACGCACAAGGGAAACCGGCCGGATCGGGATCTCAAGCTGGAGACGCTGGCCGGTGTGCTCCAGGGCAAGATCCTGGTCCACAACCATTGCTACCGCGCCGACGAGATGGCCCAGATGCTGGACCTCGCGCACGAGTTCGGCTTCCACATCCGTGCGTTCCACCACGCAGTCGAGGCGTACAAGATCGCTGACCTGCTGGCTCGCGAGGACGTGGCGAGCGCGGTCTGGGCCGATTGGTGGGGGTTCAAGATGGAGTCGTTCGACGGAATTCCGGAGAACGCCGCACTGCTGCAGCAGGCCGGCGCCCGCGCCATCATCCACTCCGACAGCCCCGACGGGATCCAGCGGCTGAATCAGGAGGCGGCCAAGGCCATGCAGGCAGGCGAGCACGCCGGCATCAAGATCACCCGAGAGCAGGCCATCCGCTGGCTCACCGCCAACCCGGCGTGGGCGCTCGGCATCGACAGCACCACCGGTACCCTGGAGACCGGCAAGGCGGCCGACGTCGTCGTCTGGTCGGGCGACCCCTTCTCGGTCTACAGCTCGGTGGAGCAGGTGTACAACGACGGCTGGCTGGTGTTCGACCGCCGGGACCAGCAGCATCGTCCCCAGACCGATTTCAACCTGGGCACAGGGCAGCCGGGGGTGGGGCGATGAGTCCGCGAACCCTTGGTCCACTCGGCGTCCTGCTCGCGGGTCTTCAAGTCTCCGTAGCGGTGCCGGCCGCGGCCCAGACCGTGGCGATCACCGGAGGAACGGTCTATCCCGTCTCCGGTCCGAAGATCGAGCACGGCACCGTGCTGCTCCGCGACGGAGTGATCGTCGCGGTCGGCGCCGACGTCCAGGTGCCTTCGGGAGCCACCCGGGTCGACGCTGCGGGCCGATGGATCACCCCCGGCCTCATCGCCTCCACGACGACGCTTGGCATCAAGCTGTTCGAGACCAGCGGCGAGCTGGAGACCCAGGAAGACACCGTCGCTGGGGACGTGAACGCCGCCGTCAACCTCGCGGACGCCATCGACCCGGCCTCGGTCACCATCCCGGTGGCGCGGCTGCAGGGAATCACGACCGCCATCGCCACACCGTCGGGCGGACTCGTCGCGGGACAGGCGGCACTCTTCGATCTGGCAGGTGAGCGGGTGCCCGACCTGCTGGTCCGCTCGCCCGCGGCGATGGTGGCGGACCTCTCTCAGTACAGCAAGCAGGCGGGCGGCGGCAGCCGTGCCGGCTCATTGCAGCGGCTGCGCCAGCTTCTCCGCGATGCCCGGGAATACCAGCGGCGGAAGAGCGATTTCGAGCACGCCCGGATGCAGCCGCTCTCCGCCCCTGCCGCGGACCTGGAGGCGCTGCAGCCGGTGCTCGACGGTCAGCTCCCCATGTTGGTCACCGCAAACCGGCGGAGCGACATCGAGAACGCGCTCCGGATCGGGCAGGAGTTCGGGGTTCATCTCGTCATCCGGGGCGCCGTGGAAGGATGGCAGATGGCGGCCGAGCTGGCGCAGGCCCGGATTCCCGTGGTGGTCGAGCCGCTCACCGATATCCCCTCGTTCGACGCGCCCGGCGCCCGGCTGGACAACGCCGCGCTGCTCAACGCCGCGGGCGTGACGGTGCTGATCGCACAGACCGACCAGGCGGAGTTTCGTGACCTGCGCCAAGCCGCAGGTAACGCGGTGCGCGCCGGTCTGCCCTGGGACGCCGCGCTCCGCGCCGTGACGCTCGGGCCCGCCCAAGCCTTCGGGGTCGAGGGCAAGTACGGCTCCCTCGAGTCCGGCAAAGTCGCCGACGTGATCGTCTGGTCGGGCGATCCGTTCGAGTTCTCCAGCCGGGCGGAGCACGTCTTCATTCGCGGGCGCGACCTGCCGCTGGTGAGCCGCCAGACCGAGCTGCTGCGGCGCTATCGGAAGCTGCCGCCGGCGTACTGAGCGGCTGCCATCACCGCGACGGGGTCTCCACCTGGAACTCGGCGCGACAGCCGCCGGACACCCAGATGCGCTCGGAGTCGTACCCCCAACTCCGACCTTCGTCGCAGGCGGCTTCGCTCAACACCTTGGTGAGACGTACCCGGCTCTGGCTCGGGATGGCGCACTCGTTTCGCGCACCGCCCTGTGACTCGCAGGTGACCTGCTGCACTCGCGCGGGGCCCACCTGTTCCGTGCGCCGGCCCCCGGCCGGAACCCCCGCCGCCATCCGGAACTGCACTACCTTGCCCGCGGGATTGACCCGGCACTCGCCGCCGCCGCCCCGTCGCATGCTCCAGTTGACCCGAATGATCCCTTGCCCGTCGCGCGAGGCCACCGCCGTGGTCACCTGGGCGTTCGGCGTGCCAGGGTAGCGTCGCAGGACCTCCTCCCGGCAGGCACGGAGGGCCTGGAGGTCGGCCGCCGCGTCCGGCCGATTGACGTCGTATCCCGGCCGTCGCACCGGCCTGAGCTCGAACTCCCCTCGGCAGCCGCCGGTCACCCAGATCTTTCGGTCGTCCGAGCCCCACGTGCGCCCCTCGAGGCACGGGTTGGAGCTGATCACCCGCACCAGCCGCACTTCGACGTGCTCCGGGAGCGGGCACTCGTTTCTGCGGTTCTCGTGGGAGTCGCAGGTGAGCCGGGTGGTACCGCCGGGGCTCGGGCCTGGCCGATAGGATCCTCTCGTGGTGGTCTTGAAGTCCACCACCTGTCCGCGTGCATCGACCAGGCAGGTGCCGGCCGCGCCTTGGGCGGTCCGCCATGAGGCGGCCAGGTTCCCTCTCTTGTCTGTTTCTCCGGGTACCACGGTGATCTGCGCCACCGGAACGTCGAGCATATGGGCCGAGACCTCGTTCTTGCATGCCAGGGCGGCGCTGTTGCGGTCGAAGGGGCCGGCCGCGGAGGCAGGGATCGGCTGGCCTTCGTTCTGTACGTCCAGCCGCACCACCCGTCCGCCGCGGTCGATGGCACAACTTCCCGAGGCGCCCCGCGTTGTGCGCCATGCGATGTTGCTGCTGGAGACCTGGTTCACGGTCACCTCGTAGGGGACCGGACTTCTGAACCTCGCGTACACGGCCTGGCGGCAGGCGTCGAGCGGTGTGGGCTGCTGCGCCGCGAGCGGAGGCCGCGTCAGCGCGGTGGCGAACAGCGCGAGCAAGGCGGCGGCAGGAGCGCGGAATGGGGGAAGCATCGACACCTCCGAGACGCTGGCCGGGACTCTGGATGCGAGCGATGCTCGAAACCTAGCCTCCATCGAAGAATTCGACGACGCCGGTCTCCAGCGAATACTCCGCCCCGACGACGCGCAGCCCCTCCTGCTGGATCAGCTGCTCGAGCACCTGTGAGCCGTGCCGGAGGTGATCCACCGAGGCCCGGATGTTGGCCCGGACCGCCTGCCTCACCAGCGCCTCGGGGTCGTGCCGGAGATCGGTGGCAAGCAGCCCCTCGACCGAGGGCCGCACCCGGTCGACGATGGCCCGCAGGTTCTGTGACTGGTTTTCGGTCGGCCTCCGGAGCTCCTCCAGGGTGGCCAGGATGGCCCCGCATTGCGAGTGGCCCACGACCACCACCAGCCGGGTATCGTAGCGCGCGGCGGCGAATTCGACACTGCCGACCTGGGACGGCGCCACGATGTTGCCGGCGACCCGGATGACGAACAGGTCGCCCAGGCCCTGGTCGAACACGATCTCCGCCGGCACCCGGGAATCCGAGCACCCCAGCACGATGGCGAATGGCTGTTGCCCCTCCGCCAGCTGAGCCAGCCGGGCGTGGCTCAGGTAGGCATCGGAACCGCGCTGGTTCGAGGCGAACCTGAGGTTCCCCTCCCGCAGCCGCTCGAGTGCTTCGTGGGCTGAGACCATTGACCCACTCCTTCGACATTTCGCTGTAGTTTCATGCTGTGACCACCAACCCACTCGACCGCCTCGCCCCCGCCCTCGCCGGCCGCTACACCGTCCTGCGCGAGCTCGGCCACGGCGGCATGGCGACAGTCTACCTGGCCGACGACCTCAAGCACCACCGCAAGGTGGCGATCAAGATCCTCCGCGGCGAGCTGGGCTCGCTGCTCGGCCCCGACCGGTTCGCCCGGGAGGTCAGGACCGCCGCCGGGCTCAATCACCCCCACATCCTGCCGCTGCACGATTCCGGCGAGGCCGGGGGACTCCTCTATTACGTGATGCCCTACGTGCCGGGCGAATCGTTGCGCCAGCGCCTGGCTCGCGAGGGGCAATTTCCCATCAACGATGCCGTCCGCCTGATCCGCCAGGCCGCCGCGGCGCTGCACCATGCCCACCAGCAGGGCGTGATCCACCGCGACATCAAGCCGGAGAATATCCTGCTCCACGAGGGTGAGGCGATGGTGGCCGACTTCGGCATCGCGCTGGCCGTCGAGGCGGCACCGGGCGACCGGCTCACCGAGACCGGCCTCATGCTGGGGACACCGGAGTACATGAGCCCCGAGCAGGCCGCCGGTGAGCGGGCGCTCGACGCCGCGAGCGACGTGTACAGTCTCGCCTGCGTGCTCTACGAGCTGCTCGCGGGCGAGCCGCCCCACACCGGGGCGACGGCGCGGATCGTGATCGCCCGGCGGTTCACCGAGCCGGCGCCCCGCATCCGCCGGCTCCGACCCATGGTGCCGGCGTCCGTCGAGCAGGCGCTGCTGCGAGCGATGGCCTCCGCGCCGGCCGACCGGTTCCCTTCCGCGGCGGCATTCGCCGATGCGCTTGCGACGGCCACCGTCGGTGCGGGCGTGAGTGGGCCCGGCCCAGCCCTCCCCTCGGTCGCGGTCCTCCCGTTCACCAACCTCAGCGCCGACCCCGAGAACGAGTTCTTTGCCGACGGGATCACCGAGGACGTGATCGCCCAGCTCTCCAAGATCCGTTCGCTCAAGGTCATCTCCCGCGGCTCGGTGATGGGGTTCAAGAAGCGGGAGGTGGGCCTCCGGGAGATCGGGGCCACGCTGGACGTTCAGACCCTGCTCGAGGGCAGCGTGCGCCGGGCCGGCGACCGGGTCCGGATCGTGGCCCAGCTGGTGGACGCGGCCACCGAGCGGCACCTCTGGGCCGAGACCTACGACCGCCGCCTCACCGACATCTTCGCCATCCAGACCGACGTGGCCCTGCAGATGGCCGCGGCGCTCAAGGCGGAGCTGTCGCCGGGCGAGCGCACCCGGATCCATCGCGAGCCCACTGCCGACGTGCATGCCTACCAGCTGTACCTCCAGGGACGCCACTGCTACACCCGGTACACCGAGGAGAGCATGCGGAAGGGCATCGACTACTTCGGGCAGGCGATCGCGGCGGACCCAGAGTATGCCATGGCCCATGTCGGCGCGGCCCTGGCCTATGCCGAGCTGGCGGCGGGCGCGGGCGGCGGCACGGTGCGGCCGGACGAGGCGTACCACCAGGGCATGCAGGCGGTGACGGCGGCGTTGGCGCTCGACCCCGACTTGGGAGAGGCGCACGAGGTGCTGGGCCTCCTCAAGATGGTCCACTTCGACTGGGCTGGCGCCGAGACGGAGTTCAAGCTGGCGCTCGAACTGAGCCCGGGCGCGGCCGACGTCTACGACCACTATGGCTGGCTCTGCGGCGCGCTCGAGCGGTACGATGAGGCGCTGGCGCTGGTGCGGCGCGCGCAGGAGCTCGACCCGCTGACCCACCGGGCCGACGTCGCATCCACCCTTCTTCGGGCGGGCCGGAACGAGGAGGCGCTGCAGGCGTCACTCCGCGCGATCGAGTTCGATCCCGAGTATGGGCGGGCGCGGTCCACGCTGGGGTGGGCCTACCTGAGGCTGGGGATGCCGGACCGCGGTCTGGCCGAGCTGGAGCACGCGGTGCGGCTCGCCCACGACAATACGATGTTCCTGGCGCAGCTCGGCGAGGCGTACGGGCTGGCCGGCAAGACCGAGCAG
>JBJMOX010000242.1:0-4657 GCA_045803515.1 Gemmatimonadales bacterium
CAGCGCGCTCGCGGCGGGCTACCGCAAGGTCAAGATCAAGATCGAGCCGGGCGCGGACCTGGCCTACGTCCGGGCGGCGCGAGAGGCTCTGGGGCCCGAGGCCCCGCTCATGGCGGATGCCAACAACGCCTATGCACTGGCCGACGCGGACCGGCTGGTCGAGCTGGATCAGTTCGGCCTCATGATGATCGAGCAGCCGCTGGCCTGGGATGATCTCCAGCGCCACGCCCAGCTCCAGCGACGACTCAGCACGCCGCTCTGCCTGGACGAGTCGATTACCTCGCTCGACCGGGCCGAGGACATGCTGGCACTCGGCAGCGGACGGGTCATCAACATCAAACCCGGGCGAGTCGGCGGCTTCGGCCCCTCGATCGCGATCCATGACCTCTGCGCCCGGGCCGGGATTCCGGTGTGGTGCGGTGGCATGCTGGAGAGCGGAGTGGGCCGGGCGTACAACGTCGCCCTCGCGTCGCTCCCCAACTTCGTCAAGCCGGGCGACATCTCCCCCAGCTCCCGCTACTGGGCCGAGGACATCGTGAGCCCCGAGTGGACCATGAGCAGCGACGGCCTCATGGCCGTGCCACGCGACCAGCCGGGCATCGGGGTGACCGTCGATCGCGAGCGGGTGGCGGAGCTGACGGTGCGGGAAGAGCGCCTGAGGCACGCTCGGTGAGCAGCGCACCCGCCAACGCCACCTTGAGCCGGGTCCTCGGCCTCCGGCAGCTGATCTACATCGTCATCGGCACCGTGATTGGGTCGGGAATCTTCATCGTGCCCGGCGCCGTCCTGCGCCAGTCGGGCGGCTCGGTCGGCCTGGCGCTGCTGGTCTGGCTCCTGGCCGGCGTGCTCTCGCTGCTGGGCGCGCTCACCTATGCCGAGCTCGGGGGCATGCACCCGAAGGCGGGCGGTTTGTACATCTACATCCGCGACGCATTCGGACCCTTTCCCGCCTTTCTCTTCGGCTGGACCCTCTTCTTCATCATCGGCAGCGGCTCGGTCGCGACGCTCGCCGTGGCCTCGGTGGCGTACCTCGGGCAGCTCGTGTCGCTCGGCCCGGTATCGGCCCGGATGACCGCGGTCGGGATGATCGCGCTGATCGCGGCGATCAACGTGCGCGGCACCCGGAGCAGCGCCCGGGTCCAGGATTGGTCCACCTTCCTCAAGGTGGTCGGGATCGTGGGCATGAGCGGGCTCTTCCTCCTCAGAGGGCGGGGACTGCATGATCTCGATGGCGCCCTCTGGCCGGCGGCCGTCACCGGCCGGATCCTCTCGGGGGTCGGGCTCTCGATGATCGGGACACTCTGGGCCTACGAGGGCTGGCTGTACGTCACCTACTCCGCCGGCGAGGCCAAGGACCCGCAGCGCACCTTCCACCGCGGCATCGTGCTCGGCACCGGGGCGCTGATCGCGATCTACCTGCTCGCCTGCGTCGGCTACCTCGCCGCCCTGGGGCCGGCGGGCGTCGCCAGGACGGATCGGGTCGCGGCCGATGCTGCCAGGGCGCTCTTCGGGCCGATGGCCGGGAAACTGATCGCGGTGATGATCCTGGTCTCGATCTTCAGCGCCACCAATGCCATCGTGCTGACCGCCCCGCGCGCCTTCTTCGCCATGGCGCGGGATGGGATCTTCTTCCGCAAGCTGGCCGAGGTCCACCCGCGGTTCGGCACGCCGGCCTTCGCCATCATCGCCTGCTCCGCCTGGTCGATGCTGCTCGCGGCCACCGGGACGTTCGAGCAGCTGCTGACCTACGTGGTGTTCATCGGCTGGCTCTTCTATGGTCTCGGCGCCCTCAGCGTCTTCAGCTATCGCCGCCGGGAGCCGCTGACCCCACGTCCCTTCCGGGTGCCCGGCTATCCGGTCACTCCGATTCTCTTCGTGGCCTCGGCAGCCGCCATCGTCATCAACACCATCATTGCCCAGCCGGGACGCGCGGCGGTGGGACTGGGCGTGGTGCTGCTGGGCTCGCCGGCATACTTCATCTGGCGGAAGCGCGGCGCGACGCCCCTGGCCGAGAGCCTGACCCCCAGTCGAGCGGGAGACCCCGGCGAATGAGCTCCGCTCAACGCCGGGTGAGCTTCGATCCGGCGCCCGCTACCAGCGAGGCAGACCCCGACGGCGTCGTCATACGCCGGGCGGAGACCCAGGCCGAATACGACGAATGCGTGCGGATCCAGGACGAGATCTGGGGGGCGGACTTCAACGAGCGGGTGCCGGCCACGATCTTCCGGGTCAGCCAGTACCTGGGAGGCGTGACCGCCGCGGCCTTCGCTCCGGCCGGGAGCAGAGTGCTGGGCTTCGTGTTCGGCATGACGGGAGTGCAGGACAGTCGGCTGGTCCACTGGTCGGACCTGCTGGCGGTGCGGCCGGAGGCGCGGGACCGGGGCATCGGACGACGGCTCAAGCTCTTCCAGCGGTCGCTCGTGCTGCCGCTGGGCGTCACCCGCATGCTGTGGACCTTCGACCCGCTGGTGGCGCGGAACGCTCACCTCAACCTGAACGCGCTCGGGGCGAGCGTCGCCGAGTACGTGCCGGACATGTACGGCGTCGACACCGGCAGCGCGCTCCACAGCGCGGTGGGCACCGACCGGTTCATCGTCTCCTGGGAGCTCAACAGTGAGCCTCCGGCCCGGACCCACGATCACGGGATCGCGGACCCGCCTCCCGTCCGGCTCATCGTCAACCGGGAAGACCGTATGGGGCAGCCCCCGACGGTCCATCCGATCGACGAGTTCCCCGAGGTGTACATCGCCATTCCCGGCGACATCCAGCAGGTGATCACCAACGCACCCGACCTGGCGCGCGCCTGGCGCGACACGACCCGCGAGGCCTTCCTCGGCTATGTGCAGCGCGGCTACCGGGTCAGCGGGTTCCATCGCGCCGAGGGACGCGGCTTCTACCGGCTCACGCGGGGGGACCCGTGAGCCTCGATCAGATCATGGCCTCAAAAGTCACCACGGAGACTTTTTTGTCCAGGAATCCGAGCCCCGGTGCCTGAAGATCCGAACAACGATACGTGGAGCTCCCCAGCGACCCCACTTCCCGTCGGCATCGCCGAAGCGTTCACCAGCGACGAGATCGCCTGGCTCAGCACCCTCCGGCGCGACCTGCACCGCAACCCCGAGCTCTCCTGGCACGAGGAAGGCACCGCGAAGCGGCTGGAGCACGCGCTAACGACGCTTGGCGCGTCAAACGTCGCCCGGGTCGCAGGCACCGGCGTTGTGGCCCGGATGTCCGGGCGTCACACGGGGGCGCCGCTGGTGGCCATTCGAGGTGACATCGACGCGCTCCCGATCCAGGAGACGACCGGCCTGCCGTTCTCCTCCGAGGTCCCCAGCGTCATGCATGCGTGCGGTCACGACATTCATGCCACCTGGGCGGTGGGCGCCGCGCTGCTGCTCCGCAAGACGCCGGCGGAGGGGGACGTGCTGATCCTGCTGCAGCCGGCCGAGGAAGCGGCCGAGGGAGCGGCCGCGATGCTCCGGAGCGGCGCGCTCGAGGGCGTGCAGGCCATCTTCGGTGCCCATGTGGATCGGCGGTACGGGGTGGGCCAGGTGGTGGCGCAGGAAGGGCCGGTTGCAGCCTCGGCCGACTTTTTCCGGATCGAGCTCATCGGCGCGGGGGCCCACGGCGCGCGGCCTCACGAGTCCGCCGATCCGGTCGTCGGAGCCGCCACGCTGATCACCGCGCTGCAGACATTGGTGTCGCGCCGCCTCGATCCCGGCCTGCCGGGCGTCGTGACCGTGGCCACCATCCACGCCGGCACGGCGGACAACATCATCCCCGACCGCGCCCGGCTCACCGGCACGGTGCGCGCGATGGATGCGGCCTCGCGCGCCCTGTTGATCGAGGAGCTGCGCCATGTGTCCGATCGGGTGGCGGAGGCGCACCACCTCACGGCGCGAGTCACCTTCGACCAGGGCACCCCGCCGATCGTGAATCAGCCCGAGCCCACGGCATGGGCTCGCGAGGCGGTGCGCACCGTCCTCGGTCCGCAGGGCGACGTGCCTCTGGCAGGAACGAACATGGGCGGCGAGGACTTCGCCTTCTATCTGGAGCGGATCCCGGGTTGCTTCATGCGGGTCGGCGCCAGGGAGCCCGGGGGCGCCTGGCTCCCGGCCCATTCGTCCGGCTTCTACGCCGCCGAGGAGAGCGCGCTGGTGGGCGCCGCGGTCCTGGCTGAGACCGCGCGCCGGGCATCGGCGGCGCTGGCTACTTGACGGGCGAACGCCAGCAGCCGCCGTGCAGCACCCGGCCGGCCTTGGCACCGGTGTACGCGCCATCCGCGATGGCCACCTCGCCGTTGACCACCACGTAGTCGATCCCGGTCGGCGCGGCTGTCGGATGCTCCCAGCTGGCCGCGTCATTGAGCCGGTCGTAGTCGAAGATCGTCAGATCGGCGCGCAGGTCGTGATGGCGCTGCAGACGATCGTGTCGCGCACGGTCGATCCGCTCGCGAGTGCGGTCGTGACGGTGGGCACGTTCCGCGGCGGATTCCGCAACAACGTGATCGCGCCCGAGGTGCAGCTCACCGGCACGGTGCGCACGCTCGATCCGGTCTTGCGCAAGGAGATGCCGGGGCGGGTCGAGCGCATCGTGCGCGGCATCTGCGAGGCGCACGGCGCGACGTACGCGCTCGACTACAACCTCAATTATCCGC
>JBJMOX010000243.1:0-3436 GCA_045803515.1 Gemmatimonadales bacterium
AACTGCTGCCCCCAGCGGGAGCGGGCCGGCTGACCGGGCCGCGCGTCCACCAGCTCGGGCGTGACCCGCACGCGGCTCGCGGCGCCCGACTTCTCCCAGCGCACGGTCCCGGTCAGCAGGTACTCCGCGCCCAGCTCGCGGGCGATCTCGGCCGGCCGCTTGGTGGTCCGGCGATACTCGAGGGAGCTGCCGCGGGCGATCACCTCGAGGCCCCCGACCTGGCCGAGCTTGGTGCGCACCTCGTCGCTCACACCGTCGGCGAAGTAGGCGTCGCTCGAATCGCCCAGGTTCTCGAAGGGAAGGACGGCGACGATGCGGGTTCCTGCCGGCGAATCGCCGCCTGCCGCCGTGTGCCGCCAGGCGAAGAGCAGGCCGCCGCCAATGAGGAGGCCCGCGGTGAGGGCGATGGCCGCCACCGGGATCTGCCGGCGGCGCGGCGCGGACGCCGGCTCGGCAGCGGGCGTCGTCACCGTCGCGGCAGGCGTCACGGTGGAGGTCGAGACCTGCAGTGCCTGGGCGAACTGTCCGGCCGTGGCGAACCGGTCCGCCGGCACCGGCGCGAGCACCCGCCGGATGGCTTCGTCCACCGCGGGTGGGACCGCCGGCCGCGCGGCCCGCACGCTGGGCGGTGGCTCGGTGAGCCGCTTGATCACGATGGCCTGGGCCGTGGGACCGGTGAATGGCGCCTCGCCGGCCAGCATCTCGTAGAGCACCGAGCCGAGGGAATACAGGTCGGTCCGGGCGTCGAGTGTCTTGTCGCCCGCCGCCTGCTCGGGGCTCATGTAGGCCGGCGTCCCGATCGCAAACCCAGTCTGGGTCAGGCCGTCGTCGCCGCCGAGCCCCCGGGCGATGCCGAAGTCGGCGACCAGCGTGCTGACGTCGCTGGTGAGCATGATGTTCTCGGGCTTGATGTCCCGGTGGACCACGCCGTGCTTGTGGGCGTAGTCGAGGGCGCGGGCGGCCTCGACCGCGATGCGGAGCGCGTCGTCCACCGGGAGCTGACGCTCCCGCCGGAGCCGGTCACGGAGCGATTCCCCCTCGACGAACGGCATGGTGAACCAGAGCTGGCCGGCGGCCTCGCCGGAGTCGAGCACGGTCAGGATGTGGGGATGCTGCAGCCGGGCGGCGAAGTGGATCTCCCGCTGGAACCGCTCGGGACCGAGGGTGGCGGCCAGCTCGGGGAGGAGGACCTTGAGGGCGACCGGGCGATCGTGGCGGAGGTCCTGGGCCAGGTAGACCGTGGCCATGCCGCCACGACCGAGCTCCCGCTCCAGCGCGTAGCGGTCGGCCAGTGCGTCGCGCAAGCCATTCGGCACGGCCACTAGGCCGTACCCTTCACCAGCTTCTGAAACCGCGGGTTGTCCTTGAGCCGCGCCCAGGTGGGGTCGATCCGCAGCCAGCCCGGCGAGAGGTAGTACGGCATCTTGAGCAGCGGCTCGAGCTGGTCCATTGCGAGCTCGGGCTCGCCCACGATCATGTAGATGCGGGCGAGCTGGAGCTGCACATAGGCGCCGTTGGTGTAGTCCCGGCTGATCGGCCACAGCTGGACTCCCCGCCGACCCTCCGCCATCGCCTCCGCTTTCCGTCCCATGAACGCCAAGGCCAAGCCCAGGATGGCGTGCCGCTGGCCGTCGAGCGGAGTGGCACGGAGCTGTTCCTCGAACGCCAGTCGCGCGGTGTCGGCGTTGACACGGGCCTGTCGCTGGTCGCCGCGCAGGTCGAAGAGCTGCGCCCGAACGATCGAGCGAGCCGCGGGGTCGCCGTCGAACGCGGCGAGCGGCAGGCCGAGCACCCGCTGCTGCTGGCCTTCATCGAGCACCCAGTAGAGATCCTGGTACAGGGCGAGGAACTCCAGCAGCGCGTCCAATTCCACCTGGCCTGCCGCCGCGGCTATGACGGCTCGGGCGCCAGCCAAGTCGCCCTCGGCCAGGCTCACCATCACGCGCGGCTCGATGAGACTCACATCGGTTGGTGCGAGCGCCATGGCGTGATCCGCGGCCACCTTGGCTTCCCCATAGCGCCGAAGCCACAGCAACGTGGTGGCCACGCGCGACGCGGCAAGAGACGAGCGGGGATCGAGCGCCGCCGCCCGCTCGAGTGGCTCGAGCGTCCCCTCCCAGCGATTCAAGGCCTGCTCGGTCAGGGCCATGACCGCGAGCAGATCCACCTTGTTGGTCGTCGTCGCGAGCCCTCGCTGGATCGCAGCGAGTCCCTTCCGGTTGTCCAACTCCACGGTGACGTAATAGGAATAGAGCGCCCGGGCCGCATTCTCCCCATCCGGCTCGAGCGCCACGGTGCGGTCCGCCGCGTACTTTGCTTCGGCGGCGCGCTCCGGCGTGGGTATGCTGTTGAAGTACAGGTTCGATCGGCTGCGGGCCAGCCGGCTCCAGGCGGTTGCGAAGGTGGAGTCGAGCGCGACCGCCTGCTCGTAGTACCCGATGGCCCGCCGAAGGGCCGCCGGATCGTTGCCCGAGTTGGCCAGGCCTTTGAGGTAGGCGTCGTACGCCGCCAGGTTCGCCGTCGGCGCTGCCTCGAGCTTGCGCTGGGCGCTGTCGGCCAGCGCGATGTCGAGCGCACTCGCCACCTTGCCCGCGATCTCGCCCTGCACCTGGAACACGTCGGTGAGCGCCGCGTCGAAAGGCTGGCTCCAGCGGGTACGCGGCGCGTGTCCGGGCCCCACGTCCACCAGCTCCGGCGAGACCCGCACGCGGCTCGCTCCGCCCGCCACCTTGTCCCACCGCACCGTGGCGGTGAGCAGGTAGTCGGCTCCCAGCTCGCGCGCGATCTCCGCCGGCGACTTGGTGGTGTGGCGATATTGGTTCGAGCTGCCGCGCGCGATGACCGAGAGCCCGCCGATGCCGGACAGCTTGCTACGGACCTCGTCACCCACGCCGTCGGCGAAGTAGGCGTCGCTCGAGTCGCCCAGGTTCTCGAAGGGGAGGACCGCCACCACCCGGGGGCCACCGCCGGCCTCCGCGCCCGGGTGGCCGCGCCGCCAGGCGAAGAGAACGCCGATGCCCACGAGGAAGCCGAGGCCGAGCGTGAGCGCGGCGACGGGCACCCGGCGGCGTGTCGGGAGAGCCGCCGCCACCCGGGCAGGCGTCGTAGCGCCTGGGGCTGCCGCGGCGGGGGATGCGACTGTCGAAATCGGGCCGACCGGCTGCGTCGTCCCACCATCCGCCGCGAGCGCCCGCGCGAACGCCTCGACCGACTCGAACCGGTCGGCCACCACCGGGGCGAGCGCCCGGCTCACCGCTTCGTCGACCGCCGGCGGCACGCTGGGCCGCACCTGGCGCACCCGCGGCACCTCGCCGCTGAAGCGCTTGGCGATGATCGCCTGCGCCGTCGGCCCGGTGAACGGCGGCTCGCCCGCCAGCATCTCGTAGAGCACCGCGCCCAGGGAGTAGATGTCGGTGCGCGCATCGAGCTGGCGATC
>JBJMOX010000244.1:0-8819 GCA_045803515.1 Gemmatimonadales bacterium
CGAGGGGATCATCGAGGTCGACTAGAAGTGATCCAGCGCCTCTTCGTCGCGGCGGGCCGGGTCGCCGGGCCGGCGGAGATCGAGTACGCCATTTATCGCGTGGAATGACCGTCTTCAGAAGGAGGTTGCCCGTGCCGACGTTTCGTGCGCCCCACCTGGTGGTCCTCCTCGGAATCATGGTAACCTCGCGGCCGGTGCAGGCGCAGGCGCCCGCCTACGGCTGTCACTTCGTCGAGATTCCCACGCGCGACGGAGTACACCTCCACACCAGCATCTGTGAGCCACGTGCCCCGCACCCGCCGATGCCCTTCCTGCTGACCCGTACGCCATACGGGGTCGCCGGTGATAGCCTCGTGCGGGACGACTACCGGTTCTTCGCGGCCGACGGCTACATCTTCGTCTCACAGGATATCCGCGGACGTTTCGGCAGCGAGGGACAGTTCCTCATGAACCGCCCCCTGCATGACCCGGCCGACCCCAAGGGTGTCGACGAGAGCACCGACACCTACGATACGGTCGACTGGCTGCTGCACAACGTGGCGGACAACAACGGCCGGGTCGGCGTGCTCGGCGTGTCGTATCCCGGCTTCCTCGCCACCATGGCGGGCATCCACCCCCACCCCGCGGTGCGGGCCGTCTCGCCGCAGGCACCGATGACCGACACCTGGATGGGAGACGACTTCTTTCACCAGGGCGCCTTCCGCCTGTCCTACGGCTTCGAGTACGGGGGCAGCATGGAGCTGAGCTCGGACATGTCCGTACCGCTGCCGATCGGAACCTGGGACACCTACGACTGGTATTACCAGCTCGGTCCGCTCGCCAACGTCGACGCCAGGTACTTCCACGGCAAGCTCCCGACCTGGGAGGCCTTCGTCACCCATCCCGTCTACGACGGCTACTGGCAGGCGCGCGCCGTACAGCGCACGCTCACCGCACCGGCGGTGCCGACGTTGACCGTGGGCGGCTGGTGGGACCAGGAAGATCGCTACGGGCCCCTGGCCACCTACCGTGCGCTCGAGCGCGGGGACTCGGCGCATCGCAACTTCCTGGTGATGGGACCATGGAACCATGGCGGGTGGCGTCGCGGCGAGCCCCGCCGCATGCCGGTCGTCGATCCGGGTACGTCCGAGGCCTACCTGCGCGATGTCGAAGCCGCCTGGTTCGCTTTCTGGCTCAAGGACAAGGGCGCCCTGCACCAGCCCGAGGCCTACCTCTACGATACCGGTGCCAGGCAGTGGCGCTCGTTCGACCGCTGGCCGCCGGCGGAGGGCGGCACTGCCCGCAGCCTCTACCTGCACGCCGGCGGCCGGCTCTCCTTCGATCCACCCGCCGCGGGCGAGGCCAAGTTCGACCAGTACGTCGCCGATCCGGCCCATCCGGTTCCGTACCGCTCTCGGCCGATCGAACAGACGTACGACCCGCGCGGCTCGCGCTGGCGGAGCTGGGAAACCGAGGACCAGCGGTTCGTCGATGGCCGTCCCGACGTGGTGCGCTGGGTCTCGGAGCCGCTGACGGACGACGTGCTGATCGCCGGCGACGTCACCGCCCGTATCGTCGCCTCCACCACCGGGCGCGATGCCGACTGGGTGGTGAAACTGATCGATGTCTTCCCCGACAGCGTCCCGGACGACTGGCATATGGGCGGGTACGAGCTCATGGTGGCGCACGAGATCATGCGGGGCCGCTACCGCAAGAGCTTCACCGTGCCCGAGCCGCTCAAGCCCGCGACGCCACTCGGCTTCACGGTCGACCTGCACCAGCAATGCTACGATTTCCGGAAGGGCCATCGGATCATGGTGCAGATCCAGAGCACCTGGTTCCCGCTTTACGACCGTAACCCGCAGACCTGGGTGCCGAACATCTTCCGGGCGAAGGCAGCGGACTTCCGGGCCCAGACGCATCGGGTCTGGCACACGGGGGAGCTTCCGTCGCGGATCGAGGTCACGGTGGTGCGCTGATCACCGGGGTGTACTCACCGGGCCGGTGGGGCAGGTTCGGCAGCCGGTACCCGCAGGTGCCGTGGGAAGGCTGCTTCCGGAGCTACCACGAGAGCGGCGACATACTGATTCCCGCCGAGGGCGAGGTCGGCTGGTATTCGGCGGATCGGTGGGAGCAAGTCTGGAAGGGCAGGATTGTCGAATCTGACTACGAGCCAAATGCCGGAGGGTAACCCACGAGAGATTCCCGTTGCCATCCCGGCTACTCTTCAGCATCGCCTACTGGAGGCAGAGATGACGACCACAACGCTCTCACTCGCAGGCCGAACCCAGCGCTGGAAGTTTGTTGATGGACCGACGGCCGGAAAGACCTACGAGCACACCTTCTCCCCCGATGGCACCGTGACGTTTCGCGAGGTCGCCGCTGCGGACCACGCCAAACCCCCCACCGAGAAGCAGCCTGGCGTCCGATACGCGGCGTTCGAGGTCGGACCCGGCCTGCACCTCGTGTCGTATCTCTCTGAGTCCGGCTACACGCTGACGGTGCTGGTGAACACCAAGGACCGCCGGCTCCACGGCTTCGCGTCCAGCGCAAAGGAGTGGTACCCGCTCACCGGGACGCTGGAGTCGACCGGCTAGCCCACGGACAAGGCAAGCCTCAGCTCAACGCCCGGGCAGGAAACCCACCCGGGCGAACGCTGGCAGCGATGGGTTACCCGGGCTGCACCGGGGCCCGAAGGCTATGTCTTCGTGACGATGCTCCGCGACGCGCCGCTCACTACCGAGCGAGCGAGCAGTGCCGCCAGATCAGGCGCCGCTACCTCCCACTCCTCTCGCCGGCAACTGACCACGCGGGTCTCGAGGTCGCTGACCAGCTCCAGGGTGACGTGGCTGGCAACCTCGTCCTTGCGGACCTCATGCCGGGGGCGTATCAACCAGATCCGCCCGTTCAGGGCGACGAACTCGCGTGCCATGTGCTCGCTCCTTCCGGGGCTGACTTACTATTGCCCGGTCGGGGAGCCGACACAATTGCGAGAACTTTGACGCTGACCAGGAGCACGACAGCCGATCGAATCCGGGTGCAGAAACCTTCATTCGCGGCGCTCCCTTGGAGGGAATCTTCGATGAGACTGGCCCACTGTGCTGGGGCATTGGTCGTCCTGTTCGGGCTGGTCAGCGGGGCGACCGCCGCCGAACGGTTGCAGGCTCAAGCGCGGCCGAGCGCGGCGCCTTCACGCCTGCCGAGTGAGACGCCGGCCAACTTCAGGCCGGTGACGGACAGCTTCGACTACCAAAGACGGGACGTGATGATCCCCATGCGCGATGGGGTAAAGCTGCACACCGTTCTCCTCCTGCCCAAGGGCGCCAGGAACGCACCCATCCTGCTCACCCGCACGCCGTACAACGCCACCGAGCTCACCAGCCACGCCCAGAGCTCTCACCTCGGCCCGATCCTCACCGGCTACGATAACGCCACCGACGTCATCGTGGAGGGCGGCTACATCCGCGTAGTGCAGGACGTGCGTGGCAAGTATGGCTCCGAAGGTGACTACGTGATGAACCGGCCGCTGCACGGCCCCGAGAATCCGACCGCGGTCGACCACTCCACCGACACCTGGGACACCATCGACTGGCTGGTCAAGCACCTGCCGGAGAGCAACGGCAAGGTCGGTATCCTGGGCATCTCCTACGACGGCTTCCTTCCCCTGATGGCGCTGGTCAATCCCCATCCGGCGCTCAAGGTGGCGGTGCCGATGAACCCGATGGTGGACGGCTGGATGGGCGACGACTGGTTCCACAACGGTGCCTTCCGCCAGCAGAACATGGCCTACATCTACGAGCAGGACGCCACCCGCGACAACTCGGCCAGGTGGTGGACCAGCCACTTCGACGATTACGCCATGTTCATGCAGGCCGGATCGGCGGGCGAGCTCGGCCGACGGCGGGGGATGGAGCAGGTCGGCTTCTGGCGGAAGCTGCTGGAGCATCCGAGCTACGACGCCTTCTGGCGCGACCAGGCGGTGGACAAGGTGCTGGCCGGCCAGCCGCTCAAGGTCCCGGTGATGCTGGTGCACAGCCTCTGGGATCAGGAGGACATCTACGGCGCCATCGCCATGTACAAGGCGCTCGAGCCCAAGGACGCGGGCAACGACAAGGTGTTCCTGGTCATGGGACCCTGGTATCACGGCCAGGAGATCGATGACGGCAGCACGCTCGGCGCCCTCACGTTCAACAGCAACACCGCGCTCTACTTCAGACAGCAGATCCTGCGTCCGTTCCTGGATCAGTACCTGAAGGACGGCGCCCCCAAGGCCGATGTCCCACCGGTGTCGGCGTTCGAGACCGGGACCAACACCTGGCGCCGGCTTTCGGCATGGCCGGCCGGTTGCCCGAGTGGCTGCACCATCCGGCCGGCGCCGCTTCATCTGACGGCCGGTCTCAAGCTCAGCTTCGACCCGCCCAAGGCGGGCGACCCGGCGTTCGACGAATACGTCTCCGATCCCGCCAAGCCGGTGCCGTTCCGCGCCCGCCCGATTCAGCCGGTAGGCTACGAGTACCCGCTGACCTGGGAGCAGTGGCTGGTCGACGATCAGCGCGAGGCGTCGGGCCGCCCGGACGTGGTGGCGTTCGTCTCCGACGTGCTGACCGAGCCGGTCAAGATCAGCGGTCAGCCGATCGCCAACCTGGTCGCCTCGACCAGCGGCACCGATGCCGACTGGGTGGTCAAGCTGATCGACACGTACCCCGACGAGGTGGCCGGACAGCCCGCCATGGGCGGGTACCAGCTCATGGTGTCCGCCGACGTGTTTCGGGGCCGCTATCGGGAGAGCCTGGAGACCGCGAAGCCGATCGCGGCCGGTCAGCCGCTGCTCTACCGCTTCGCCCTGCCCACCGCGAATCATGTGTTCCTGCCCGGCCACCGCATCATGGTGCAGATCCAGTCGAGCTGGTTCCCGCTCTACGACCGGAATCCCCAGACCTTCGTGCCCAACATCTTCTGGGCCAAGCCGGGAGACTACCGGAAGGCGGTCCAGCGGATCTACCACGCGCCGGGCCAGGCGAGCTTCATCGAGCTCCCGCGGGTCGTGGCGCCGTGAAGAAGGAATGAGCGGGCGGACCCTCGCGGTGGGCATCGCCGGACCCTTCTCGGGGCCTTCCGCCCGGCTGGGACTGGAGATGCGGCAGGCCGCCGAGCTCGCCGTGGAGGAGCGGAACGCGGCCGGCGGCATTCAGGGAATGCGGGTCGAGGCCCTGGCCGCGGATGACCGGTCGGATGTCGAGCACGGCGAGGGCATCGCGCGGTACCTGGGGACGGACGCCGCCGTGCTGGGCGTTGTGGGCCACTACAACAGCGATGTGACCCTCGCCGCGTCGGAGATCTACCATGCCGACGGCCTGGCCATGATCACCCCGATCGCCTCCAATCCGGCACTCACCGAGCGCGGCTTGGCGAACGTCTTCCGCTACACCAACCGGGACGATCACACGGGGCACGCCATTGCCGACTATCTCCATGGAGCGCTGGGGAAGCGACGGGCGGTCGTCTTCCAGTCCGCGAGCCTGTACGGCAGAAGCATGGCCGACGAGTTCGGGCGCTCGTTCACCACGCTGGGGGGACAGGTGCTGGCTCGGCTCCCGATCAAGGAAGGCGAACGTGAGTTCGGCCGGCTGGTCGCGGGGCTGCCGGCGGACCTGGATCTCCTCTTCTATGGGGGAAGTTTCGAGGGCGCGGATCTTCTCCGCGCGATCCGGGATGCCGGCCTCGCGCAATGCTTCGCCACCGGAGACGGCTGCTGGGACGTGGCGAACTTTCTGGAGCCTGCCGGGGAGGCCGCCACGGCGGGCGAGGGCGTCCTGGTGCTGGCCGCATCCGCCGCGGTGGGGCGGGTTCCGGGCTCTGAAGAGGTTGCGGACCAATACATTCGCCGCCATGGGCCGATCGTCAACTACGCCCTCAACTCCTACGACGCCGCCCGGGTGTTGCTGCTCGCGATCGATCGGGCTGCCACGGCCAAGCGCGCGGTTCCCGGGCGAGCCGAAGTGGTCGCCGCGATGAGGACCGTACGGTTTCAGGGGGTCGCGTACAGCCGGGTCCTCGAGTGGGATGCCAAGGGCGACAACCGAGCCTCCGTTACGGTGCTCAACGTGGTGGAGCATCATCGCTTCCGCGAGATCGCCGAGCTCGGCCTCGAGCCGGCCGGCTGAACCTGAGAGGTGAGTCATGCGCGCTTCACCTTGGCTGCCCCTGATGGCTGTCGTTTGCTTCGTGACCTGCACCCGCGATCGTCCGGCGCCCGAGGCATCCTCGCTGAAGCCGGCGCACGCCCGGGCCCTGGTCGACAGCGTGCGCGCCTTTGCGCTGGCGATCGCCCGCGACGTCACTCGCGAAGGCCCCGTGGCTTGGCGGGAGCACTTCGCCCGGAGCCCGGCATTCTTCATGGCGGCCGAGGGCCGCGTCGTGTTCCCCACCAGCGACGCCGCGACGCAAGGTATCGAGGCGCTCAGCCGGGTGATCCGGCACCTCGAGCTCCGCTGGGAGGACAGCGTGCGGGTGGATCCGCTCACCCCGGGGCTCGCCGTGCTTGCCGCGCCTTGCTACGAGGTGCGCGTCGACACGGCGGGGAAGCGGGTGGTGGAGGCCGGGTATTTCACCGGTCTGGCCGAGCACGGGACCGATGGCTGGCGCCTCCGGGATGCGCATTGGTCGGTCGTCAGCGCCCTGCCACCGGTCCGGTAGGGCGCAAATACCTGTTGCCTGCCGGTTTCTGGCGCCAGATTCATCCCACTCGCGGGCCTGCAGGCACGGCCGCCGCGCGACCAGATTCGGGCGATCCACCCACGCGCAGGAGAGCAAATGGGCGACTGGCTCCTCAACCTCTCGGTGCCGGCAATGGCGGTCGTGATCCTCGCGGCCTGCTACCTCTTCACTGCCGGCCTTTACCTGCTCATTACGGCACTCGCCGTGGGCGAGCGGGCGCGTGCCTTCAAGGCGGTCTCACCGGGCATGCTGCCGCCCATGTCGCTCCTCTTCGCCCTGATGGTCGGCTTCCTCGCCGCGCAGGTCTGGGGTGATCTCGACCGGGCGAGCACCGCGGTGAATCGGGAGGCGAGCGCGCTGCGGGCGGTCGTGCTCCTGGCTACGGGGTTTCCCGGTGCGCCCGAGGCGCGCCTGCGGGAACTGGTTCGGCGCCACATCCAGGAGGCGGTGACCCAGGATTGGCCGGCGATGTCGCGCGGGCACGTGACCCTGACGCTCGCGCCAACCTCCCTGGTGGAGGCCCTGCGTCTGACCCTCGCGCTCGATCTCGGGGGCCCAGGCCAGGTGCAGGCCCAACGGGAGCTCATCGTCTCTCTCCAAAGCGCGCTGGACGCCCGCCGGCAGCGGATCATCCTCAGCCACTCGTCGATCAACTGGGTCAAGTGGACCGCGCTGCTGCTGGAGGCGGGGCTCACCCTGCTTACCATCGCCCTGGTCCACAGCGACAATCGCGCAGCGAACCGGATCATCTTGGGCATCTTCGCCGGCGCGGTCGGGGTGGCGGTGAGCCTGATCGCGGCGCACAGCCGGCCCTTCGCCGGGGAGATCTCGGTGCGTCCGGCCGTGCTGCTCCAGGTCATGCCGGAAGCCGGCCCGGCCGCCCGGCTCCCCTGAAGCCAGGAGACTCGATGCCCGCGCGCGCGTTCGCTCTCGTTGCCCTGCTGCTCCCGATGGCTGGTGAGGCGCAGCAGCCCGCGCCCGCGCCTGCGCGCGCGCCGCTGTTTCAGCTCACCGAGGTCATGGTGCCGGTCCGGGACGGTGTCCGGCTCGAGACCGTCATCCTCGCGCCGGCGGGGCAGACCAGGCCGCTGCCGATCCTGTTCCGCCGGACGCCGTATGGAGTGCCGGACAAACCTCCCGACGCCATGCCGCCGAGCATGAAGGAGCTGGCACAGGACGGCTACATCTTCGCGATTCAGAACCTCAGGGGACGATTCAAGTCGGAGGGAGTCTTCAAGCTCAGCTCGCAGGTGGATCTGGCGGATTCGACCGCCACCAACGAGACGACCGATGCGTACGACAGCATCGACTGGCTGGTGAAGCACGTGCCGAACAACACCGGCAAGGTGGGCATGTACGGGGTATCCTACGACGGGCTGACCACCGCGCTGGCGCTGCTGCACCCGCATCCGGCGCTCAAGGCGATCAGCGAACAGGCGTCGCCGGTGGATCAGTGGATGAACGACGACATGCACCGATACGGCGCGCTCCGGGAGAGCTACGCGGTCGAGTATGCCGTGCTCGAGCAGGCCGACAAGTTCAAGAACACCAACTTCGCGTTCGAAATCTACGACACCTATTCCTGGTACCTGGCGCTGGGGCCGCTCGCGAACATCAATGCCCGGTACCTTCACGGCTCCATTCACTACTGGAACGATGTCGTGGCCCACCCGGACTACGACGAGTTCTGGAAGAAGGAGGCGTGGATCCGCCAGCTCCACGGCTCGACCGTCCCGAATCTGAACGTCGCGGGATTCTGGGATCAGGAGGATCCGTGGGGACCGTGGCAGATCTATCGTCACGCCCAGCAGCACGACCCGGAGCACACCAACCTCATGGTGGCCGGGCCATGGTTTCACGGCCAGTGGCGGGCGCCGAAGGGAGATAGCATCGGTTTGATCGCGCTGGGAGGACACGAGACGGCCCGCGAGTTCCGCGAGACCATCGAGGCGCCGTTCTTCCGCTACTACCTCCATGGGCAGGGGGAGAAGCCGGGCTGGCAGGCCACGATGTTTCAGTCGGGGGCGAACCGCTGGCGCAGCTACGAGGCCTGGCCCCCCAAGGCGGCGAAGCCCACCAACCTGTACTGCCACGCCGATGGCACCTTGTCATTTGATCGGCCG
>JBJMOX010000245.1:0-9223 GCA_045803515.1 Gemmatimonadales bacterium
CATGCTCGAGGGCCGGATCGATCTCGCCGTGCATTCGCTCAAGGACCTGCCGACGACCCTACCCGCCGGCATCGCGCTCGGCGCGATCGGCGAGCGGGAGGACGCCCGGGATGCGCTGGTGGGACACGGCCCGTGCCGCTGGGAGGACCTGCCGGAGGGTGCGCTGCTCGCCACCAGCAGCCTCCGGCGACGAGCGCAACTGCTGCACCTGCGCCCCGATTGCCGAGTCACCGACGTGCGAGGCAACGTCGATACCAGACTGGCGAAGCTCGACGCCCGGGCCGAATGGAGCGGCATTCTGCTCGCGAGCGCCGGCCTGGTCCGGCTCGGGCTGGAGCATCGCATCGGTGAGCGCCTGAGCCCCGCGCTGATGCTTCCGGCGCCGGGACAGGGCGCGCTGGCGGTCACCCTGCGCCAGGACGACGCGACCCTGGCCGCAGCCGTGAACCAGGCGGTGCACCACCGGCCCACCGCGCTCGCCGTGTCGGCGGAGCGCGCATTCCTCCGCCGCCTGGAGGGCGGCTGCCAGGTCCCGGTGGCGGCCTACGCGGAGCTCGGGAGCGGAGCTCGCGATCTTCGATTGCACGGACGGGTGGTCAGCCTCGGCGGGGAGCGTGCGGTCGAAGGCATCGAGCGCGCGGACGTGGATGACGAAGCCGCGGCCGATGCCCTCGGTATTTCTCTCGCCGAGCGACTCCTCGCGGAAGGCGCGAGCTCCATCCTGGCCGAGGTCCGCGCGGCCACCGTCCCCTCCGTCCCGGAGCCCTGATGCGGGGCACCGTCGTGGTCACCGCATCGGTCGGCAGCTTTCCCGGCCTGCTCGCGGCGCTGCAGGCGATCCCGGTGGCGGTCGAAGAGCACCCGCTGATGACGTTCGCGCCTCCACTTGACTGGAGACCGGTGGACGCGGCGCTCGAGCGGCTGGATCGGTTCGAGGCGGTCGCCTTCACCTCGCCGCGCTCGGCCCGCGCGTTCGTCGATCGGGTACTGACGTCGGGGAAGCTGGCGGCGTTCGAGCCGCCAGGCAGGCCGTCCCTGTGGGCCGCCGGAGCCGGCACGGCGGCGCCGTTGGGCGCTCTGCCGCTGCCGCTCCACGCGCCCGATGGCCGGCTCACCGGCTCGCTCGGCGCCGCCGGCGCACTGGCCCGCGCGATGCTCGAGGCCGGTATTCGCGGACCGGTGCTCTTCCCCTGCGGCGAGATCCGGCGGGACGAGCTCCCGGCGCGCCTGCGCGATGACGAGATCGAGGTGGAGGAGGTGGTCTGCTACCGCTCCGTGCTGGCCGGCGAAGGCGAGGCTCGGCTGGCGGTGCAGCGCGGGCAGGTGGTGGTGGTGGCGAGCCCGAGCGTCGCCGACCTGCTGGCACGCTCCTGTCCCGGCGGTTCCCGGCCGGCGCTCCTCGCCGTGGGGCCGACCACGGCCGCAGCAGCCCGTGCCTCCGGCTGGCCGCCGGCCGGCGTCGCCGCCCGGCCGACGGCGGAGGCGCTCGCGGCCGGCGTCCGAACGCTCCTGTCCAGTCGCTGAATCCCGGAGAGGCATGAACGATCTCTTTCTCCGCGCCTGCCGGCGCGAGGCTACCGAGCGACCCCCGGTCTGGATGATGCGCCAGGCGGGGAGGTATCTGCCCGAGTACCGCGCCGTCCGGGAGCGGGCCGACTTTCTCACCATGGTCGGTACGCCGGAGCTCGCGGCGGCGGTCACACTGCAGCCGGTGGATCTGCTCGGGGTGGATGCCGCCATCATCTTCAGTGACATCCTGGTCATCCCGCAGGCGATGGGCATGGAGCTCACCGTCACCGATGGGTTCGGCCCGCGATTCCCTCAGCCCCTCCGATCGGCGACGGACCGTGCGGCCCTCCGCGACATCGAGCCGGAGGAGCATCTCGGGTACGTTCTGGAGGCGATCCGTCTGACTCGGCGGGAGCTCGCGGGACGGGTACCGCTGATCGGCTTCGCCGGCGCGCCCTGGACGCTGATGAGCTACATGGTCGAGGGCGGCGGCTCCAAATCTTTCACCTACGCCAAGCGGCTGCTGCTCGAGGACCCGGCAGGCGCCCACCGGCTGCTCGGCCGGCTGGCCCGGGCGGTCGGGCGCTTCCTCCAGGCGCAGGTGCGAGCCGGCGCCCAGGCAGTGCAACTCTTCGACTCCTGGGCGAGCGCATTGGGTCCGCGTGATTTCCGGGAATTCGCCCTGCCATATCTTTCGGAGGCGGTGACGCTGGCGCGGGAGGCGGGCGCACCAGCCATCGTCTTCGCACCGGGAGCCGGTTGGGCACTGGAGGAGATAGCCTCCGCCACGCGAGCCGAGGTGGTAGGGGTGGATTGGCAGACCGACGCCGCCGCCGCGCGCCGCCGCCTGGCGGATCATGCCGTTGCCTTGCAGGGGAATCTGGACCCCTGCTGGCTCTATGCCGCGCCGACAATGATCCGCGAGCGCACCCGCGAAATGCTGGCGGCGTTCGGGGGGCGCGGACACATCGCCAATCTGGGACATGGCATCCTGCCCGACGTTCCCGTGGCCCATGCCCGCGCCTTCGTGGACGCGGTGAAGGAGTGGACGGGGGCATGACCGGAACGCCGATGCGCCGGCGGGTGACCGCGTCGCTCGCAGCGCTCCACGAGGAGACGACCCGATTCTTCGCCACCATGGATGGGGGCGGCGAGTTCCGGGAAGACCACTGGGAGCGACCCGGTGGCGGCGGAGGCGTGGCGCGGGTGCTGGAAGGGGTGACCTTCGAGAAGGCCGGCGTCAACCGATCGGCGGTCGAAGGCATCCTCCCGGCCGCCGCCGCGCAGCGGGTCGGAGCGCAGGCGAGCGGGCTCGAGGAAGTGGGATTCTATGCCACTGGGGTGAGTCTGGTGGTCCACCCGCGAAGCCCGATGGTTCCCACGGTCCATCTCAATGTCCGCTACTTCGAGATCACTGATCCCGCGGGCGAGGTGCGGGACGCCTGGTTCGGCGGCGGAACCGATCTCACGCCCACCTATCCGTTCCGAGAGGACGCGATCCATTTCCATCGGGTGTTGCAGGCCGTCTGCGAGCGGCACCACCCTGCGTTCTATCCCCGCTTCAAGACCTGGTGCGACCACTATTTCGTGAACCCGCACCGGGGCGAGGAACGGAGAGGTATCGGCGGGATCTTCTTCGACAACCTGCGCGCTGGTGAGGGCGGACTGGATCTCGAGCGGCTGCTCGCCTTCGTGCTGGACGTGGGCGGCGCCCTGCCGGCGGCCTACGGGCCGATCGTCGCGCGGCGCCGCGAGCTGCAATACGGCGATCGCGAGCGGCACTTCCAGCTGGTCCGGCGGGGCCGGTACGCCGAATTCAATCTGCTCCACGACCGGGGGACCGTCTTCGGATTGCAGACCAACGCACGGGTCGAGAGCGTGCTCATGAGCCTGCCGCCGGTCGCCGCCTGGGATTACGCGCCGATCTATCCGCCGGGATCGTTCGAGGCGGAGCTTCTGGCGATGCTCGAGCCCAGGAACTGGGCCGAGGAAAGCGGCTGAGCCGCCGGCCCGTCACCCCGAGACGGGCTCGGAACTCCGGGACCTGGCCGGTGCGGTGTGCCGCGGGCCGCCCGGTGGGCCGCCGACCACCCCGAGCAGCTCCCCCAGCAGCTCGTACAGGCGGCCGAATCCTACCGGTTTCTCCAGGAAGGGCAGCTCCGGGTACCCGCCAACCAGGTCGCGTACCTCGGCTCTGGGGTAGCCCGACATGAGGACCAGCCTGAGACGCGGATCGAGGTCCCGGGCCCGCTCGGCGAGCTCTCCGCCATCCATGTAGGGCATGACGAGGTCGGTGAGCACCAGCTGGATCTCACCGGGGTGCTGCTTCAGGTAGCGGAGAGCCTCCCGTCCGTTCCGGGCGGTGCGCACCTGGTACCCCATTCCTCGGACCATCCGGCAGATAATCGATCGCGGCGTCAACTCGTCGTCGACGACAAGAACGGTGGGGGCGACTGACAGCGGGATTACGAAGTCATCCTCTGGCGAAGACATGGGCCCTCCCCACAGCGCGGTGGCACTGGCGAAAGACCCTCTCCACGAAGAGGGCGGTACACCAACAGGCGGTCATCTTCCCGCTAAATCTGCGATCCAGGTCACAACCGAGCGACATCTCGGGCCCGGTCATGACACGGAGTCAGACGGGGACGCTTGGCAACCTCCGGGCGTCCAACATCTGCCTGATCCTATGGGCCAAGGCCTCCGGTTCGAGGGGCTTCTGCATGAAGTTGCGGTCCTCCTGCAGCAGGCCGCGGCTGACGGCATCGACTCCGGTATATCCGGAGGTGAACAATACCGGAATCCAGGGCCAGCGTTCGGCGAGCCTCTCCGAGAGCTCCCGGCCGCCCATCCCGGGCATCACCACGTCGGCGATCACCAGGGCGGGCGGCGAGGGCTGCCGCCCGGCGAGCTCCAGGGCCTCGGTGCCGTCGGCGGCCTCCAGCACGGTATAGCCATAGTCGCGCAGCGATCGGGCGAGAATGTCACGCACCGGAGGCTCATCCTCGGCGAGCAGCAGGACCTCGCTTCCTCCCTCCGCCGGCACCGGTGCAGTGGCGCTGGCCGTCTCCAGGGCCGAGACGAACAGCGGCAGGTAGATCTTGAAGGCCGTACCGTGGCCCGGCTCGCTATAGACCCACACGAAACCGCCGCTCTGTTTCACGATGCCATAGACCGTCGCCAGCCCGAGCCCGGTGCCCTCGCCGACATCCTTGGTGGTGAAGAAGGGCTCGAAGACATGGCCCTGGGTCGCCCGATCCATACCCCGGCCGGTGTCGCCGACCATGAGCATGGCGTAGGGACCAGGCGTGAGAGATTCTACCGCCTTGCCGGCGCCGTAGGCCCTGCTCAGCATGACGTTCTGAGTCTCGACGGTGAGGACGCCTCCGTTCGGCATCGCGTCCTTGGCATTGAGCGCCAGATTGAGCAGCACCTGGTCGAGCTGTCCCGGGTCCGCCTTTACCGCGCCCAGATCAGGGGCCAGCCGAAGCACCAGCCGGGAGAGCTCTCCCAGCGCGCGCTGGAGGATCGGCTGAAGGGTCCTCACTATGACGTTGAGGTCCACGATCTGCGGCTGCAGCACCTGGCGACGACTGAAGGCGAGCAGCTGCTGGGTGATCGCCGCAGTCCGGTGAGCCGCCCGGCGGATATGCTCGACGTCTTCCCGCGCTTCGGGGGCCTTGAGCCGATGGAGCAGAAACTCCGACGCCCCGAGAACCACGGTCATCTGATTGTTCGCTTCGTGGGCCACCCCGCCGGCGAGGCGTCCGACCGACTCCATCCGCTCCGCCTGCCTGAGTCGCTCCTCGGCCAGCCAGCGATCCTCGACGTCGGTCACCGTGCCGATCCACTCGCGGACGGACCCGTCGGGCGCGAGCACCGGTGCGGCCCGGGTGATGAAATGGCGATAGCGGCGATGGGCCTCCATCCAGACCCGGCCCCTGGCCTCGTAGATCGTCCGCTTGTCTCGGGCCCGCAGCCAGGAGGCGCGCACCGAGTCGCGATCGTCGGGATGCACGGCGTCCAGCCACCCCAGACCTGCATGCTCCTGCCACGGCTGTCCGGTGTACTCCTCCCACGAGGCCTGCGGCTCGCTGAACCTGCCCTCGGGATCGGTCGTCCACACGATCGAGGTGGTGGCGATGATCAGGGCGCGGTAGCGCTCTTCTCGCCGGGCGAGCTCCTCGGCCGCGCGCTTGCGCTCGGTGACGTCCCGCTTGATCGAGGACGCCCCCACGACCACGCCGGAGGCATCCCGGATCGGCGAGACGGTCACCGAGATGGAGATGCGGCTGCCGTCCTTCCGGATCCGCTCGGTCTCGGCGAACTCGACCCGCTCGCCTCGGCGAATCCGCTCGAGCAGCGTCTGCTCACCGGCATGAAGCTCCTCCGGGATGAGCAGGAAGATCGATCGTCCCACGATCTCCCCTTCGGCGTACCCGAACATCTGCTGCGCGGCGGCATTCCAGCTCGTGATCACGCCGTCCAGCGTCTTGCCGACGATCGCGTCGCCCGACGAGGCCACGATGGCGGCAAGCCGTGCGGTGGTATGCTCCGACTCCCTTCGCCGGGTGATGTCCTGCATGGCCCCGACCGCCCGGATGGCGTGCCCGTTGACGTCGCGCACGACGAACGCCCGCTCCAGGATATGCGCCCAGGACCCATCGGCGCGTAAGAAACGATATTCGTGTTCCCAGGACTTCGCGCCGCTCTCGAAGGCGGCGCGGGAGCTCGCCTTGGCCAGCGCGAGGTCCTCCGGATGCACCCGGTCCGCCCAGAGACGATAGGGATTGCTGGGAGGAGGCCCGCCAGCATCGAGCAGGTGCCCGAAGAACCCCCTGGTACTTCCCGCCCATCGCACCTCGCCGCCGATCAGGTCCCAGTCCCAGATCACATCCTGGGTGGCCCGCGCCGCGAGCTGGAAACGCTCCTGGTTTCGCTGCAACTCCTCCTCGGCCCGTCCCTGCCCGGACACGTCGCGGGTGAAGCAGCGGCTGTGAATGAAGCGACCGTTGTCCCAGAGGCTGCTGGAGTCGATCAGCACCGTGCGGACCGAGCCGTCCTTGCAGCGGAGCCGGGCGCGAAAATCATGGACCCTCTCCCCGATCAGCAGGCGGCCGAGCAGCGTGTCCGCGCGGGAGGGGTCGAGGTGGAACTCGGCCACATGGTGTCCGACATATTCCTCCGGGCCGTAGCCGAGCAGGTCCAGCTCCGCCCGATTGGCGCGGAGAATGGTGCCATCCGGTCCGACGCAATGCAGCGGAATCGGGGCGTTGTCGAAGAAGTCGGCCAGCTCCCGCTCCTGATCGCGGGCCATGTCCAAGTCGGCACGCAGCCGGGCCAGCTCGCCCTCGAGCTCGTCCAGCTCGGTCGGGGGCGTTTCTACCGAGGCTCGTTCATCGGCACACACCAGCGCACCCCCGGTACTGTGAGGTTGAAAACCAACGAGATCCAAACTGACGTGACGGGCGCCCGGCGGCCCCTGCGCTCGCGCTGTAGCTTGCGAAGTTTCCAGCCTCTCGGACGTGACGCAAGTCACGTTGTGATCCTCGGCGCCTGCATATGATCAGCGATCGCGGATATCGTGGTCTGCCCCCCTAGCTCATGCGGCCGTTCTTCTCGGCGCCGGTCCATTCCCTCCGGTGGGAGGTTCGTCGATGTGGTCATGGCGAGAGTTGATCCAGCGGGCCGGGCCGCCTGAACACCTGGTCCAGCTCTATGGCAATGACGATCAGCTCCTCATAGAAAATGTGATTCTCTACCTCCTGGAGGGGCTCACGCGGGGAGATGGCCTCCTGGTGATCGGCACCCCTTCGCACCGGGAGGCGATCATCCGCCACATGAGTCAAGAGAACGTGGGGACGGCGGCTGCGATCGGCGCGGGCCGGCTCGTCCTCCTTGACGCCGCGGAGACACTGGACCGCTTCATGGTGAATGGAGAACCCGATTGGCCGCTCTTCGAGCAGGTGGTGCGTGGGGTCTGCGAGACGCTTGGAGCCCGCGCGGGAGTGCGGGGCGTCCGGGCGTTCGGCGAGATGGTCGGACTGCTCTGGACGAATGGGCAGCATTCCGCCGCGATTCGGCTGGAGGAATACTGGAACCGGCTCCTTCAAGACCACGCCATCTGCCTGTACTGTGCCTACCCGATCGATCCGCTGGGAGGCGGATTCGAGCCGACCAAGCTGCAGGCGCTCCTCGAGGTCCATACCCATCTCCTGGCGGGACCGAGGACGATGTTGTCGAGCGTCGGCCCGGCGCCACGGCTCCGGACGGCCTCGGCTATCCTTCCTGCGTCGTAAACCCGTTCGCCAGAGCAGCTGGTCTATCCGGCTGTCCGGGTGGGGCACCGGGACGTTGCGCGAACGTTCTGTCCGGAGGCCGCTTCGTGACCGAGCCAGCTTATCCTCTCGCTGCGGCTGCCGCCGAGGTCGTGGAAGCATTCTTCGCGCGCCAGGTGTCACCCAGGGGTGGCTCTGCGGCGCCCATCGTCGCGCCCGACCCGGCGGCCGTCGCGACCATGGTGAACGCGGCGTTCTGGGCGAGCCTCCGGCGGGAGGAGGGCCGACCTCCCCGGATTTCGCTGGCATTCATGCCGCCCCACCGCGCGGGGCAGCCGCTGCTGTTCGAGCGCTCCCTCCCGCTGGCGCCAGACCTGATCACCCGTCTCGCCCCGGCCGTCGAGCGGCCGGGCATCCATCTCGGCGTCTGGCGAGACCAGGATGAGGAGCTGCGGGTCTGGGGCGCCGCCCGCAACCTGCCCGATCTCTGCCTGGTGCTCGAGGTCGTCGAGCCGGGCCTGCTGGTGCTGAAATACCGGCGCGGTCCCGAGTTCGGGAAGTTCGGCAACATTGCGGTCGTCCGCGGGGACAGGATTCAAGTGCTGGACGAGGAGGGGGGACGTGTTCCGGCGCGTCCGGCGCTGCTCGAGGCACTGTTGGGCGTCAAGGCGCCGGTGTCATGGGGAGATGCCGGGAACGAACTGGTGCAGCTCGCCGTCTCGATGCGCGGGCACGGGCGGGGAGGCTCGTTGCTGGTGGTGCCGGGCGGTAGCAATACCTGGCGGGAGTCGATCGTTCAACCGGTGGGCTATGGGATCTCGCCTCCCTTCACCCGGCTGGCGGAGCTCCTGCGCCTGCCTCCGGAGGAGCGGGGCCGCGCCGGCGGGCGGGACGGGGTCCGCGTGCTGGTGGATACCACGGCAGGACTCACCGCGGTGGACGGCGCGGCCATCATCAACGACGGCTACGAGGTCCTCGCCTTCGGGGCCACCATTCGGCGTCGCGACGGGCACAGCCCCGTGGAGCAGGTAGTGGTCACCGAGCCGGTTCTCGATGACGTGCCGGTGCTCGCCTCACCTGCGCAGCTTGGGGGCACCCGGCATCTGTCCGCGGCGCAGTTCGTTCACGATCAGCAGGATGCCATCGCGCTGGTCGCATCGCAGGACGGTCGCTTCACGGTGTTCGCCTGGTCGCCGTTGGAGGAGATGGTGCACGCGCACCGGATCGAGGCGCTGCTGTTCTGAGATATCGCACGGGTCAGAGATGGCCGCTCGATATCGATCCTGATCTTCCACAAACGCCGCCGTCCGCGCATCCCTTCTGCCGCGTTTGCCAGGAGCCAGGTGTCAGGGACTCAGGAAGACCTGATCCCTGGCTCTTGGTTCCTGGCCCCGTTGCTTCGCAACGTCAGGGCTAGTAGCTCAGCTGGTTAGAGCGCG
>JBJMOX010000246.1:0-7533 GCA_045803515.1 Gemmatimonadales bacterium
GAGCCTGCGGCAGCGGCTCGACCGGGTGCGCCAGATCCCCGCCGAGGAAGCGATCCGGCTGACCCTCCAGGCCGCCGATGCGTTGGAGTATGCCCACCAGCACGGCGTGGTCCACCGCGACATCAAGCCGGAGAACATCCTGCTCACCGGAAGTCACGCTCTGGTGGCCGATTTCGGGGTGGCCAAGGTGCTGCACAGCGCGGGGGACCAGACGTCCGGGGGGACCTCCGGCTCCCACTCGATCACCGGGACCGGGATGGCGATCGGGACCCCGCAGTACATGAGCCCGGAGCAGGCAAGCGGCTCCCGGGAGCTCGACGCGAGGACCGACATCTACTCGCTGGGCAGCGTGCTCTACGAGATGCTGGCGGGCGAGCCGCCGTTCACCGGGGCCAGCATCCAGGCGATTCTCGCCAAGCGGCTGGCAACCGACCCGATCCCGCTCAACGTGGTGCGCCCCGATCTGCCGCCGAAGCTGGCGAAGGTGCTGGCCAAGGCCATGCACCGGACCCCGGCGGAGCGCTATCAGTCCGCGGCGGCGTTCGGCAGGGATCTCGAGCAGGCGATGCGCCCGAACACCGCCACGGTCCCTGCTGCCGGGAAGCAAGGTGCGGCGCCCTGGCACCGCAGAGCAGTGGCGGTCTTCGGTCTGGGTCTCCTGGTGGGGCTCGGCGTGCTCTTCGCCTGGCGGCGGTCGCACGTCGACGAAGGCCCGGCGGCCGGCGGGCCCAAGCGGCTGGCCGTACTCCCGTTCGACAACCAGGGCGCGCGGGAGGACGAGTACTTCGCCGACGGGATCACCGACGAGATCCGGGGCAAGCTCGCCACCTTGCCGGGGCTGCAGGTGACCGCCAGCCGGAGTGCCGCGACCTACAAGGGCAGCTCGAAGACGATGGACCAGATCGCCGAGGAGCTCGGGGTCAATTATCTGCTGGTGGGGAAGATCCGGTGGGAGAAGACGCCCGGGGCAGCCAGCCGGGTCAGGGTGAGCCCCGAGCTGATCGACGTGGCCAAGGGCGCTACCCAGTGGCAGCAGCCGTTCGACGCCTCGATCACCGACGTCTTTCAGGTGCAGGCGGACATCGCCGGCAAGGTGGCAGCGGCCCTCAACGTCGCGCTGAGCGAGGGGCAGCAGGCCCAGCTCGGCGCCCGGCCCACCCAGAACCTCGCCGCCTACGACGCGTATCTCCGGGGCAACGAGATCGCCGCCGGGTTCAACGCGACTTCCGCTGTCGACATCCGGCGGGCGCAGGGGCAATACGAGCGGGCGGTTGCGCTCGATTCGACCTTCACGCTCGCCTGGGCTAACCTTTCCCGGGCGCTGTCCCGGATCGCGTTCCTCGGGACGGCCAGAGGCGATGAGCGAGCTCGCGCCAAGGCCGCCGCTGAACGCAGTCTCGCCTTGGCGCCACAGCTCGGCACGGCGCGGTTGGCGCTGGGGGAGTACTACTACAACGTCCGCAACGACTGGCGAACCTCGCTCGAGCAGTACACGACGGCCCGGGAGCTGTCGCCTCAGGATCCCGACATCCTGGTGAGCCTTTCGCGGTCCCTGGAATCGGCGGGTCGCTGGGACGACGCGGTGACCACCCTGAAGCAGGCGCAGACGGTAGACCCACGATCCATCTCGCCGGCGCGCTCACTGGCGATCGCGCTGCTCTGGATGCGACGCTACCCCGAAGCGCTGGAGGCCGCGCAGCGCGCCGTCGCGCTCTCCCCCCAGCACCCCGCACCCCGTGAGACGCAGGCCATGGTGTACCTGGCGCAGGGCGATCTCCCGGGGGCGCAGAAGATCATCCGGGAGGCCGCGGCGGAGATCGATCCTACGGCGATGGTGATCTACGTGGCCCAGTACTGGGATCTCTACTGGGCGCTGGACGACGACCAGCAGCGCCTGGCGTTGCGGCTTCCGCTCGGCTCGTTCGACGAGGACGTCTTCGGCCGGGCCATGGTGCTGGCCGAGCTGTACGACCTGAGGGGCGAGCCGGACCGGGCCCGCGCGTATGCCGACACCGCGGTCACCGAGGGCGACACGCGGCTTAAGAGCGCGCCGGGCGACCCCTACCTCCGCATCCAGAAGGCGATCGCCCTGGCATACCTCGGACGGAAGGCCGACGCTGCCCAGGAGGCCGATGACGTGTTGCGGATGCAGCGCGGCGACATCGACGGGTATTCGGGCCCCTACAACGAGCACCTTGCGGCCCGGGTCTATCTCCGTGCGGGACAGCCGGACAAGGCGCTCGCCATCCTGGAGCACCTGCTCAAGATCCCCTATTACCTGTCGCCCGCCTGGCTCGGCATCGATCCCGAGTGGAAGCCGCTCCACGGCAATCCGCGGTTCCAGAAGCTCCTGGCAGGCAGTACCTGATGGCCGATCTCCGGAACGAGCTCACGGCCGCCCTGGCCGACCGGTACGGGATCGAGCGCGAGCTCGGCCGCGGCGGGATGGCGACCGTCTTTCTGGCGCGAGATCTTCGGCACGACCGCCCGGTCGCCTTCAAGGTGCTGCATCCGGATCTCGCCGCGACGCTGGGCCCCGAGCGGTTTCAGCGGGAGATCCGGATGGCCGCCCGGCTGCAGCACCCCCACATCCTGACCGTGCTCGACTCGGGAGAAGCGGGGGGCCGGCTCTGGTTCACCATGCCGTTCATCCAGGGCGAGTCGCTCCGCGACCGGCTCAACCGGGAAAAGCAGCTGCCCGTCGAGGATGCGCTCCGGATCGCGCGGGAGGCGGCGGATGCGCTCGACTATGCCCACCAGGAGGGCATCGTCCACCGGGACATCAAGCCGGAGAACATCATGCTGACCGGCCGCCATGCGCTGGTGGCGGACTTCGGGATCGCGCGGGCGCTCGGGGGCAGCGTCGCGCAGAGGCTGACGGAGACCGGCCTGGCCATCGGCACGCCGGCCTACATGAGCCCGGAACAGGGCACGGGGGAACGGGAGGTGGACGGCCGGAGCGACATCTACTCGCTCGGCATCGTGCTCTACGAGATGCTCGCGGGCGAGCCGCCGTTCGGCGGGGCTACGGCGCAGGCGATGATCGCCCGGCGATTCACCGAGACCGCGCGGCCGCTCCGGACCGTCCGGGAGACGGTACCCGAAATGGTCGAGCAGGCGGTAGCTAAGGCGCTGGCCAAGGCGCCGGCAGACCGGTTCGTGACAGCGGGGGAGTTTGCCAAGGCGTTGGAGGAGGGCCCGCAGCCGAGTCGCCAGGCGATGCCCGCCACGGCGACAGCCACGCTGCCCTCCGGCACGATTGCGAAGGTCCCCACGGCCGTAGCGGGTCGGCCTCGGTTCCGCTCGGCCGCTATTCTGGCCCTGGGTTTTGTCCTCGGCCTCGGCGTGCTCTTCGGATGGCTGCGCAAGCACAACGCCGCGGATGCCGCTCGCGATACCGGCCCCAAGCTCCTCGCCGTGGTGCCATTCGAGAACCTCGGCGCACCCCAGGACGAGTACTTCGCGGACGGGGTGACGGATGAGATACGCGGGAAGCTGGCCTCACTGCCGGGGCTTCAGGTGACCGCCCGCAGCAGCTCCGGCCAATACAAGCGCACCAGCAAGACCCCGCAGGAAATCGGCCGCGAGCTCGGGGTGGATTATCTGCTCACCGGCACGGTGCGATGGGAAAAGGGATCGGCCGGCAACCGGGTGCGGGTCAGTCCCGAGCTGATCCAGGTCTCGACTGGATCAAGCCGTTGGCAGCAGCCGTTCGATGCCGCGTTGTCGGATGTGTTCCAGGTGCAGGCCGACGTTGCCGGGCGGGTGGCCGAGGCGCTGAATCTCGCAATGGAGGCACCCACCCAGCGGGAGCTCGCGGCACGTCCCACCAGCAGCCTGGCGGCGTACGATGCGTTCCTCAAAGGCGAGGACGCGGCCCAGGGCATCTGGGGAACCAGTCCGGGGCAGCTCCGCCATGCAGCAACGCTTTACGAACAGGCCGTCGCGCTCGACTCGACCTTCGTGGCCGCGTGGGCGCAGCTCTCGCGCGTGCTCTCCTACGCCAACTACGTGGGCACGCCCACGGTGCCTGACGCCGAGCGGGCGCGGGTCGCAGCCGACCGAGCCGTGGCGCTCGGACCCGGCCGCGCCGAGGGTCGCCTGGCCCGTGGTGACTACCACAGGAACATCACCTACGACAACGAGCACGCACGGGAAGAGTACGCCGAAGGGTTGCGGATCGCTCCCAACGATCCCGACCTGCTGACCGGGGCGGCACTCGCCGAGCAAAGCCTCGGCCGTTGGGATGAAGCGGTGGCCCAGCTGAGGCGCGCCCTTGCTCTGGACCCGCGGTCGATCACCACCGCACGCCGACTGGGATTCACGCTCTTGTGGATGCGCCGATACCCGGAGGCGCTGACGGCGACCGATCGGGCGCTGGCCCTGGCTCCGGCACATCTCCAGACCCGCTCGACCAAGGCGATGATGTTTCTGGCCCAAGGTGACCTGGCCCACGCGCGCGAGGTTGTCCGGCCGACGCCGGAGGACGCCGATCCCACCGCGCTGGTCTCGTACATCGCGACCTATTGGGATCTCTACTGGCTGCTCGACGATCAGCAGCAAGCGCTGCTGCTCCGGTTGACCCCGAGCGCCTTCGACGGTGACCGGGGCACTTGGGGAGAGGTGATGGCGGAAACCTATGCTCTGCATGGCGACAGCGTTCGGATGCGGGCCTACGCCGATTCCTCACGCCAAGCCTTCCAATCCCAACTACATGAAGCACCCAACGATCCTCAGCGCCATGTGCTTCTTGGTGTGGCGCTGGCGTACCTGGGGCGTCGGGCGGAGGCCATCAGGGAGGGCGAGCGGGGTGTCGCGTTGCTGCCGGTGAGCCGGGATGGGTACAGCGGCCCATACAATCAGCACCAGCTCGCGCGGATCTACATCCTATTAGGCGAGCAGGAGAAGGCGCTCGACCAGCTCGAGCCGCTGCTCAAAATCCCGTACTATCTCTCGCCCGGGTGGCTCAAGGTCGATCCCACGTTCGACCCCCTGCGGAAGAACCCGCGGTTCCAGAAGCTGATCGCCGGCACATCGTGAAGCCGGACCTCCGCGCTCTAGTCCAGGCCGGCCTCGCCGACCGCTATACCCTCGACCGTGAGCTCGGCCGCGGGGGAATGGCCACCGTGGTGCTGGCGCGGGACCTCCAGCACGACCGTCCCGTCGCCCTCAAAGTGCTCCTGCCCGAGCTGGCTCAGACCCTCGGCGCCGACCGCTTCAAGCGGGAGATCAGGGTCGCGGCCAAGCTGCAGCACCCCAACATCCTCAGCGTGCTCGACTCGGGCGAGGTCGATGGCCAGCTCTGGTTCGCGATGCCGTTCGTCGAGGGCGAGAACGTCTACGAGCGACTCCAGCGGGAACAGGTGTTCGCGCCCGCCGAGGCGCTCCGGATCGCCCAGGCGGCGGCGAGCGCGCTGGCCTACGCGCACGAGCAGGGAGTGGTGCACCGGGACATCAAGCCGGAGAACATCCTGCTTTCGGGCGAGCAGGTGCTGGTAGCCGACTTCGGGGTGGCGCGCGCCGTGAGCGAGGTGGCGGAGAAGCTCACGGCGACAGGAATGGTGGTGGGTACCCCGACCTACATGAGCCCCGAGCAGGCCAGCGGCGACAAGGCGATCGACGGCCGCACCGACATCTTCGCCCTGGGATGCGTGCTCTACGAGATGATCGCCGGGGACGCGCCGTTCAAGGGGGCCACGCCGCAGGCCACCCTCATGCGCCGGTTCATGGGACCGCCTCGCCCGCTCCGCCCGATGGCCAGCATCTCGGAAGCGGTCGAGGCGGCAATCATGCGCTCGGTCGCCCGGGATCCGGCAGAGCGGTTCGCCACGGCCGCGGAGTTCGCGGACGCCTTGGCGGGGAAGCCGGTGCCGCCGGCGCAGGCACCAACGCCGCCCGCCGGGCAGGAGGCCGGGGCGCCGGCCAAGAAGGGGTGCGCCGCCGTGGTGCTCTTCGCCCTCGCGCTCGGCAGCGTGCTCGGGAGGGTGCTGCTGGGCTGAAATCGGCCCGGCACCATCATTGCCAAGACTTGCACTGCGATCTGCGCCCCCTGCAGGCGTACAGGTAACCTCCAGCCCCAGCTTAGTTTCCGCCTCCTTTCCCGGCCCTCTGCGAGTTGCAGAATGCCACGAAATGGGCGACCGGCGGTGGGCCGGTACACTAGGAGGCTTCCATCTCGGACACCGCTCAGCCGGAAAGCCGTCGCGGCTTTCCCTTCGTCGTGGCGCTCTTCACCGCCTGCTACGCCGTGGCGTACCTGGTGTGGGAGAGCAGCGACTGGGGCAGCCCCCAGGTGCGCAATCTCATCGGCAACGTCGCCTTCATGCCGCTCAATCTGGGCGTGCTGGTGCTCAACGCCCTGGCGTCGAGGCGGACCATCCTCGACCCCGGCGTCCGCCGAGCTCTCCGGCTCCTGGCGATCGGCGGGGGCATGGTGTTCATCGGGAACGCCATCTCGGTTCTGTACGTCACCGTCCTGAGCCAGAACCCGGCGGTCTCCTGGGCCGATCCGTTCTACCTCGCCGACTCGCTGCTCACCCTGAGCGCGCTTCTCTGCTTCCCGCTGGCCCGCCGCACCCGGCTCGAGCGGTGGAAGTTCGTGCTCGATGCCGCGATGGTGCTGGTGGGCGGGGGAGTGGCGATCTGGTACTTCTCGGTCCGGCCCACGGCCGCCTCCGAGGGGAACAGCATCATGGTGACCATCCTCGCCTTCGCCTACCCACTGGCGAGCATGCTGGTGCTGCTCGGCAGCACCACGGTCTGGCTCCGCCGGCCGATCGACGGGAACCGGCTGGCGTTCCGACTGCTGGTCGGCGGGGTGGTGGTCAGCATCGTCGCGGACCTCACGTTCAACCTGATCCGGGCGCAGACCGGCGAGCGGCCCGCGGCCTGGACGGACGCGGTCTTCCTGCTCTGCTACGTCATGCTCATTGCGAGCGCGGAGCTGTTCTACCGCCGGCCTGTAGCGGGCACCGTCTCGACCGCAACCCCGCGGCCCAAGATCCAGCCGCTGAGCCCGCTGCCCTACCTGGCCGTGGGCACCACATACGCGCTCCTTCTCGTCGCCGCCATCCGGCCGTGGACCGACCCGGTGAGCGGACTGGCGCTCGGAGCGCTGCTGGTCACGGCGCTGGTGGTGTTCCGGCAACTGGTCACGGTACGAGAGAACGTGCGCCTCTTGGCCGAGACCGCCGCGCGCCAGAACGAGGCCCGGTTCCGCTCGCTGGTGCAGCACTCGTCGGACGTCATCATCGTGATCCGAGCCACCGGCGTGATGCGGTTCGTCAGCCCCGCCGCGACCCGGGTGTTCGGGTACGACCCCGCCGGACTGGTCGGCCTGCAGGTGTCCGACCTGCTGCATCCGGAGGACCGGAAGCGGGCCTCGAACTTCTTCACCGATGCCGCCAAGAAGCCCGGGGTCACTGGCCCGGTCGAGTGGCGCTTCCGCCAGCCGGACGGTTCCTGGCTGCACGCGGAGATTCTCGCGACCAATCTGCTGGGGGACTCGACGGTTCGCGGCGTCGTCCTGAATAC
>JBJMOX010000247.1:0-5725 GCA_045803515.1 Gemmatimonadales bacterium
GACCAGCTTGCCGACGGTGCTCTTTCCGCTCCCGGGAAGGCCGACCAGCACCAGGTGGCGAGGCATCAGCCCTCCACGGCTTCCCGCAGGGCCGCCCAGCGCGACCCCAGCGCGCCGACGTAGCCCACGAAATTCCGCCGCATCTCGGCGAGCGAGTCTCCTCCGAACTTCTCCAGCATGGCGTCGGCGAGCACGATCGCCACCAGGGCCTCCGCGATGACGCCCATGGCCGGAACGGCGGTCACGTCCGACCGCTCGCTCTGGGCGCTGGCCGGCTGCCCCGAGGTGAGGTCCACGGTGGGCAGCGGCGACATCAGGGTCGAGATCGGCTTCATCGCCACCCGGAGGACGACCGGCTCGCCGGTGGTGATGCCGCCCTCCAGCCCGCCGGCGTTGTTGGAGCGGCGGCGGAAACCGCCTCGCGCGTCGCCACCGCGGGGCGGAGCATGACCCGAGGGGTCGATCGGATCGTGGACCTCCGAGCCTGGCCGGCGCGCCGCTCCGACGCCCATCCCGATCTCCACCGCCTTGACCGCCGGAATCGACATCAGCATGCCGGCGAGCCGGCCGTCCAGCTTCCGGTCCCAGCTCACGTGGCTGCCCAGGCCCACCACGACGCCCCGCGCCACCACCTCGATCTCGCCGCCGAGCGTGTCGCCGGCCTTCTTGGCCTGGTCGATCCGGGCAATGATCGCGGCTTCGACCGTGGGGTCGAGCACCCGGATCTCCGAGCGGTCGGCAGCCTCGTTGAGCGGCACCGGCAGCTCGGCCGGCGGGGCCACCATGATCCCGCCGAGCGAGACCACATGACTCCCGATCTCGACGCCAAATTCCTCGAGCAGCCGGCGGGCGAGGGCGCCGGCCGCCACCCGTGCGGTGGTCTCCCGGGCGCTGGCGCGCTCCAGGATGTCCCGGGCGTCGACCCGGTCGTACTTGAGGACCCCTACCAGGTCCGCATGCCCCGGCCGCGGACGGGTGACCCGCCGGCGGCGCAGCTCGCCCGGCTCGGTCGAGGCCTCGTAGGCCATGACGTCTTCCCAGTTCCCCCAATCGCGGTTGGGTATGAGCATGGCGACCGGTGAGCCCAACGTCTCCCCGGCACGGATGCCCGCGATCCATTCGACGTGGTCGCGCTCGATCTTCATCCGGGCGCCTCGGCCGTAGCCCTGCATCCGCCGGAGCAGGTCGCGATCGACCCATTCGGCGGAGACCGGCAGCCCGGCGGGAAGCCCTTCGACCAGGGCGATCAGGGCCTTGCCGTGCGACTCGCCGGCGGTGGAGAATCGGAATCTCACGCGCGCCTCACCTGGCACCCGGGGGTTGAGGGAAAACGAACGAGCCCGGCCTGCGCCGGGCTCGTTCCCGTCGTGGTGCTGGAGGAGCGGCCGCGCCGCGCGGTTACTGCTCCGAGACGCCGTCGTCGGTGATCCGGGGCGTGACCAAGATAATGAGATCGCGGCGGTTTTCCTGCTCGTCGGAGAAGGAGAACAGCTTCCCGATGATGGGCAGGCCGCTCAGGAGCGGGATCCCCGACCGGTTCTTGGTGACGGTGGTGACCGTGAGGCCGCCGATGACCGCGGTCTCGCCGTCCTCGACCAGGAGCTGGTTGTCGGCCTTCTGCTTCGAGAAATTGAAGCCGAGGTCGGCCGCCGCGAGGAGCTGGATCGCCGAGCGCTCGGTGTGGAGCTGCATGAGCACCTGGCGGTTGTTGGTGACGTGCGGGGTGACCGTGAGCCGGATGCCCGTCTCCTTGAACTGCACGTTGGCCCTGGCGGTCCCGCTGGTGGAGGAGGAGGCGTCGATGACGCGCACCGGGGTCTCCTCGCCGACGAGGATGTCGGCCTGGCGGTTGTCGAGCGTGGAGATGACCGGCTCGGCCTGGATGTCGGCGAGCTCAGTCTTCTGCAGCGCGCTCAGGAAGCTGGTGAGGGAGAAGCCGCCGATGCTGGTCGAGAAGACCACATCCAGCGCCGACGCGGCGATGCTGGCGTCCGCGTTGCCGATGGCGGAAACCGAGTTGCCGCCCAGATCCACGACGTTGACCGTCTTGTCGAACTGCTTGCCCGGGTTGGCCGGGTCCGGCCGCTGCACCAGCTTGTTGAAGAACTGGTTGCGATTGCCCAGGTCGTACTTGAGGCCGAGCTGCTCGACATCGGTACGATCGACGAAGATGATCTTGGCCTGAATCGAGAGCTGCGGGGTGCGCACGTCCAGCCCGCGCACGAAGTCGCTCACGCTGGCGATGCGGCTCCGGGTGTCGGTCAGGATGAGCGCGTTGGAGCCGGTATCGGCGACGACCCGGCCGCGGTTCTTGGTGAGGATGCTTTCGACAGTCTTGGCCAGCGAGCCGGCCTGCGCGTAGTTGATCCGGACGATGCTGGTCTCCAGCGGCTCGAGCGAGTCGAGCGCCGCGAGCGCCGTCGGCGAGTCCACCCGGATGATGCCACCGGCCATTTCCTGAGCCGACAGGCCCTGCGTGGCCAGGATGGCCTGGAACGCTTGGGGCCACGGCTGGTTCTTGATCTCGGCGTTGACCTCACCCTTGATGTCCTTGCCCAGGATGATGGTGCGTCCGCTGAAGGCGGCGAACCCGGAGATCACGTCGGCGACGCTCGCCCGATCCCAGGTGACCGTGATCCGCGGCTCCTCGGCGCGGGAGAGGACCGGGGCGCTGTTCACGTGGACTTCGGGCTTCCGGGTCAGCACCGGCGCCTGCGGAGCGGCGACCGGAACCTCATCGGCCGCCACGACCGCGCTCTCGTTCTCCGAGGTCCACGCCTGGAACGATGGCGCGGGACCGAAGTTCACCCGGATGGCCTCGGCGGCCCGGTCGATCTGGTAGGTCTTGGGTCCGTCCAGCTCCAGCACGATGCGGACGACGTCGGGCCGGAACTGGGAATAGCGGAGGTTGAGCACCCCGCCCCGCTTGACCCCGTCGTAGAGGGCCGCGGCCGTCTGGTTGAGCCGGGCTCCCACCACGTCCAGCACGAGGCGGTCGGGAGAGGTGAGCAGGAAGTCACGCACCTGGACGGCGCCATGAATGCCGATCACCACCTCGGCCTTGCCGGCGGCCGGCGAGAGACTCACGGCGGTGACCTCTCCGCTGGCGGGCTCGTCGGCCCGGACCGGAGAGACCGCGGCGAGAGCCACAGTGGCGATAAGCCCGAAGCGATACATACCCGTCATGGTGTCTCGACCTCCTGCTTGCGCAGCGAGAGAGTTTCCTGGCGCTCGAATCCGAAGTCCTGAATCATGAACACAGCATCCCGGGGCCGGATCTGCACCAGCCGCGCCCGGCTCAACTGGTCTCCCACCCGCAGCTTGTGCCGCTTGGAGGAGACCTTCTCCCGTAATACCACCACGCTGTTCGATGGGTTGCGGAGATCCTGATAGACGGCCACCAGATCGCAATCGGCGACTTCGGGGCCGTTCTTGTCGACGATGAGCAGCGAGTTGAACGGGTCCCGGGTCCCGCCGGAATAGGCGAAGGTCTCCCGCAACACCTCGATCTCGCGTGCCTTCTGGACCGAGTCCGCCATGGCGGCTTCGGCGTCATCCATCCGGGCGATCGAGTCCGCGGCGGGCGCCGCCACCGGCTTGCCCTGTGCCTTGGAGCTGTCGGGCGCCGGGGCGCCCAGCATGGTGGTTCCGGCCAGCGCGGCCGCGGTGTCGTGGCGGACGGCGTGCTGCCGCAGGCTGTCGGTGCGGGCTCGCAGCGCGGCCAACTGGGCCTGGGCCGCCTTGGCCTCGTCCTGCTGCCCCAAGCCGGAGCAGCCGGCGAGCGTCAGCGCGCCGAACAGGGCGAACCCGAGCAGAGCGTTACGTGCCACTGGCCTCTCCTTCCGGACTGGCGGACTTGACGTACGTGCGGATCTGGAACTTGGCCTCGAGCAACGAGCCGGACGTATCGCCCAGGGCCTTGGCCGCGTTGGCGTTGGCGGCGCTCACGCTGAGGTCGTAGGGCACGATGATGCGCTGCAGGCTGGCCACGTCGGCCAGGAACTCGCCGATCTGATCGTAGTGACCGATGACCGACATGTTGTACTTGTAGGTGTTGAAGGGCACCGGTCCGGCTTCGACCGGCATCGGCACCACCTGCGACAGGGTCACCCCGCGGATCTTGCCCCGGCTGGAGATGTCGTCGAGCAGGTTGGGCACCTCGTTCCGCTCCGGCACCAGGCGACGGAGGAGCGAGAGGCTGCCACGGTAGGTCTCCAGCCGCTTGCGGAGATCCTCCACGGTGCCACGGGCCAGCTCCTTCTTGGCGCTGTCGGTGGCCGCGCTCAGCTGCGCGATGGTATCGCGCATGGCGGCGACCCGCTCCTGGCGCGCCGTGACCCCGGACATACCGAAGGTCTCGATGACGGAGCCGCTGTATGCGATGTAGCCCACCACGCCCGCCAGCAGCGCGACGAGCACGGGAGCGGACTTCTGTGACGTCAGGGATGCCATGGCTCGCCTACCTCACCGACTGGCTGAGGGGGACCGTCCGGATGTATGCCGAGTCCGCCTGCTTGTAGCTGGCCCGGATGGTGAACGCGGTGACCGGCCGTTCCTTCTCCACCACGGTCTGGGCCGAGACCGGCGTGACGTCGCTGACCCAGGGAGAGGCCTCGAGTTGCCGCAGGAACCGAGTGTACGCCTGGATGTCCACCGTGCGGCCATTGACCTCAAACTGGATCACCGAGGGCGCCAGGGGGACGTTCGCCGCCGAATCGGCCGCCTTGGATCCGGCCGGCTTCTGAGCGGCCGCGGGCGGGGCAGCCGGCGCCGCGCCAGGGGCCGCCGCGCTGGCCCTGCCCACGTCGATCAGCCAGGTGTAGGCCGGCAGCGCCTTGGTCACTTCGTCCAGCACGTGGGACCAGACGTACCGGTCGCCATCCACGTGGCGGATGACGGCGATCTGGGCCACCAGCGAGTCCCGAATGGTCTCCTGGTGCCGCTTCTCGGTCAGGAACGCCTTGAAGCGCTTGTGCTCCGCCCGAGTCGATTCGAGCTGCGGCTCCAGGGCAGTGAGATCGCGCGAGGTGCCCAGGACCACGACGCCGAGCCAGCCGAGCACGCCCACCCAGCTCGCCACCGCGACGAGCAGCAGGGGGTCCTTGATCTTGCTGCCCAAACCGCGGACGCCTTGCATCACCCCCTGGAAGGGAGAGCCGGCGCGCTTGCGCTTCTGGTTCGGGCGGAGATTGACGGTGATCATCGGTCGTGACGTCCGGGGCTCGGGTTTACGCCGCGCTGCGCAGCGCGAGACCAATCGGGAGCATCAACAGGGGCGCGACCTCATCCACGGGCAACAGGTCGAATACTCCGTCCGCCACCTGCAGCTTCTCGATCGGATTGGCCAGCTGGACCGGGATCTTGAGCCGGTCCGACAGGACCTTGTTCAGCCGGGGAATGCGGGCACCGCCGCCGGTGGTGAAGATCCGGGAGATGCCCCCGGCCGACCGGCTGGCCGACTGGAGGAAGGCGGCCGCGCGCTCGATGCCGACGGCCAGCTCCTCACCGCGGGACTCGAGGAACGGATCCAGCGCCTCGCTCGACTCGACGCCCTGGAGCAGCTTGTCGGCCTCCTCGGAGGACAGGCCGCGCTCCCGCTGGAGATCTTCCTTGAAGCGCCGGGTGCCGACCGGGATGTCCCGGGTGAGCACCGGCACGCCGTCGTCCTGGATGTTGATGTTGGTGGTCTCGTGGCCGATGTTGACCAGGCCGACGACTCCGGGCA
>JBJMOX010000029.1:0-13626 GCA_045803515.1 Gemmatimonadales bacterium
AGGACGCGGTGGGTCTCCTTCGCGCGGCGCTCCGAAGCAACAACCCGACGATCTTCTTCGAGCACCGGGCGCTGCTCGACGGGGCATCGGCCCGACGGCCCTATCCGGGGGACGAGTTCGTGCTTCCGCTCGGCAAGGCCAGGGTCGTCCTCGACGGCGACCGGCTCACGGTGGTCACCTGGGGCGCCATGGTAGAGCGATGCGAGCGCGCCGCGCGCGAGCTCGGGGAGTCGATCGAAGTGCTCGATCTCCGCACCGTCGCGCCGTGGGACCGGGCCGCGGTGCTCGCCTCGGTCCGGAAGACCCGGCGCTGCCTGATCGTCCACGAAGACACGCTCACGGCCGGATTCGGCGCGGAAGTGGCCGCGGTGGTCGCGGAGCAGGCGTTCCTGAGCCTCGACGCGCCGATCTCCCGCCTCGCCGTTCCGGACGTGCCGACGCCGTACAATCTCGGACTGATGAACGCCGTCCTTCCCAGCGTCGAGGGGATCGCGGCCAAAATGCAGGAACTGCTCGAGTTCTAGCCGTGACAGCTAGACGCAAGGAGCCTGGAATGGCAGAGTTGGTAGCGATCGCGGCCCCGGCCGAACAGGCCGAGGGGACCGAGATGGTCGTGGGAACGTGGCTCAAGAACGTGGGCGAGCCCGTCACCCGGAACGAGCCGCTGCTCGAGATCACTACCGACAAGGTGACGGTGGAGATCGCCGCACCCGCCACCGGCATCCTCCGTGAGATCCTCAAGTCGGCGGACCAGCCCATCCAGGCCGGCGAGGTGCTGGGCCGGATCGAGGTGGGCGCGGTCGAAGCGGCTGGGCGTGCGAAGGCAGACGGGGCAGCACCGGCGCGCGAGTCAACTGCGGCTGGCGCGCCCGCGGCAGTGGAGCTGACTGCCGCGGTTCGCCGGTTGCTCGCCGAGCATGGCCTCGAGCCGTCGGCCATCAGCGGCACCGGCCGGGGCGGGCGGATCACGGTGCAGGACGTGGAGGCGCACGTCGCCTCGCGCGCGGGCACACCGGCCAAGCCTGAGCTCGGTGCCTATCCCAGCCGGAAGGTGCCGCACACCGGGATGCGCCGCAGCATCGCGCAACACATGGTCCAGAGCGTCGCGGTCGCGCCCCACGTCACCACGGTCTTCGAAGCCGACCTCTCCGCGATCGTCGCTCACCGTGAGGCCCACCGCGCCGCCCTGGAGGCGGACGGGCTCAAGCTCACCTACACCGCCTATTTCGTCCGTGCCAGCGTCACCGCGCTGCAGGCCGTGCCGGAGGTCAACAGTCGCTGGCACGACGACGCGCTGGAGCTGTTCGACGACTGCAACATCGGGGTCGCCACCGCGCTCCCGCAGGGTGGCCTCATCCTGCCCGTCATCCACCGCGCCCAGGCGCTCGACCTGCGGGCCACCGCGGAGCGGCTGCAGGACCTGACCCAGCGCGCCCGAAGCGGCACGCTCGCGCCGAGCGACGTGCAGCACGGCACCTTCTCGATCTCCAATCACGGTGTGAGCGGCAGCCTCATCGCGGCGCCGATCGTCATTCCGCAACCGCAGTCAGCCATCCTGGGCGTCGGCAAGCTGGAACGGCGGCCGGTGGCGCGGGAGCAGGGTGGGAAGGAGGTGGTGGAGGTGCGGCCGATGTGCTACGTGACGCTCACCATCGACCATCGCGTGCTCGACGGCTTCCAGGCGAACGCATTCCTGACCCGATGGGTGGCGGAGGTCGAGGGCTGGCCGTAGTGGGCGGGGGCGCTGGAGCGCCGGCGGGAGCGGCGGGGGGATTGAGGGGTCCCGCCGATTCTCGGCTGGTCACCCGCGAGGGCTGGCGCCTGGCTCGCTCGCTGGCCACCGCCAAATAGCCCCGCCGTCCCGCCGGGCGCAGCCCACCCGCCGGGCGCAGCCACCAGCCGCGCCACCCGCGCAATTGGATTTGCTCATGTTGAGGAGGGATTCACCATGACGCATCAGGTGCTGTTCATTCAGGGCGGTGGCGCAGAAGGCACGCATGATGAGTGGGACGACAAGCTCGTCGAAAGCCTCGGGCGAGAACTCGGGCCAGACTACGAAATCCGCTACCCGCGCATGCCGAACGAAGCCGACCCCAAGTACGCGCGCTGGAGCGCTGCCCTCAAGAAGGAGTTCGGCCGATTGGATAATGGAGCGATTCTGGTGGGCCACTCGATCGGCGGAACGATCCTGATCAATACGCTTGTCCAAGAGCCGCCCGACCTGACGCTGAGCGGCATCCTTCTTCTCGCGGCGCCGTTCGTGGGTCAGGGTGGCTGGCCTAGCGAGGACATCGAGCCCATGTCCGGTCTTGGCAAGCGACTGCCGGCTCGGACACCAGTTTATGTGTATCATGGCAGTGAGGATGAAACGGCGCCGCTCGAGCACGCTGGCCTCTACGCGAAGGCTATTCCACGAGCTGTCGTACGCCGACTCGCCGGTCGTGACCATCAACTCAACAATGATATGTCCGAAGTCGCCGCCGATATCCGCCGGCTTGGGTGACAGCTGCTGATGTCCGACGCCATCGCCTTTCATGCCTTTCCGCTCGCCGGCATCGATGCGATGTCAGCGTCGACTGCGCGCGCCTTTCCGCGGCACACGCACGACCAGCACGGCATCGGTGTGGTCGATGCAGGTGGCCATGCATCGTGGAGCGGTCGCGGCCAGGTCGAAGCTGGGCCTGGCCACTTCATCTGTGTAAATCCGGGCGAAGTGCACGATGGGCGGGCGATCGGCGGCCGTTCGCGTGCATGGCGCATTCTGTATTTCGATCCCCCGGTGTTGGCGGACCTCCGCGCCGATGTCCTCGTGGGAACATCCCGCTCGTTCACTTTCACCGCGCCGGTGTTCGCGGATCGCGGCCTGCACCGGCTATTCGACGATGCATTCCGGTACCGCGCAGGGCGGGGCGGCACCATGCCCTGCGAGATCGCAGTGCTGCGCCTGGTCGCGCGGCTCGGCGTTCATTCGACGACATGTCCCGTCAGGGACGAAGGTCCAACAGCTTGCATCCGCCGTGCGCGCGAGAGGATCGATGCTGATCCCGCGGCACCGGTGACGCTTATCGATTTGGCGAAGGAGGCGGGTCTGAGCCGCTACCAGTTGATCCGGGCATTCGCCCGCGAGTTCGGCCTGACGCCGCACGCTTACATCCTGCAGCGGCGCATCGCGTTGGCGCAACGGCTGATCCGCGCGGGTCGCGACCTCGCCGCAGTGGCAACAGAGGCCGGCTTCTGCGATCAGAGCCATCTCACGCGTTGGTTCATACGGCAGTTCGGCGTCACGCCGCGGGGCTACGCTGTCTGATCGAAGCGCCGCGACCGTATCGCTGAGCGCGCACTTTTGTCCAAGACGAGTGTCGTCGCGGGACGCATACTCCCCGCATGCGCACACTCCGACCCTGTGGTGAAGAAGATCTCGCGACGATGCTCGCGATCATTAATGCTGCTGCCGAAGCGTATCGCGGGGTAATTCCTGCGGATCACTGGCACGAGCCGTACATGCCCGAAGCGGAGCTGCAGGCCGAAATTGCCGCAGGCGTCGGGTTCTGGGGACTCGAGACCGAGGACGGATTGATCGGCGTCATGGGCGTGCAACCCGTTCGCGACGTGGACCTGATCCGTCACGCGTATGTCAGGCCAGATCGTCAGCGGCACGGCGTCGGCGCGGAGCTGATCGGGCATCTGCGTCGACGGAGCACCCAACGCATGCTCGTGGGAACCTGGGCCGCTGCGAGCTGGGCAATCAGCTTCTACGAGCGGCACGGCTTCGCGCTCGTCGCGCAGGAGCACACGGCCGCGCTGCTGCGGACCTACTGGACTATCCCCGAGCGCCAGATCCACAGTTCCGTCGTTCTCGCGAACCCGCCGCTCTGGTAGGGTACAGGAATACGCCAAAAATTGTCCTGACCCCTTGGGTGGCGGAGATCGAGGGCTGGCGTTGATGTAGATGCATGGTTTACCTGCCGTCGGCCCGGGCCGCTTCTCTTGTGGAGGAACCCCTGGTTCGTTGCTGCAGCTCGACTGCTGCTGCGGTCACCCACCGCGCAGGTAGGCAGGACGCTGCTCCGTCAACACCTGTGTCATTCCGAGCGCAGCGACGAATCTGACCTTACCGGACTCGCCGCACGGGCACGTCGACGTAGCTGCCGCCGAGCAGCTCGAGCCGCATCGGCTGGCCCGCATCGGCGATCGTCTCGTCGCTCGGATCCTTCCCGCTTCCGAGATTGATCTGAAGGTTCGGTGCCTTGATCGGCCCCACTATGACCACGAGTCGGCTGCCCGATTGGAGGCGCCGGCTGATCAGCCGGATACTCGACAACTTGAGTCGCACCCGCTGGCCTGGCGTCAACAGCTTCCGCTCACTCCCGCTCCCGGCGTGGCTGGCGCGCTGGGTCAGCAGCGAGAGCAGTACGTATTGGCCGCGCGCCGTCAGCTCCGAGAGCGACATATAGAGATCGCAGTCCTTCTTGTTGGTCACGACATCGAGCTCGGCGGAGAAGAGTCCGCTTACGTCCATCGACTCCGTGACCGGCTCGCTCACGAATTTGAGCGCGTCCACCGTATCGATCGCGTCCGCCACGATCCCGCCGCCAGCCGGCACGCGGTCGACGTCTGTTCGATTCGCGAAATCGACGACGAGTCTCGCCGGACCCAGCGCGATTCGGTGCCTCGCATCTGCCATCTTGTCGATGGATGGCGCGTGCTGCCAGACGTTCGCGCCAAGGACCTGATAGGTGATCTTGTCGCGTAGCATCGCGGGCTTGGGCGCGCCATGGAAGACGTAGTCGAACCACTCCAGGCGCAGAGGCCAGAAATCCAGCCGCGCCACGGGATCGATCTCGTAGCCGGCTCCCGAGAGATTCGAGACCGTGTCGCCCAGCTCGTTCACAACTCCGCGCTGTCCTTGCGGATGATCGTATGGACCGATCACCAGGTAATGGGCTGCCTCGGGCAGGTACTTCCGATGTTCGGTGAAGTAGTACAACGCTGCACCCGGACCGCCGAAGTAGTACCCCGCCGTGGCCATCACCGGAATCCGTATCTTCGCAAACTCGGCCCCATACGGAATCATGCGCTGCCAATAGCTGTCGTACGTCGGATGCCGGATCCATTCGTCGAAGACCGGATTCGGCGTCCCGTCGATCTTGTCCATATCCCGATAAGCCCGGCCGGTCACATACCAGTCACGCTTCAGCCGATTCCACCGCCCGACATCGTTGTAGGTCGCACTGTCGAGCGTCTTGTTGTTGGTCGTGAAGAATGGCCAGGGATAGATGAAGTTCACGAAGACATTGCCTTCCATCGGCACGTCGAGTCCGGGTGCTACCGGCACAGCCGGCGTAATCGTCTTCAGTGCCATGGGCATGTGCTTCGCCACGGCCCACTGGGTGAACCCTTCGTAGCTCCCACCGTACATGCCCACGCGGCCGTCGCTCCAGGGCTGCTTCGCGATCCACGCAATGACGGCCGCGCCGTCCGCGCCGTCGTGCTCATAGGGGACGACCTTGTTCGGGCTGCACAGCTTGCCTCGGGTGAAGCCTACGACACCCGCGTAACCGTGGGACGCGAGTCGCCGGGCATCGACCCGCTTCGCGAAGGTATCAGCGTAGATCGTGAAGTTGAGCAGGGCTGGCACTCGACCCTGCCGCCGAGGCCGCACGACGACCACGCAGCTCGTCGCGCCATCCGGCGTCTTCACCGGGATGTTGGACCTCACGACGTACCGCCGCCGATCGTCCGCGGCCACGATCGGCGGCGCAATCGTGGACAGCGCGCGAAGTGCTTCGCGCGTGTGGTAGGACCTCACCAGCTGAAGCGCGTCCGCCAGCGAGATCGTCGTCCGCCCGTGCTGTCCGCGGAGTGCGGCGCGAACGCCGCCGGCGAGCGTCGCCGGACTGATCGCCAGCGCCCGAAGCACAAGCGCCGCACTTCGATTGTCGAGCTGCCGCAACCCGCGGGTAAACTCCTGCCTCAATGCTCCCCCCGAGCCCTCGCGTCCTGCATGCTCCATGGCAGTCGCGTACATCGTGTACAGCGCATTGGCCGCGCGGATCTCGGGTACGGTGCTCGGGTGGTCGCGCGTCAACTCCGCCAGCGACCTGCGCGAGTCGGCAAACTGTCGCGCCACGGCCTGAAGTCGAAAGAGATTCGACAGATACACCGCGCGATCGGCGTCGGTGTAGACCCGTAGCACTGCGCTGGCGAGCAGGGGCATCTCTTGCGACAGGACAACCGTGTCCGTTACCGCAGCCCCCGGAAACCCGAACTCCTGCGCGCCTGCGGCCTCGACGGCGGTCATGCACGCGAGGGTCAGCGTGAACACTCCAGGCCAATGCATCGAAACACGTCGGCGTCTGCGGCGGCCTTCAGAAAGACTTTGCCCTTGCCAGATGCGCGGTACCGTTGCAACAGGTACCGGTCTCATCGGGAGCTCCAAAAGTCGCAAAACAGCCTCTCCACCAGGCGCTGAGGACACCTCGAGCGCGCACGATGCATTGTGAGGGCCCGGTCGAGATCCCCCAGCGTCCCCGGAGTACCGTGAATCGGGAGGATCCGCTCGACCTGCAGACGCAACTCTCGCAGCTTCGCCGCGAGCTGCTCGGTATCCTCGCCACCAGCCGACGGCTTCCCGCCTGGGATGTCGAGGAGGTCACCCTCAATGAGAATCTTTTCCTTTGGCAAGTAGCCGATCAGAATCTTGTCGACGTGCGCGGTGGGACCGATCTGGTACAGCACGAGCCGGCGCGTGCTATCCTCGATGACGCGCGAGCGCTCGATTCTCTCGACCGTCGGCTTCAGCGGTCGCACGTTGAAGGTATCTGGCCGCATCACATGGCGACCAGCAAGAACTTGGACGATGCGCGCCTCAGCGTCTGCGGTGGTCAGGAAGGTGACGCCCTCCGCTGCATAGGGCCGGACCCCACCCAGATGGTCCTCGTGATAGTGGCTGCTGACCACGTAGCGAACCGGCTTGCCCGGAAATGTCGCCCGGATGCGCGCTATGTTTGCCTTCGATTGTCGACTGCTCCCGTATGCCTCGAAGACAACGACGAAATCGTGGAACTCGATGGCGGCGCTTCCCGGCATGGCATACACGCCATCAGCCAGCTTCGTCAACGGCGAACCTGCCGCACTCGGCGCCAATCCCTGTGGCACGGTAAACAAGCTGTCCGGAATGGAGCCGTTCAACTCGATTCGGGTGAGAAGACTTTCCCAGCGCTCCGGTCCTGGTCCATCCTGATAGGTCTTGAATGGCAACCGGAAGCCTTGCACCAGCCGATAATCGCTGTAGTCAATGGGGACGGCCTGATCTCCGCGCGTCGGATCGTCGATCAGAACCTCGGTTCGGACCGGCAAGTGGTTCGCCTGGTCCACATAGAGCGTTATCAGTGAGCCATCGAAGTCAGCGAATGAGATCACGTCACTCGGCCGCCCGCGAATCCTCTCCACTCCGAGGCTCCGGAGCGTTTCGGGACGATGCCAGGCTGACAACAAGAGCGTGGGCAGCTCGCGACGGAGGAGCGCGGAGCGCAGACTCGCATACTGGTCGGCCGTGCCCGTTCTGTACGTCCGATTCGCATAGTTGAAGTCATACCCACCGCTGTCCGTAATGAACGCGCCGGAGGCCCACATTTGCCCGCCGTCAATCTCGAGATCACGGAGGGTGAAGACACGCGAGGCCTTGAGGTCCATCCGCATGAGCAGCACGGCATGCTCGATGGCTGGCACTCCCGGATGCATGCCCTGGCCCGTCGACGTTCGCAGCATGTTGCGGTCGGTGCTGATACTCGACAGGGAGCCGAGCGCCTCGACTCCTTCCCTGTGTCCAGCCACCGCATTGATGGCCCGCTGCAATACCGGCAACGCGCGCAGCATCGATCCAGCAGCCGGCGATGTGACGAGCGTCGTGTCTAGCGCCGAATTCCACTTGTCCTGGGCGCTGCCTGCAACGGGCGCGGCGACCGCGCACCATATCCAGAGAAAGCGCATTAAGGCTCCAAGTGGCCGGGTGTGCTGCAAATGTTGCTGGAGCCAGGTGGAAGGCAAGGATCAGGGGACGAGCCGCGACTTTGTCGTGACCAGCCGCGACTCAGCGCATTGGGAGGAGGTCCACCACGGCGGATCTGTAGTGATAGCTCGTTTCTACCCTGCCGCCCCCGCGCAGTCCAAGGACGTACAGGCTCTTCCCTGCAGTCTCGATCTGGACGATCGCATCGCGATTGACGATTGCGGAGCGGTGCACGCGCATGAATCGCGGATCGCCGATCATCGCAGTCAGCCCGCCAAGCGTACCGCGGGTGAGGATCTTGCGTCGGCCTGCATGCACGTACACGTAGTTGCCGGCCGCTTCGAGCCAGTCGATCTCATCGACGCTGACGAGCAGCGTCTTTTGGCCATCATCGATGGCCACCCGTCGCGCGGCCTTCGATCCGGATGTCTGCGCCGCGCTGGCCAGGGCTCGCGCGACAGCCTGAATACGGTCGGCGGCGTTAGCGGAGCTTCCGGCACGAAGCCGGGCCCGGGCCCGGTCGAGGGCCTGGTCGAAGCGCGCGTCGTCCACCGGCTTGAGGACGTAATCCACGGCGTTCACTTCGAATGCTCTCACCGCGTGCTCGCTGTACGCGGTGACGAAGATGACCACTGGTCGCACGCCGGTGCCGATCTCATCCAGAACATCAAACCCACTTCCACCAGACATGTGGATGTCCAGGAATACGATGTCTGGATCGTGCGTGGCGATAGCGCGGGCTGCTTCCGCTCGCGTCGCGCACTCCGTAAGCACGCGGATTCCCCGATGGCGCTCCATGTGTTGACGCAGGCCCCGTCGCGCGAGCGCTTCGTCATCGACAATGATCACGCGCAGAAGGTCATCGCCCATTGATGCGTGACGGGATGCGGACTCGCACGCGCGTCCCTCCTCCCTCCATCGTCTCCATCGTGAGCCACGCGGCGCCGTCGTATAACTTCGCCAGCCGTTCCCGCGTAGTGGTCAGTCCCAGGCCTGCCCCGGCCGTCCTCGCACCGGGCTCGGCGGGACCGGCCGGCGTGTCAGCGACCTCGATGTGCAGCTCGCCGGCGCGTCTCTGAACCTGCACGAGCACGGTGCCACCGCATTCGGCTGTCGCGATGCCGTGCTGCACGGCGTTCTCGACCAGCGGCTGAATGAGAAATGGCGGGACTGTCTCTTGTTCCACATCGGCCGCGATCTCCATACCGACGCGAAGGCGCTCGCCGAACCGCAGTTGCTGGATCTCGAGATACTGTTGAATGAACGCCATCTCGCGGCTCAAGGGCACGAACTGGTCGCCGCCGGAATAGATGACGAAGCGCAGCATCTCGCTGAGTCGCAGGACCATCGTGCGAGCGCGTTCGGGGTCATCGCGCAGCAGGACGGCGATGCTGTTGAGCGTATTGAAGAGAAAGTGCGGCTGCAACTGTGCTCTGAGCCGATCCAGCTGGGCGTCGCTCAGCTGGGCCCGCAACTCCGCGGCCGCACGCTGTTCGCGCGAATACAGCCGGGCGTACGCCACGCCGTGCACCAGTCCGACGATCACCCAATACTTCCAGTACGCTGTGATCGCGAGCAGAAGGAACAGGAAGCCTCGGGCATCCAACCACCGGGGCACCTCCGCGATGTCAAGCGTACCGATAGCGAGACTCCCCGCCGCCAGGATCCCGAAGTAGGTTGAAACCTGCAGACAGGCGACTGCCGGGGCGGCGACGAAATGAGCGACGAAGGCTTGACGCCAGGGGACGGCGGTGAAGGGAAAGCGTCGGCACAGCCAGACGAATAATGGTGTAAGAACGGCAAACGCGATCCAGTAGACCGCTTCCTCATAGACATCTCGGCGCCAGTCGATCGCGCGGCCTTGGCTCAGTTCCCGGACGACGTTCTGCACGATGAAGATGACGGCGACGACGGACCACGCGCCCGTTGTGAGGGCGAACGCTGAAGGGCGACTCCCCGCTGCAGAAGAAGGTCTCTCCACAGAAGGATGTTACTGCCGGTGACGTTTGCTTGGTAAGGGTGGCTAAACTGAATGATCGCTCAGAGCCGAGAGTTCAATCGCACCTTGTGAACAAAGCGGGATCGGAGCAAGCTGCCGGCGCGCGAACGCATTCCTGACCCGATGGGTGTCGGAGATCGAGGGCTGGGGTTGATGTAGATGCACTAGATGTGTCATCTTGGCTAAGGTCCGCGCTCACAAAGAGAGGTGGGGAGATGGCGACACCATCGTGGCACATCAGCGGGCAATACTATGAAAACTGCAACTGCGATTTTGTGTGTCCCTGCGTCCCGGGGCAGCTGGCGGTCAAGCCCACCAAGGGCTCGTGCACGGTCGCCATGGCATTCCAGATCGGGCAGGGAAGCCACGGCGCCGTCTCCCTCGACGGACTGGGCTTCATCGTTCTTCTCTTGACGCCGGAGGAGATGGGCAAGGGCAACTGGTCGGTCGGAGTGATCGTGGATGCCCGGGCCAGTGCCGAGCAGCGCGATGCCATCACGTCGATCGCGAGCGGATCCGCCGGTGGTCCCATGGCCGCCTTGTCACCCCTGGTCGGAAAGTTTCTAGGCGTGGAGTCGTCGCCGATTCGCTTCGATCGCTCGGGCGCCGAGTGGTCCGTCACCGCGCCAGGGTTGGTCGACATCGCGGCCAAGCCGGCGATGGGCATCAATCCCAACGCCAAGGAGCCCCTCCATCTGGACAACACAGGCCATCCGGCGGCGGACCGGTTTGCCCTGGCGCACCCCGTGCGGAGCCAGGTCACTGCCCTGGGGCTCAGCTGGAAGGACATGAGCGGAAAGAACCATGGACAGTACGCCCCGTTCTCCTGGCGCGGCGCTTAGCCCTCCATCGGCCGCGGTCGCCACACCCCGCGACCAACTTCTCATCTGTGGCTGCATCCTGCCCGTCACCGCTCTGGCCTGGGTGTATCTCATTCACCTCGCTCGGCACCAGGAAGATGAAGAACCGCGACACTGCATCGCCGGCACGCCTGTCAGTAGAGGCCGGACATGCGGGCCGACTGGCTCACGGCTGCGCAGCTCAGGTACCTCCGGCCTCGCACCAACCGGAGTAACAGAGGGCGATCAGCCCTATCGCAGCTCCCAGCGCCGCCGTCTTCCAGAAGCCGTCGAGCGGCTCCCCGAGGCGCAGCGAGTCAACCTCGGCCTGCGCAATCCTCACCCGGCAACTGTCGCAATCGAGAGATTTGAGGAAGGGGACGCCCGACACTGTATCGGCTCCGACGATGACACCGTGCAGCCGCAGCATGCGCCCGCCGGTCCAGACCTGTACCTGCTGACGGGGCGGGAGTTGACCCGACGGACTCGGCTCAGGCCGCCGCCACGCGGCTCCGCACCCACCGAGGCTGAGCAGGATGAACAGCCGGAGCGTCGTCCGAAGAATCCAAGGGGCTGGCAATGGGACCTCGCGAAGAGAGACGGCCTATACTCGCGACGACCCGTCCCCCAGGCGTGACCCACTCTTGCGAGGCGGCGCCTCGACAGTGGCCTCGACGCGACAATACGGACAGAAGAGCGTCGAACTATCCAGTCTTCAAAGGCCCCACAACCTTGTAGCTACAGAGGATGATGCCGGACGGAAATGCTTGCGTGCTGACGAGAGCGAGTTCGCGCGGGTCAACGCTGTCCGAAAAGAAGCGCTTGCCCCGGCCCAGCAAGAGCGGGTAGACGGCCAACACCACCTCGTCGACCAGGCCTTGGTCGAGCAGCACCGACGTCAGCGTGGAACTTCCCCAGACGATCAGGTCGGGGCCGTCCGTTGACTTGACGCGGCGAACACCCGCCATGACATCTGTGCCCAGGTCCCCGACCGGACCCCATCCGAGGCTCTCCGGCCTGTGAGTCGCGACATATTTCCTCGCGGCGTTCAGACCGTCCGCAAACGGACCGCCCTTCACCTTTGGCCAGAAGTCGGCCCAGAGATCGTAGGTGCGGCGGCCAAGCAGCAGGTCGAAGCCCGTGCCCTGTGCCTCGGCGACGGCCGCCGCCCCAGCCGGACTTCGATACGGTGCCGTCCATCCGCCATGCGTGTAGTCGTCGCCGTATTCGCCCGGTCCGCCGGGCGAGATCACGCCGTCCAGCGAGATGTGCTCGATGATTTTGAGCTTTCTCATTCGCTCTTGCTCGCCTCCGCCGGCATCGGGAAGCGCTCCTGGAGCCACGCTTGCCACACGGGTGTCTCACGGGCGACGTTTTCGGCCGCCTGATCGCCGTACAGGTACAAGTTCATCGCAACCATGCTCTGGTCGGCACACGTGACGGCGCCAAGGGCGGCTATCCCTGGCCCCGGCTTGTCGAGCCTCAGCAGGGCGTCGTAGGGATTCTCGGAGACGTACTCCACTACGCCGCTGAGCGGTGAGACGCCCGCGGGCGCCGTCCAACGCTGGCCGACGCTGACGCCTTTCACTCCCAACGCCGCGGTCAGCGTTTCCCATGCCTCCGCCTCTGCACTCGCGACGGGAGTCGTGACCTGCATGATCGCGGAGCGTTGGCCGCGGAAGTGGGTGAGATAGATCCGCAGGGTGCGCAAGAAACCTGACCATCCGGACGCGGCACCTTCCAGCTGGTTGTCCCAATCGTCTGTACTGGCGAACAGGCTATGGACGATGCGGACGATGCAGATCCCTCCTGCGCGCGCTTCAATGCTCCACTCGGTCGCCATCGGCGGCGAGTCCGGTGACCAGCCGGCTGCCTCCTGCGCGAAGAGCCGGGGCGGATCGCAGGCCGTCACCACTGAGCGTATTTCAATGCCCGGACCGAAGTGGTACTTCACGGCGACGGGCTTCCCGCCGCGCTCCTCGACCTCAGTGGGCACGAGCCAGGACGAAATACCTGGACCGGTGGCGAGGGCCTGCCACACTTCCTCCGGCGTCCCGGGGGCTTCGAATTCGACCTGAACGGAACGGCGACCGTTGGCTTCTTTCTTCACGCTCATGATGGCTCCTTGGAATGAGATTTCTGCGGGAGAGGGTGCGCCAGGATGACCAGGCGATGCGCGCGGCCGCCGGGGGCGGATTCATCGTGGTACTTCGAAACGAGTTTCGTGATGGCCTGGGTGAGTTCGGCGCTGAACGCCGCCCGGTCCGCTGGCGACCGGAAGCGAACCTCGGTATCCACCGCCAGGGTCGCCAGGCGTTTGCCCGACTCGCTCGCGCGACCAACGAGATCGCCCACCTCGCGGACGATCCGTGCGCCCAGGGCGATGAGGTAGCTCGCGGAGAGCCGGTCGACTTCCCGGTCCGGATCCACGGCGACCGGGCCCAGGGCGCTCGGCGAAACCACGTAGGAAGCGGCCGTCGCCACGAGCAGCCGTTCGGTCAGCCCGCCCCACTTGCGTTGCTGGGCCAGCCGCACCAGCCCGTGCGCCTCCAGCGTGTTCAGATGGTAATTGACCTTCTGCCGGGTCAAGCCGACCCGCGCGGCCAACGTCGCCGCCGAGGCGGGCGCGGCCAACTCGGAGAGGAGCCGACTCCGCACGGGCTCCAGGGCCACCGTCGCCGCGGCCGGGTCATCGATGACTTGGATGTCGAGCATGAGGAGACGGTAGCCTTGACAACTATTGTTGTCAAGCGCGGGGCAAGCCGTTTTCTGTCGAA
>JBJMOX010000248.1:0-16122 GCA_045803515.1 Gemmatimonadales bacterium
AAAAACTTACCCAACAAGAATAAATACCAAACTCAAAACATCGCCAGCCATCGCTGTTGATCTCCACCCAGCCGCACTTCACTCCGGGAAAGTGCGCGACTCCTCGAACGGGATCGGTCCGGACGAAGACCGGATAACTGATGCCGAGCAAGCGTAGGAGGAGCTCGCACGCCACGAGGCTGGCCACCAAGCCCGCTCCGGCGAGGGCGATATTACCTGCCAGCCGTCGGCTCCAGCCCCTGGTCGTGCGATTGTCCGTCACCGAGGGTTCTATCGCCCCCGGCAGGACGTGGCTGGGTGCGCCTTGGCTGCCGCGGCCAGCTCCTGGAGGGCCGCCGCAACCTCGGGCCGGTCGATCACGTTCGGGCGGCTGTCCCAGGAGAGGAAGGCACAGGCATCCGGTGTGTCCAGCAGCGCATGGCCGTACTGCAGGATCTCCTTGCCGGTCATGCTCCATTCGTTGGATTTGCCCAACCCGCTGGATCCATCGCCACCCTTGGAGATGTTGAGACCCACGATCAGGCCGAGCCCCTTCGCCCGCGCCGCGGCGGCCTCGGTAGAGACGTACTCGCCGACGGGGGCTCTCTTGGCGGTGTACTGGGCCCACGATGCGTCGAGATACCGCCACGAATAGTTCTGCAGTTCCCTCGGTCCCTCGCGCACCGCTGTGGTCAGCTTCGGGAAGAGCGACTTCGAGTACTCCGCCATCTGATCGAGGGTCGCCGTCGGCACGTCGCCCCCCCATCGCTTCTTGGCGGAGGGCTCGTCGATGATCAGGTTCGCGAAGAGGGTCCCGTCGGCGACGTAGCCGTTCAACTGATCCGCGATCGGACGAAACCGGTCGACCAGGGCTTTCCAGGAGTCGTAGTCGAAGTGCCCGTAGGCGTCCACCGGGCCGCCACCGCCACCGCCGCCTGCGAAATTGACCACGATGCGGGCGCCGCGGGCCCTCGCCGCCGCTAAGTCGCCCAGGATGGCTTCGGGCTTGGCCGGCTGAACCGCGGACGTGTAGGGGTCGACCAGGTTCCTCCCCTTCATCCCGAAGAGGCCGAAGGGGATGCCTGAGGCGGCGCTCCGGTCGGCTCGAGTGGGCCCGGCGAGCTGGAGCTGCGCGGTTCCGGGCGTGGGCGCGGTGGCCGAGGCCAGCGCGAGCGAGGCGTAGACGACGATCGAGAGACGCGCAACGGAATACACGCCTGGAATGTCCGGCGTGGGCGTGCGGGAGTCAACCTGACAGATCGGCCTCCACAGGGTCAAATTGTCCGCTCAATAGCCGCGGTCGAACGATGCACGGCTGCCCCTGCTGTTCCACTCTGACACTTCAGGTCCACCCTTGCCGTTGGCGGACCTCTTTCATATATGTGTGGTGCCACGTCGTACGCGCCTCGATTCGTCTGACGGCCTTGGCATGCGCCTCACCCTCCTCGAATCCGACCGGAGCTTCTTCCAAGTCGCGGAGTGTGCCTTCTTGAGTATCCTGGCACACGCGGGCCTGATGTACCTGGTCCTGAGCGCGACGCAAGGCGCCGGTCAGCTTCCGACCGACGAGCGCGAAGCCAGGGTGTTCTTCCTCCTGCCCCCCGACCGGGTGGATGCGCGGTCGCGGCAAACCGACATCATCCAGCTGGGCAAGCTCGGCGGAGACTTCGAGGACGGGCAGCTCCTGACCAGGCCGAGCGAGGGTCGGCTCATTCAGGCACGGTCGTACGGTGCGCGGGCGCGGAGCGATCGGAGCGATCGGAGCGGCGCCCGGGGCGAGCTGCCGTTCGGTCCGGTGCCCGCGTTCATTCCGGACAGCGTGTTCAGCGTGCTCGAGGTGGATGACATGGTGGAGCGCTACGAGTCGAGCGCCGCGCCGATCTATCCGTCCGACCTGCTGGCCATCGGAACCGAAGGAATGGTGGAAGCCACCTATGTCGTCGACAGCGTGGGCCAGGTGGACACCACCACGATCGTGGTGGAGCGGAGCGACGATCCTCGCTTTACCGCCTCAGTTCTGACCGCCCTCGGCCTGATGCGCTTTCGGCCGGCCAGGCGCGCGGGGAAGACCGTCCGCCAGCTAGTCGAGCAGCAGTTCCGCTTCCGCATCTCTCCCGCGTCTCCGGGTCCACAGGCAGACCGGTCGTAGCCGCCACCGCGGAGAGCCTGAAGTGTTCCTGGCGACCACGAAGCGAAAGGAAGGTGGGCTGGTGTCGCGCGCCGCTGATGTGCCGATGGCGTTGAGGTACGCCGCACAAGCGACCGGATGCGCGCGATTGGGGAAACCGGCACCAGAACCCACCGGCTACCGAGACCGCAGTCCCGGTTCACAGAGGAAAGCCCGAGCGCAGCCTTGTTCGCTCCGCTGCGCTCAGGATGTTCCTCACCGCGGACTCTTAGTAAGGAAGTCGGTAGCTCAGGCCTCCCGTCCACAGCAGGTCCGCCTGGGTCTTGTCGAAGCCGTCGCGGTCGAACTTGTAGACGTACGAGGCAGCCTGGGCGAAGAGGCCGACGTTGCTGCGGGGCAGCGCGTACTCCAGCCCGAGCCCGCCCTTGCCGGCGAACTTGGTGAAGCGGTCGAAGGCGGAGTTGTCGGCGTTGTCGATGGTCACCGCGCCGGCCCCCAGCAGCAGGTAGGGCGCGAAGCCGCTCGCCGTGGGATAGCGCAGCTGCACGTCGCCGCCGTAGAAGTAGTGATTGAGCTGCTGTCCGTTGAACGCGTTCGCGATGCCCTCGCCCTTGGCCTGGGCGAAGTCGAAGGTGCCCCGCAGTGCGACGTAGGGATTGAACTGCCAGCCAACCCCACCGCCGGCGGTCCAGCCGGTATTGAGTGAGGCGGTGCCTGCGTCATTCAAGTCGGTGACCGCGGAGTTGCCGCCGCCGTTGGCGAAGAGGACAACGCTGGACTGGTCGGCCGAGCGCTGGGCCGATGCCGCCGCGGGAAGGAGGAGAGAGAGAAGGAGCGCCGCACTGATGCCCGAACGGGTGAACATGGAGAACTCCCTTTGTAGTCCGCCCTGAGGTGGATCCCGCGACCGCCTGGAGGGCAGCACCGGCGGCGGGTGATCGGACAGGACTTGATTACATACCGACCGATCGGTTACTATTGTACATACCGACCGGAAGGTATGTCAAGATCCAGTATTCGTGGCCTCCCCTGTACCCCGGTCCCCGGTTCGACCACCATTCGTAAGGAGAAAGGAGGAGGCGCTACATGCAGACACAGCCGACACAGCCCACCGTTCCTCAGCCCGCCGAGGCCGGCGACGACAATCCGCAGCGCCGTCGGCTGCCGCCCGATGAGCGCCGCTCCGAGATTTTTCGGGCCGCGCTGGCCGTCTTCTCCGACCTGGGGTACGACCGCGCGACCCTCAACGACGTGGTCGAGCGGGTCGGAGTGAGCAAGGGATGTCTCTACCATCATTTCGAATCGAAGGAGCAGCTATTCGTCGAGTTGATGCGAGACAAGTTCACCTCCGCCGTACAGGCGGACGAGGAGCTGGTGATGGCGACGGCTGGGTCCAGGGACGACGTCCTCCACGCGCTGGTGGAGCGGATCTGGCGTCACCTGCAGGAGCCGGGGCAGATCGAGCTCACCAAGCTCGCCATTACCGAGCTGCCCAAGCTCCCGGACACGGCGCGGTATCTCTTCGACGAGGTCGTCACCCGGAAACGGGAGATGATGCGAAAGGTCCTGGAGCGCGACACCCCCGGATCGGAGATGGGTCAGGCTGAGGTGGAGACGGCGGCGGTGGTCATTCCCTGGATGATCATGGGCGTGGCGCTGGGGCTGCATCTCTGCCGGGGAATCGATCCCTCCGAGATCTCGTCCGAGCGGGTGGGCAGAGCGGTGGCGGGCGTGATCCTCCAAGGGGTCGGCGGAATCTGCGCCGAGGAGCCGGGCTCGCCGGCCTGAAGCGCCGTCTTACCAGCCGAGCACCCCATCGAACAGGGCTCGCAGACGGTCCCCGATACCGGCCGACAGCGACTCCGGCGGCGGCTGCCGCACCAGCCGGAGCGGCCCCTTCTTCCGGACGATCTCAACCTCGACATGCCCGCTCTCCTCCCGAGCAAACCGTAGGGTCGCCGTCGTGCCGCCCAGCCGCAGACCTTCGATGGTGACCTCCGGCAGCCACGGCGGAAGAACGGGATCCACCGCCAGCAGATGGAGCGGTGCCACGGGCTGGAGTCCGAGCATCGTTTGTAGCAGGAGCGGCAACGTGCTCTGGTTCCACGCCTGTGGGGCGTTCGCGCGCGGGTAGGCGCCTGGGTGGGGGAACTCGCTTCGGGCATACCCGCCGACGCATTCAGGCACGCGGTACCCCTCATACAGCATCGCCAGGTCCACCATTGCCTCGAACAGATCGAGTGTGCGCGCGTCGAGCCCGTAGCGCCGGAGCCCGAAGGCGATCGTTCCGTTCTCCACGGCCCAGACGCTCCCCAGGTGATAGCTGATGGGATTGTAGGACGGATGCGCGCTGGAGAGGGTGCGGATGCCCCAGCCGCTGAACATGTCCGGCGCAAAGAGCCGGCCAACCACGGGCCGGATGTGCTCATCGGCGATGATACCCGCCGCCAGGCAGTGGCCCACGTTGGAGGTGACGCTCCGCGCCTGACGCTTCTCGGGATCGAGGGCCAGCGCGAAGCAGCGCTCCTCGGGCATCCACCAGTCGCGGTTGAAGCGGTCCTTCAACGCCTTGGCGGATGCCCAATAGGCGCGCGCGTCCTCCATTCTGCCGAGCGCGGCAGAGAGCACGGCGCTGAGCTGCTGCGCGGCGTACCAGTATCCCTGGATCTCGCAGGTGGCGATCGGCGCCGGCACCTGCCGCCCGTCCTCGTAGACGATGCCGTTGCCGCTGTCCTTCCACCCCTGGTTCTTGGGACCGTCCTTCGCCTGCGTGAGGTACTCGAGGTAGCCGTCTCCGTCGCGATCGCCGTACTCTCGTGCCCAGTCGAGTATCCGCCGGGCGGCGTCCCAATGGCGCCGGATCGGCCGCGGGTCGCCGCTCCAGGCGTAGAGTTGCGCCAGCGAGATGACGAACATGAATGGACTCGCGAAATCCGCATAGTAGCGGCCGAAGGAGTTGAGGCCGAGCCGGGCAAGCGGCCCCCGGCGGACCGAGTGGATGATCCGGCCCGGCTCCTCGTCGCGCTCCGTCACGACCGAGGTGCCTTGCAGCCCGACCAGCCGCGCCAGCGTGGCCTCGAGCAGCGCTCCCCGGTCGAGCACCGCCGCCTGCCAGGTGGAGGTGAGAGAGTCCCGGCCAAAGAGCGCGGGATACAGCGGGGCGCCGGCCGCCGGCGCGAGCCACTCCTCCGGCTCGCCCTCGAACAGCGCGAAGGCGCCGAGATCATCCATCGCCTGATCCACCATGCGGCCGAAGGGGAGCCGGCCGGAAGTGTGGACCCGTGCCACGTCCGAGCGCCACCGGGCCAGGGTCTCGTCCCGCGCGGCGATGTCCGCAGCGTCGGGCACATCCTCGTCACCGTCCGCCGTCACCCTGAGCCGCAGCTCCCGGCTCTCGCCGCGCCTGAGAGCGATTCCTGTGAACAGACGGTCGGGCTCGGCGCGCCAATCCGCCCCTTCGGCTTCGACGATTGTCTCGAAGTGCAGCCCAGGGTGCAGGTAGCGGAAGCAAATCCCGCTCCGGTTGGTCACACGCTCGACCGCGGCCTCCTGCTGGCGGGCGCCGGCGTCGGCCTCCATCAGGTCGGCGTAGTCGGCATCCAGCCAGCAGGTGAGCTCCAGCTCCGCACGTTCGGCCCAGCGGTTGGCAACGGTGAGGAGCACTTCGAGTGAGTGGAAGCCGACGAGGTAGCGCGCCCGGAAGTCGAGCGCCCGGCGCGGCAGTCCGCGCTCGTCGCGTGGCAGCTCCTCGCCGGCCGATCCGCTTCCCCCACCGCTCCCTCCGGCGAGCTCAGGGTGCGCGTACGCGAAGGTCAACTCGTGCTGTCGGCCCTGCCCCACCGCACAGAGCCAGGGCGGCTGCCCGTTCACCTCGAACCGGAGACGGCTCAGATAGCGTGTCTCGCGAAAATAGAAGCCGGAGAGATATGCGTCGGGTCCGCTGCCGCACTCGCCCCGATCATCCGTAACCACGAGCGCCGGGCCATGCCAGGCACAGCGCTCATGCGGGCGGATGTCGACTCGTGCTACGGCATGGTCGGACTGCATAGAATCCCTCGCGCGTCGTCTGAGCTACGAAGGTGGCATACCTCACGGGGGGTTGCTGGTGAGGGGGATCACACTGGCGATCGGCCGGGTACTCCTACTGTATCTGGGAGGCATTATCTGGGAGGCATCGGGCATGAGCGAGCCACGAGTCGTCGTCGTCACCGGAGCTTCAGCCGGGCTGGGCCGGGCGATCGCGCGGATGTTCGGCGCGCGGGGAGCGGTCGTGGGATTGATCGCCCGCGGCGCTGATGGTCTCGCCGCCGCCGAACGCGAGATCCGGGATGGGGGAGGGCGGGCGCTGGCGCTCCCGGCCGATGTTGCCGATGCGGCGGCGGTGGACGCCGCGGCCGACCGGATCGAGCGCGAGATCGGTCCCATCGACGTGTGGATCAACAATGCGATGGCGAGCGTCTTCTCACCCGTGAGGGAGATGCGTCCGGAGGAATACCGCCGGGTCACCGAGGTCACCTATCTCGGCTGCGTCCACGGCACCCTCGCGGCACTGCGCCACATGCTGCCGCGCGACCGCGGCACCATCGTCCAGGTGAGCTCGGCCCTGGCGTTCCGAGCCATTCCGCTCCAGTCGGCATACTGCGCGGCGAAGCATGCCATCAAGGGCTTCACGGAATCCCTCCGAACCGAGCTTCTGCACGATGGAAGCGGCGTGCGGGTGACCATGGTGCACATGCCGGCGCTGAACACGCCGCAGTTCGATTGGGTTCGCAGCCGGCTGGCTCACAAGGCACAACCCGTCCCCCCCGTGTTTCAGCCGGAAGTCGGTGCCGAGGCGGTGCTCTTCGCCGTGCGGCACCCGGGTCGGCGGGACCTCACGGTGGGCGGATCCAGTCTGGAGGCGATCTGGGCCAACCGGGTAGCCCCCGGTGCACTCGACAGATATCTCGCGAAACGGGGGTATCGGGCGCAGCAGAGGGACGAGTCCGAACAACCCGGCCGCCCCGACAATCTCTGGAGTCCGCTGCCCGGCGATCACGGGGCGCATGGCGCCTTCGACCGGCGGGCGCGGGGCCACAGCATGGAACTCTGGTTCACGGAGCACCGGGTGCTGGGGTTGCTGGCCGTGGCAATGGGAGGCATGGCCGCCACCGCTGTGTGGCACCGCCACCGGCACTAGACCCCTATGCGGGCGTGGCGACTACTGCCTTGGCTGATCACGTACGCCGTCGCGATGGCCTACGTCGAGGCGGCCGTTGTGGTGTACCTGAGAGCCATCTATTACCCGCACGGCTTTGCGTTCCCGCTGGCTCCGATGGCACCGGACACGGTGGCAATCGAAATAGGCCGGGAGGCTGCCACGCTGGTGATGTTGCTCGGGGTCGCCATGCTCGCCGGCACCGAGCGGCGGGACCGCTTCCTCACGTTCTGGGTGAGCTTCGGTGTCTGGGATCTCTTCTACTATGTCTGGCTGTGGCTCCTGGTGGGATGGCCGCCATCCCTGTTGACCTGGGATGTGCTCTTCCTGATTCCGGTGCCGTGGACCGGGCCGGTCCTGGCCCCGGTGGTGGTGAGTATCGCGCTCGTGGTCGGTGGGGTTCTCCTCTTGCACGAGGCGGCGCGCGGTGAGCCCAGCCCGTTTCCAGTCTTAGTGTGGATTCTGCTGGTCAGCGGCGGGCTCCTGGTACTCAGCGCGTTCATGCTCGACTTTCGTATCGCCCTGCGACCGATGGAGCCGCCACCCTTCCGGTGGGGCTTGTTCGGCACCGGCGTGAGCTTCGGCGTGGCCGCCGTCGGCTTGGCGCTTCGGAAGCGGTCGTAATCAATCCCATGCACAAGCGAGGGCTTTGGTTCGCTGGTCAGCCCGCACGCTCCCGTGCCACTTCCCCGACGACCCCGATCGCGTCCAGCAGCTGGCGGTCCGACAGGTAGGGTGCAGGGCCGAGCCGGAGGACCTCCCCGCGGGCATCGGCCCACACGCCATGCGCGCGGAGGCTCCGCACCAGAGCGGCCGCGACCGGAGAGCGGAGCGCGAGGAAACCACCGAGCTCTTCGAGCGGGCAGTCGCGATCGCGGCTCAGGACCGCGGGGTCGAGATCGAGCGCATCGAAGGTCGAGGCGAGCACCCCGATCTGGTGCTGACTCACCTCCCGCAGCAGCGAAGCGGTGAGCCCACGATCGCGGAAGAAATCGAACACCGCAACGGCGCGATAGTGGCTGGTCGGGTCATAGGTCGCGCCGGCAAAGCGGTCGCCTCCCTGACCGTAGGGTACCCGCTGCGCGTCCGGTCGATCCGCCAGGACGGTAAACTCGCTGAACCACCCCGTTACCACCGGCCGGAGGTCGCTGTCCGGCGGGAGCCTCAGAAAGCAGTTTCCCTCCCCCAGCTGACAATACTTGTACCCGCCGCCGACGACGAAGGCGTCGCCGAGTCCCTCGTCCGCGAGCGAGAACGGCACCACGTTGAGCGCGTGGTACGCGTCCACCAGGAGCCCTGTCCCATGGCGACGGCAGCTCGCGGCCACCTCGGCCAGCCCACGGGCGATGCGCCCGGTATCGAAGAACACGGCCGAGACCAGTACCAGCGCGGTGCGATCATCCACCGCGCGGCTGAGCCGGGTGGCCAGCGACTCCAGCGGAGCCTCGGGAACGCGGACGATCGTGAGGCCCTCCTCCTCGAGGCGATCGAGCTGCCGGCGGATGCTGTGGAATTCGCCGTCGGTGGTGACCAGCCGCGGGCGCGTCCTCAACGGCAGGGCGGAGAGGAGGCGGACCACCAGCTCGTGCGTGTTCGCACCGAGCGCGATGTCGCCTTCCGCATCGCCCAGGAGCCTGGCGAATCCCTGGCGGACCCGCTCAGCCTGCGCCAGCGCATGGTCCCATTTGTCGTCCACGTAACGTGCTGCGTCCAGCCAGGCCCGCATATGACCCTCGAAGCCGCAGTCCGGCCAGGCCTGGTGGGAGTGACCGGTGAGCAGGAGGCGCTCGGACACCGCGAATCGGGAGTAGTCGGGGGCGAGAGGGTTGGGGGAGCCGTAGAGAGAGGCGGGGTCTAGCACCTAGAGCTCGGTCCGGATCGCCCAGAGATCCGGAAACAGCGGCTGATTCAGGGTGGCGAGCAGATAATCCGCCCCCGCGCTTCCCCCGGTGCCGCGGCGGGTGCCGATGGTACGCTGCACCATTTTCACGTGCCGGTAACGCCACTCCATGAGCCCCTCATCCAGATCCACCAGCCGTTCACACAACTCAGCCAGTACTGGTTGATACCGATACACCGCGATCAGCACCTCTCGGAGCGCGGGAGAGGACTCCACCCGGCGCGTGACGTCCCGGTCGAGGTCCGGCCGGGGCACGGGGACTCCGCCGGACGCCAGATGGTGGAGGAAGAAATCCCACAGCGAGGCGGCGTTCAGCCGCCGCTCCAGGCGCCGGCGGGCCTCGCTTCCGGCCGGGTAGCGCTCCAACGCCTTGGGGTCCTTCCAGCCCAGCGCGAATTCGAGCTCCCGGAACTGGTAGGATTGGAAGCCGCTCCCGGACTCCAGCCGATCGCGGAACGAGAGGAACTCGAGCGGCGTCATGGTCTCCAGGATGTCCAGCTGGGCGACCATCACCTTCAGAATGGTGAGAATGCGCTTCAGAGTCTGGCGGGCGCGGGCACCATCGTTTTCCGAGAGCAGCTCGAAGAGGTGGTCCAGCTCGTGAAGGATCTCCTTGAACCACAGCTCGTAGACCTGATGGATCACGATGAACAGCATCTCGTCATGCTCCGGCCCCTCCGACAGAGGAGATTGGAGCGCGAGCAGCTCATTCACTTTCAGGTACTCGGCGTACGACGGCATGATCGGCATCTCCTCGGCCAGTGGCTCCCGTAACAGGAGCTACGCGCCGGGTCGGACGCTCCCGCGGCTGAGCCCGGGCTCGATGGGGCAGCGATGACGGAGCGCAGGGCCCGAGCTGGAGAGCAATCGGTCGGCGGCACCTGGGGGTTCAAGAGGACGGTTGGTAATGTGGCGGTGTGGCCGTGGGGATGCCAGCCGAACCCGGCGGAGGGTGACGGGCGGTGTCTTGCGGCGGTCGGCCGTCGTCATATTGTAGTATCACGCGCTTCACCATCCCCAGCCGGCCCTGACCATGCGCCTCACCCTCCTGGAATCCGACCGGAGCTTCTTCCACACCGCCGAATACGCGGCCTTGAGCCTCCTGGCACACGCCGGCCTGGTGTTGCTCCTCGTAACGATGGCGACGGGCACCTTCCGCCTCCCGACCAACGAGCGCGAGGCCCGCGTGCTCTTCCTTCTGCCGCCCGACCCGCCGGATGGAACCCAGCGCCAGTCCGAGATCGTGCTCCCGGGCCGGCCAGGCTCGGGCCTGGATCAGGCGAGCCAGCTTCCGGCCGAGGGAGAAGGACTGCGGCTCGTGGCGACCGCGAGCCGTGCCCGCCATCGCGGCGGGCGGAGCGGAGCCCGGACTCTCCAGCCCTTGGGCCCACCGCCCTTCTTGGTCGAGAAGGTCTACAGCGCGCTCCAGGTGGACCAGATGGTCGAGCGCTACCCGTTCAGCGCGGTCCCGGTGTACCCGCCCGAGCTGAGTGCGCGGGGAGTGCAGGGCCAGGTCGAGGCGACTTACGTCGTGGACGCCACGGGTCGGGTGGACACCACTACGATCCAGGTGATGCAAAGCGACCATCCCCGATTCACCGAGTCGGTTCGGACGGCGCTCGGGGCTGCGCTATTCCGGCCGGCGATGCGAGGAGGGAAGACGGTTCGCCAGCTCGTCCAGCAGCGGTTCCGGTTCAAGGTCGCGCAGGTGGCGGGGGGGGTGCAGTAGCGGGAAGAGCGGGTTACCCTACCGTCCCGTCCACGTGGGCCGGGAGGAGGGCCGCGACGGCGTGATATCCACGCGGCCGCTTCCGTCGGCGTTGGCGACGTACACGTGCGGGTCGCAGGAGACATAGCCCGTGTAGGCGATTCGGGTTCCATCCGGTGACCAGGTCGGCTCGGTCACCACGTCGTTCGGCGTGACATTCAGCTGATTGCTGCCATCGACATCGACCACGTGCAGACTCCCCGGTCCGAAGAACGAGCCCGCCGGCGAGTTCACGAACGCAATCCGGGTTCCGTCAGGCGACCAGGCGGGGGACCAATCGTCGCCCAGGTTATTGCTCACATCGACCGGTGGAGCGCTGCCGTTCGTCGGACTCACGTACACATCGTAGCCGATCGTGCCGAACTCCTGGTTCTCGGGATAGGCGTAATACGCCACCTGGCTGCCGTCGGGCGACAGCGAGGGTCGCTGCAGACAGCAGATGTCCGGGTCAGTGATCGGCGTGACGCCGGTGCCGTCGTCCTTCACGGTGACCACTTGGCTGGTGCCGCCGTGCTCGTAGGCCACCGTGCCGCCGCTCGGCGCGAAGTCGTAGAAAACCAGATCCGGCTCCTGGGTGACCTGGATCGGGCCCGCCCCCCCGGGCGTGGCGACGAAGACATTGCTGAAGGCGCAGCAGGGATTGCCCGCCGGCGGCTCGTGTACTCTGAAAGCCACCTTCTGTCCGTCCCGCGTCCATAAGGGCGAAAAGCCCTCCGGGGCGATCTGCACCTCGCCCGTTCCGTCCGCGTTGGCGACATAGAGGGCGCTGTCGGCGCGGGTGAACGCCACCTTCTGACCATCGCCGGACCAGGCCACGGGCTGCTGACCGTCTCGGACCCGGACGGCGCCGAGCAGGTCGGTGAGGCTCATCGGGTCCGATCCGTCGGCGTTGGCGACGACGATCTCCGGGGTCGCGAACGAATCGTTCGGGCTGGAGTACGCTATGCGGCTGCGTGCTCCGGCGTCGCACTGCACCTCGTAGTCCACCGACGCCCCCGCACTTGCCGAAATGGTGACCGGCCGCGAGAAGGCCCCCAGCGTGGCGCAGTTGAACTGAATCTGCGCCAGCTCGACGGTGTGCGATCCTTCGCCAACGTCCGACACGGTGACGTGGTCGTTTGAGCCGATCGTCCCATGGGGACTGCCGTCCACGATGACCGCGTATCCGTCGCTGTCGGCCTCGCTGCCCGTGGTCGTCGTGGTCAACTCGAGCGTGCCTCCGGCACCCGGGCCGGTGTCGTCATTCGACCCGCAGGCCACCGCAAGCAGGAAGGCGAGAAGGGGCCCGGATCGGGCGCTGAACGTGGGCATGGGAGAGTCACAAACATGCGTCTGTTATCCCTGGAGGGCTAGGTGGTCGCACCCTGTCCCCAAGTGGAACGCCAGCTCGCGGATCGCTCTACCGCAGTCGCGGCGTGTAGCGGTTGAGCGTGGCGTACTCCGACGGCCAGGGGAGCGTGTACCCCAGATCGGCCGCCGCATGGCGGGTCCAGTAAGGGTCCCACAGGTGGGCCCGCGCCAGCACCACCAGATCGGCACGCCCAGCGGCGAGAATGGTGTTGACGTCGGCCGGGGACGAGATGTTCCCCACCGTCATCGTGGGCACCCGCGCCTCGTGCCGGATCCGATCGCTGAACGGGGTCTGGAACTGCCGGCCGTAGACCGGCTTGCCCTCGGCGACGGTCTGCCCCGCGGAGACGTCCACGATATCGGCCCCGGCGGCTACCACCATGCGGGCCACCTCCACCGCGTCGTGCGCCTCCATGCCGCCCGGCGCCCAGTCCACCGCCGAGATCCTGACGGATAGTGGTCTGGCCTGGGGCCATTCGGCGCGGACCCGGGTCACGATCTCCAGCGGATACCGCATGCGGTTGGCGAGCGATCCGCCGTACTCGTCGGTTCGCCGGTTGGTGAGGGGCGAGATGAACGAGGCCAGCAGGTATCCGTGCGCCAGGTGCAGCTCCAGCAGGTCGAAGCCGGCGGCCTCGGCCATCCCGGTGGCGCGGACGAAGTCGGCGGCCACCTCGTCCATGTCGCCCCGGGTCATCTCCCGGGGCGTTTGGTTGTGCGGACGGTAGGGGATCGGAGACGGCGCGATCAGCGGCCAGTTTCCTTCGGGCAGCGGCTCGTCCTCGCCCTCCCAGAGCACCCGGGTCGAACCTTTTCGGCCGGCATGTGAGAGCTGGATGCCGATCTTGGCTTCGCTCTCCCGGTGCACGAACTCCACGATCCGCTGCCATCCCGTGACATGCGCCGGCAGATACATCCCGGCACACCCGGGGGAGATCCGGCCCTCGCGGCTCACGTCGGTCATCTCGGCCATCACCAGCCCGGCGCCCCCGATGGCGCGGCTGCCGAGATGCACCAGGTGCCAGTCGTTGGGCAACCCGTCCTCCGCCCGGTACTGGCACATCGACGACACCACGATCCTGTTCGGCAGCACCAGCTCGCGGAGCCGGAACGGGGTGAATAACGGGGGTGGGGAGGGATCGAGCGCGACTGCACGCCCGCTCTGGCTGCCGGCCTGCTCGGCGAACCAGCGGTCCACCTGACAGACCAATGCGGGGTCGCGCAACTTCAGATTTTCGTGGGTGATCCGGAGACTTCGCGTAAGCAGGTTGAAGGCGAACTGGAGCGGCTCGGTGTCGTGGTAGCGCTCCACCGACTCGAACCACTCGAGGCTCGCCTGGGCCGCGCGTTGCAGACTCTCCACCTGGGGCCGCCGGCCAGTCTCGTAGGTGGCGAGCGCCGCGGGAATAGACCCCTCGGCCTTGAGCGCCGCCGCCAGCGTGATGGCGTCCTCCATGGCCAGCTTGGTACCCGATCCCACCGAGAAATGGGCGGTGTGGGCGGCGTCGCCCAACAGGACGACGTTGGCCGCATGCCAGCGGGCGTTCCGAACCGTGGGGAACCGGCGCCAGATGGAGCGGTTGGCCACGAGCGGATGGCCCTGCAGCTCGTCCTTGAACAGCTGCTCCAGGTACGCGACCGTGGCCTGCTCGTCGTTCTCGCCGAGACCGCTCGCCCTCCAAGTCTCCTCCCTGGCCTCGACGATGAAGGTCGAGCGACCAGGGGCATACTGATAGGCATGGGTGCGCCAGAGCCCGGCTGGCGACGACTTGAAGTAGAAGGTGAAGGCCGGAAAGGGACGGGTCGTGCCGAGCCAGACGAAGCGGTTCCGGCGCCAGTCGAGCTGAGGCTGGAACTGGCTGGACAGCCGGTCGCGTATCGAGCTGGCGACTCCGTCGGCGGCGACGATCAGGTCGGCGGCGGGAAGGCCGTGGTCGGAAACGTCTCGGATCTCCCGCTGCCACTGGATCTCGACCCCGAGCGATTGCGCCCGCCTCGCGAGCAGCTCCAGCAAGGTCTTCCGTTCCACGCCGGCGAAGTGGTGCCCGGTCGACCGCATGACCGTGCCGCGGTAATGGATCTCGATGTCCTCCCAGCGCGCCGCGGCGGCGGCCATGGCCCGGTTGGTCTCGGGATCGGCTTCGCCGACGTTCTCCAGGGTCTCGTCGGAGAACACCACCCCGAAGCCGAAGGTGTCCTCGACCCGGTTCCGCTCGTAGACCGTCACCTGGTGGCTCGGGTCGTCGCGCTTGAGCAGGATGGCGAGATAGAGGCCGGCCGGCCCCGCCCCCACGATCGCGACGTTCACCTGGTGGCCGGTTCCCACGCCGGAGCGACGATCCGGCGTTGGCCATCCAGATGGTCCCAGAGCTTGCAGGTCACCGGCTTGTGCACCTGGTCGAGGCCCTCGCAGTAGTTGGTGAAGACGCAGCGCCGCACTTCCTGTCCCAGGCCCAGCCTGAGCTTCCGGAACCAGTCGGGGTCGGCCAGGCTCTGCCGGGCGGACGCGATGATGTCGGCGACGCCGTCCCGCAGCAGCTCTTCCGCCTGCTCGAAGGTCGAGATACCACCTGAAAGGACAACCGGGGTCCGGCACCCCGCCGCGTGGACCGCCTCCCGCACGGCGCGGGTGGCCGCCCGGTTCCGGCCGAATGGACCTCGCTCGTCCGACCGCACGGTCGGCATGCACTCGTAGCCGCTGAGCCCGGTGTAGGGATAGCGGGCCCAGCCCACCCGCGGCTGCTTGGCGTCCTCGAACTTGCCCCCGCGAGAGAGCGAGAGGTAGTCCATCCCGGCCCGCGCGAACTCGGCTCCGAACCAGGCCGCGTCCTCCGAGGTGTAGCCTCCCGGAATGCATTCCTCGGCCAGGAACCGAGCACCGACCACGAATGGCTCGCTCACCGCGCCGCGCACCGCACGGTAGACCTCGAGCGGCAACCTCACCCGGTTCGCGCGAGGTCCGCCGTACCCGTCGTCCCGCTGGTTCAGCGCCGAGAGAAACGATGCCATGGTGTAGGCGTGGGCGTAGTGCAGCTCCACGCCATCGAACCCCGCCTGCTCTGCCCGTCCGGCCGCCTGCGCAAACAATCCCGGCAGCACCGCCGGCAGCTCCCGGATGTTTGCCAGCCAGGTATCGGTGACCCGCTCGCGCTCGCCGAATCGCAGGCTCTCGAGCTCCCCCTCATCGAGGAACCTGGGCCACTCCGCCTCCGGCAATCGCGCCAGCGCCTCGCGAACGGCCTCGTCGGTGCCCGGCACCAGCGCGCGGTGCCGGTCGGTGAGCACAAGAAACTCCCGGAAGTATCGCTCCGGCTCGGGCCGGCGGCGGATCCGGAGAAAGTCGATGATCTGGATGAAGAGCCGAGTCCGCCCGCCGCTCGCCCGGCGCACCGTGCGCACCAGCTCCGCCAGTCCGGGGATGAACCGGTCGTGCCCGATCCGGAGCAGCGGTCCGCTGGGAATGTCGCGGATGCCGGTGGCCTCGACCACCAACGCGCCGGGCTGTCCCCGCGCAAACCGCTCGTACCACGCCAGGACCTCCGGCGTGACCAACCCGTCGTCGGTGGCCCGCCACGGGACCATGGCCGGGACCCAGGTGCGTTCCGTCAGGTGGAGCCTGCCGGAGCGGACAGGGCTGAACCAGAGTGAACGGCCCGCCTCCTCCGGGCTGGGAGGATGAGTCGGCGGGATGGGATGCTTGATGAAGGGCTCGGGGTGCCACATGGCTGGACTATAAGCTACCCGTGCAACCGACAAGCCGGCATACTTCTCGATGGTCAGGCCACCACTGTCACCACTCC
>JBJMOX010000249.1:0-4136 GCA_045803515.1 Gemmatimonadales bacterium
GCCACATGCAAGCGCGGCAGCTCGGGGTGCTGACCGATGTAGGGCAGGCTGTCCCGGGTATTGAAGAAGGCGCCGCACCAGGCACTGCCGACCCGGGGCTCGAGCCCAGGGAACATGCCCCGCAGACGTTCCAAAAGCAGGCGGCACTTTCCCTCGAGCAGGGCATCACGCCGGGCTGCGCTCACGTCCTTCTCGTCCAGTCCTCCGATGAGAATTCGGTTCTCCGGCGTCGTGCGCAGGTAGAAATAGGGGCGCGCGGTCTCCCAGATGAGCGCGCGGTCGGGCCAGCCTCGGAGCTCGCCGACAGGCTCAGTGGCCAAGGCGTAGGTACTGTTGTCCTGCGCCAGCCGGCGGCCGAGGAAGCGCTCCGATTCGTAGCCGGCGGCGAGGACGGCGTGGCGGGCGTGGATCCGGCAGCCGCGTTCGGTGGTCATTTCGACACTGCCATGGGAGGATCTGAGGTCCGTGATCCAGGTTCGCTCATGGACTCGGGCGCCGCTTCGCTCGGCCTGGGCCAGAAGCTGGCGACTGAAGCAGACCGGGTCGAGCTCGGCAGCGTCGTGGGAGAGCAGCGCGGCCGGACTGGGGAACGCACAGCACGACTCCAGGTCTGCCCGGTCGAGGAAATCCACCGCGAACCCGTGCCGACGGCGCATCTCGTGCTCGCGGCGGAGCGCCTGCACGTCATCGGGCCGGCTCGCCAGGTAAAGACTGGGCCTCGGCGCGAACCCGCAGGGCTCGTCGAGCCGGCTCACGATCCTGTGGAACCCTGCCAGCGCGTCCCGGCAGAGGCGATACACCTCCACCGCGTTCCGCTCTCCCATCCGCTCGGCCAGCCGGTACAGCGGAAGATCCGACTCGTACAGCAGCAAGGCGGTGTTGGCTGAGGTACTGCCGCCTGCGACCTCACGCCCCTCCGCCACCACGACGTCGAGCCCCGCGTCCACCAGCAGAAACGCGACCAGCGCGCCGGTCACGCCGCCGCCGATCACGACCGCGTCGCAGGTCGTATCTGAGGTGATCGGGAGGTAATGACTCGGAGGGGGATCGGTGAGTGGCCAGAGCGGGTGCCCGCCCACCAGATCTCGAGGACTCGACCCGGCAGGCGCCGCGGCCGCCAGCCTCACCCGTTCGCCTGGTCCAGGGAAGCGAGCCTGATCTCGACGCGGCCGCCGCGCACCCGGGTCTCGAACCTGGGCTGCGGCTGGGTCGCGGGGCCATGCACGATGCTGCCGTCGCGAAGGTCGAACACGGAATCGTGCCAGGGACATTGCACGCAGCCGTCCCGGATCTTGCCCTGATCGAGCGGCCCGCCGGCATGGCTACAGACCGCCCCAATGGCGTAGACCTGCCCGTTCTCCCGGCACAGCAGAACGTGCTTGCCTTCGACCTCGACCCGCTTGGCCCTGCCGTCGTCCAGGTCAGCCTCGTGGAATACGGGCGTCCAGTCCTTCGGGCCGCTGAAGCGTTCGCTGTGATCGACCCCCACCTTGTGCTTGTACACCAGCATGCCGCCGAGCCAGGCGGAGGCCACGGTGAGCCCCTGAGCCAGCCAGGAGAGCGCGAGGCCGCGCCGGCGATTGCCGCGCCGGCGTTCCCAGAGCGAGGACGCGTACAGGGCCACGTTGGCCAGGTTCAGCCCGGCGTGGAGGGTGGCCGGGTTGGCCGACCATTGCGGGAAGGTCGAGAAGTCGGCGAGTCCGGTGAGGGCGGTGGGAATGGCCGTTGCCGTCCCGATTGCGGCCAGCCGGTCGCCGGTGAGGCGCGCCCGGCGCGAGCGGCCGATCGCCCCGACTGCATCGAACACGCCGCCCAGAAACCAGGCGCCGATGGTGATCTCGGTGAGGACCGGATGGAAGGGATGGCCCAGCCAGGTTCCGTGCAGCACGTCGACCGTATCGCGGACACCGTCGCCGCCTTTGAGCACGGCACCGTGCAGAGCGAGGGAGACCTTGGTACCTGCCTGACCGACTGCAGGGGTGTGCTCGACTGCACGTTCGACCGCCTGTTCGACGTCCCCGGCCATGGAGTCCTCCATTCGAACGGGATTGAGGTAAGTACCTGAGCAACGCTAGGACTGGTGGGACATGACTGATGTGATGGATAGCACTGACCGCCCCGAGCCGCCCCCGCATGCCCGCCGGCTTAGATTTCAATACCGTGACTTCCACCCGTCCAGTACTCGGTAGCTTGGCCGCCGCCGCCCTGATCCTCGGCTGCGCACCGACCACCAACCTGCTCAACCCCGACTCCCCCCGCTTTTCGGGTAACTACGCCACGCCTGCCGCCGATACAACGCCGCCTCAGCTCCGGATCGTCACCTTCAACATCAAGCTGGCGCGCCGAATCGACCGGGCCATCGAGGTCCTTCGCGCGGACAGCCTGCGCGACGCCGACATCCTCGCGCTGGAAGAGATGGACGATACCGGGGTCGATCGGATCGCCCGGGCACTTCGGCTCAACTACGTCTACTACCCGGGCTCGATCCATCCGACCGATCACAAGTACTTCGGCCCCGCGATCCTCTCCCGCTGGCCGATCGAGCGAAGCTGGAAGCTGCTGCTGCCCCATGAGGGACGGATCCGCCATCAGCGGCGCACCGCCACCGGCGCCATCGTGCGGATAGGGGACCGGCGGGTCAGGGTGTACGCCGTCCACCTGGAGACCCCGTTCCGCGTCTCCGAGAAGGCACGCGAGGACCAGGTCCGCACGGTCCTGGCCGACGCAGCCGGTTTCGATGGCCCCGTCGTGATCGCGGGCGACTTCAACGGCTACGGGGTCGGCCCCTTCCTGGTGCGGCAGGGATACCGCTGGCTCACGGCCAGGGTGGGCTCGACCATCTCGTACTTCTCCTGGGACCATATCTTCGTCCGGCACATGTCGCCCTCGCGACCGTTCAGCGCCGGAGTGCTGCGGCAGGTGCGTGGCGCGAGCGACCACCATCCCGTGTGGGCCGTCGCCGTGCCCACCGAGCCAGGCGGACTGGCCAGGGCGCAGGCGGGGCGGTAAATCAGAGGCTGGAGTCCGTCCCCTCTCGGAGTCGCTGCCATGGGTCCGAAGCGCTCGGCATCACGACGGTCGCGGGCGTGGGCGGATGACTGGCGGCGGCTCCGGACCGCCCGGGCGGCCGTGGCGGTGCTGGTGGCGCTCATCCTTGCGCTCGTGCTCCTCTACGTCAACCTCGCCAGCTCCGAGCGCAAGGTCGAGCGGCCGCTTCCGCACCAATACGCCACGGGTGACTCCCAGTTCGTCCGGACGATGGGAAGCCTGCTCGGGCCGGCCTTTCTGCCAGGAAACCGGATCACCACGCTCCTCAACGGCGACCAGGTCTTCCCCGCCATGCTGCAGGCCATCCGCGACGCCCGGCGGACGATCACATTCGAGAACTACATCTACTGGTCCTCCGAGGTGGAGAAGGAGTTCTCCCGCGCGCTCGCGGAGCGGGCCCAAGCCGGCGTCCATGTCCATCTGCTGCTCGACTGGCTGGGGTCGGACCGGAAGGACCGTGAATCGCTGGACCAGATGCGCCAGGCGGGGGTGGAGATCGTGGAGTATCGTCCGCTCCGCTGGTACAATCTGGATCGGCTCAATCACCGGGACCACCGCAAGATCCTGGTGGTGGACGGCAGAGTGGGATTCACCGGCGGCGTGGGGATCGCGGACAAGTGGCTGGGCCGTGCCCAGGACAAGGATCACTGGCGGGACTCCCACTTCCGGGCGGAGGGCCCGGTGGTGGCGCAGCTCCAGGCGACCTTCATGGACGACTGGTTCGCGACCAAGGGGATGGTGCTGGACGGCCCCGGTTACTTCCCCGACCTGGACCCGGTCGGCCCGGAGTGGGCGCAGGCGTTCCGGAGCTCGCCCGCGGGGGGCAGCGAGAGCGTCCGGCTGATGTATCTCCTGGCGATCGCGTCCGCGACGAAGAGCATCCTGATCGCGAACGCCTATTTCGTTCCCGACAGGGTCACCATCGCCGAGCTGGTCGATGCCCGCCGGCGCGGGGTGGAGGTCGAGATCATCGTACCGGGACCGATCCTGGACGCGCAGGTGGTCCGCCGGGCGTCACGCGCGATGTGGGGACCGCTGCTCGAGGCCGGCGTGCGGATCTACGAGTACCAGCCCACCATGTATCACAC
>JBJMOX010000250.1:0-10494 GCA_045803515.1 Gemmatimonadales bacterium
GGATCCGCACCTTGCTGGTGTCGAACCGCTGGCGTGGGTCGAGCATCTGGGTGAACTCGAGCGTCGCCGACATGCTGTCCTTGACGGTGCTGCCGCGGATGCGCGGGGGCGTCGTATCGTGCACGAAGGCCCAGAGCTCGCGCACCGCGGAGGTGCCGCGCTTCACCCGGACGCTGTCGAACGCTTCGCGACCGTCGGCCTGAAGGTTGTGGTTCTCGTCCAGCGCGCCACGCACCAGATAGTCTCCGTCCGGCACCGGGCCAAGGGTGAACTTACCGCTCGAGTCGGTGAGGGACCGGTACGGCAGGCTGTCGGGGAGGAGGATCGCTTCGACCAGGGCGGTCGGTGCCGGGCGGGCGGTGCTCCAGTCGACCACGAGACCCTCGAGCTTGGCCTTGGGCAGCGGGGCGCCGGTACTGAAGGTGACGACCCGTCCCGTCGCGCTCCGGTTCCGGCGCAGGTCGGTGACGCCGGGAAGCAGCTCGACCCGGTACACCCGGTCGCGCCGCCACCCCTCCGCTGGGTGAACCGAAATCTTGTCGCGACGCCACTCCACTTTCGGCACCCGCGTGGTCGGGGAGAGAATGACCAGTCGCTCGAGGTCTCCCGTCCCGGTGCCGAGATTGGGGGAGCCGCCCTCGGAGATCACCTCATCGAAGCGGAACTCGACCGAGCCGGAGAACTGGGGCACGACGGCAAAGCTGTCGGGGCGGATGGCCACGAGCTGGGGCGGCGTGGGATCGGGCGGGCCGCCGGGCGGCGGCTCGATCTTGGCGCACCCCGCGAGCAGTACCGCGGCAAGTGCGAGCGGCCTCACGCGCATCCCAGGAGCTCGCGCTTGCGGACGAGCACGTCGGACTGCTCCTTCCACGCCGCGAGCTTCTGCCGCTCCTTCTCCACCACCTCGGCCGGTGCACGGGTCACGAACTGCGGGTTGCTCAGCTTCCCTTCCTGCGAGCGGAGCAGCCGGGATAAGCGCTCCACCTCCGAGCCCAGCCGGCCGCACTCGCGGCCGATGTCGATCGCGTCGCCCAGCGGGACGAAGACCGAGGTGCCGTCGGAGAGCACCGCGTTTCCGCCCACCCGCTCGGTGCTTTCTCCGAAGGCGAGCTCGGAGACCTTGGCCAGGCGCAGGATCGTCGCCCGTTCCCGGGAGAGCCCGCCATGCGCCGTCCCACCGTTCCGGCTGACGACGGCGCGCACGGCCTGGCCGGGCTGCACACCATACTCCGCCCGGATTCCGCGGATAGCGCCGACGACCTCCTGCACCAGGCCGAACTCGGCCAACGCCTCCGGATCGGTGGCGCGCGGATCGGGACGCGGCCACGGACTCAGCGAGATCGAGGCCTCGTCCGGGCGACCTGGAAAGCGCCGCCAGAGCGCTTCGGTGATGAACGGCATGACGGGGTGCAACAGCCGGAGCGCCACATCGAACGTCTGGGTGGCCACCGCTCGCGCCACATCGCCGCCGGGCAGATCGCCATAGAGCCGGGGCTTGATCTGTTCGATATACCAATCCGCGAGATCGCTCCAGATGAACCGGTAGGCGGCCGCGGCGGCTTCATTCAGCCGGAACCGCTCCAGCGCCTCGGTCGTCTCCCGGACCGCGGCGTCGCACCGGGCGATGATCCAGCGGTCGGCCAAGGTCAACTCGTCGCGCCGGACCACGCCCGCACCCGGGCCCGCCAGCGGCCGGACCGGGCCCTCCAGGTTGGAGAGGATGAACCGGCCCGCATTCCACAGCTTGTTGGCGAAGTTCCTGCCCGCCGCGAAGGAGGCTTCCAGGTCATCGGGGTCGAGAATGACGTCCGTCCCGACCGACATTCCGGAGACCAGCGAATACCGCAGCGCGTCGGCGCCGTAGCGCTCCACCACCTCCAGCGGATCGATCCCGTTCCCCAGCGACTTGGACATCTTGCGGTGCTGGGTGTCCCGCACCGTGCCGTGCAGATAAATGTGGGTGTACGGCACCTGGCCCATGACGTGAAGGCCGGACATGATCATCCGCGCCACCCAGAAGAACAGGATCTCCGGGGCGGACACCAGCGTGTGGCCGGGATAGTAGGTGGCGAGATCGCTGGTCTGCTCGGGCCAGCCCAGGCTGGAGAACGGCACCAGCCAGGAGGAGAACCAGGTATCGAGCACGTCCGGGTCCTGCCGAACCGGGCCGAGGCAGGCGGGGCAGACCTCGAGATCGGTCCGGCTCGCGATGGTGCGGCCGCAGTCCTCCCCCTGACAGTACCAGACGGGAATGCGGTGGCCCCACCAGAGCTGGCGCGAGATGCACCAGTCGCGGATGCCCTCGAGCCACTGCACGTAGTCGTCGCCCCGGCGCTCGGGGATGAACTGGAGGGTGCCGTTCCGGTACGCCTCGAGTGCCGGGCGCGCGAGCGGCTCCATCCGGACGAACCACTGGTCGGAGAGCCGGGGCTCGACCACGGTGTCGCACCGGTAGCAATGTCCCACCGCATGCCGGTGGTCCTCGACCCGCTCTAGCAGCCCCTGGCTCTCGAACTCGGCCACCACGCGCCGGCGGGCCTCGTACCGGTCGAGCCCCTGAAAACGCTCCGGGGCTGCCAGGCTGATGCGCGCCTCGGGTGTCAGCACATCGATGGCGGGCAGATTGTGGCGGCGGCCGATCTCGAAGTCGGCTGGGTCGTGCGCCGGCGTCACCTTGACGGCGCCGGAGCCGAAGGCGGGATCCACCGCCGAATCGGCGACGATCGGGATCAGGCGGTCCACCACCGGGAGCCTGAGCTCGCGGCCGACCAGGGGCCGGTAGCGCTCGTCATCCGGGTGCACCGCGACGCCGCTGTCGCCCAGCATCGTCTCGGGGCGGGTGGTGGCCACGGTGAGGTGTCCGGTGCCGTCGGCCAGCGGATAACGGAGATGCCACAGCTTCCCATCCACCTCGGCCTTCTCCGCTTCCTCGTTGGAGAGCGCGGTCAGGCACCGGGGGCACCAGTTGATGATGTAATGACCCCGGTAGACCAGGCCTTCCTCATACAGGCTCACGAAGATCTCGCGCACGGCGCGGGAGAGCCCCTCGTCCAGCGTGAAGTAGGTCCGCGCCCAGTCGGCCGAGCAGCCGATCGCCTTGAGCTGGTCGAGGATGGCGGCGCCGGTCTCCCGGACATGGCTCCAGACCCGCTCCACGAACGCCTCCCGGCCCAGATCGAACCGGGTGAGCCCCTCCTTGGCGAGCAGGCGCTCGACCACGTTCTGGGTGGCGATACCGGCGTGATCGGTGCCGGGCAGCCAGAGCGCCCGGCGGCCCCGCATCCGCTCGAACCGGATCAGCACGTCCTGCACGGTGTTGTTGAGCCCGTGACCCATGTGCAGCGCGGCCGTGACGTTGGGCGGCGGCATCATGATCACGTACGGCTCGCCGGCGGACCCGCGGGCGGCCGCCCCGTCGGGCGAGAACACCCCGCGCTCCTCCCACCAGGCGTAGAGCGCGGACTCGATGACGGACGGATTGTATTGGGGGGCGAGCGGCTCGGTCATGCGCTCTGGTCGGTAGCGCGACGGTTGGGGACCTGGCTCTGGTCGTCTTCGCCGCGCACCAGGATGTTGTTGATCACCCGCTTGATCCCTGGTGCGGAGAGGGCCACCCGGGCGGCGAGGGCCCGGGCGGCCCGGTTGGGCACCCAGCCGCGGAGCTCCACCACCCCGCGCGCCACCGGCGCGGCCACCAGGCTCAGGCTCTCGAGTCGGGGCTCGGCCCGGAGTGCCAGCTCCACCGACCGGACCGAGCCGGAGGTGGTCAGGCGGGCGCCCGATCCCTCGCGAAGCCGCCGGGCCACGCCGCGGACCCGCCCGGTGCTCACGCCGCCCATCCACTCGCTCAGGGCGAAGCCGGCGACCAGGCCGGCGCCCATGCCGAACGTGGTCCACATGAAGATTTCGGTCCCGCTCAGGCGATCGTCCTGGGGCACGCGCACTCCTCCCGCTCTCCTCTTACGGGTGAAATCACCTCCGGGTTAAGTTAACATTTCCGCGGTGCAAACGCAGGAATCGATCTTCATCGAAGGTCTCCGGATGAGCGAAGAGCGCGCAATGATTCGCGGTGCCGAGCTGGGCCGCTGGCTGGTGGTCGCGATCCTGATCGCGATGGGCATCGGGCTCTACTTCTGGTATGCGCCCCGCACGCAGCCGGCCGCCACCACGACGGTTCGCGAGGCCTCATGAGTGGGATCATGAGCGGAACCATCCGGGTCACTCTGCCGGACGGCAGCCAGCGCGAGGTGCCACCCGGCACCACCGCCCGCCAGATCGCCGAGTCGATCGGACCGGGGCTGGCACGCGCGGCGCTTGCCGCGCGGGTCAACGGCGCGGTCTGGGACCTCGACCGGCCGCTGGAGGGCAACGCAACGCTCGCCATCCTCACCGAGCGCGATCCGGAGGCGCTCGAGGTCCTCCGCCACTCCTCGGCCCATATCCTGGCCACCGCGGTACGCGAGCTGTTTCCCAGCGCCGGCATCGGCTTCGGCCCGCCGATCGAGGACGGCTTCTACTACGACTTTCAGGTGGATCGCCCCTTCACGCCGGAGGACCTCGAGCGGCTGGAGGCCAAGATGGCCGAGGTCGCGCAGCGCGACTACCCCTTCGTCCGCGAGGTGGTGGACCGGGCGGAGGCCAACCGCCGCTTCGCCGACGATCCGCTCAAGCTGGAGCGCATCTCCGAGCTGGGCGAGGACGAGACCATCACGGTCTACACCGACGGCCCCTTCACCGATCTCTGCCGCGGTCCCCACATCCCCCGCACCGGCCGGATCAAGCACTTCAAGCTGCTTTCGGCCGCGGGCGCCTACTGGCGGGGCGACGAGCACCGGCAGATGCTGCAGCGGATCTACGGGACGGCCTGGTTCAAGAAGGAGGAGCTGGATGCCTACCTCCACCGGTTGGAGGAGGCCCGGAAGCGCGACCACCGGCGGGTGGGGCGCGAGCTCGACTTGTTCCTGTTCCACCAGTCGTCTCCCGGAGCCCCGTTCTGGACCGAGCGCGGCACGACGCTGTACAATCTGCTGGTGGAGTTCGTGCGGGAGCGGCAGGCCGGGGCGTTCCGGGAGATCAAGACCCCGCTGATCTACAACAAGATGCTGTGGGAGACGTCGGGCCACTGGGGGAAGTACCGGGAGAACATGTTCCTGGTGCAGAACAAGGAGACCGGGGAGCACGACTCATCGCTCAAACCGATGAACTGCCCCTCGCACTACCTGCTGTACTCGGCCAAGAAGCACTCCTACCGTGAGCTCCCGCTCCGGTACGTCACGTTCGACGTCCTGCACCGGAACGAGGTGACCGGTGCCCTCTCGGGACTCACCCGCGTGCGCCAGTTTGCGCAGGACGACTGCCACGTCTTCCTGACCGATGCTCAGATCGGGGACGAGGTGAAGTTCCTCATGGACTTCATCCTCGGGTACTATCGCACCTTCGGTCTGGAGACCAGTCTCAAGTTCGCGACCCGCCCGGACACCAGAATCGGCAGCGACGAGCTGTGGGATCGGGCCGAGGGTGCCCTGCGCGGCGCGCTCGAGGCCACCGGGAAGCCCTACGAGCTCAAGCCGGGTGACGGCGCGTTCTACGGACCCAAAATCGACTTCGACGTGACCGACTCCATCGGTCGGAGCTGGCAGCTCGGCACGATTCAGCTCGACTACAACGCGCCCGAGCGGTTCCATCTCACCTACGTGGGCGAGGACAACACCGAACACCGCCCGGTGGTGATCCACCGCGCCGTCAGCGGCTCGTTCGAGCGCTTCATCGCCATCCTGATCGAGCACTTCGCCGGTGCGTTCCCAGTGTGGCTCGCGCCCGAGCAGGTGCGGGTGATCCCGATCTCCGACGCGCAGATCGACGCGGCCCGGCGGCTGGTCGAGCGGCTGCAGGCCACGGGCATCCGCGCCCACCTCGACGACCGGAGCGAGACGCTCAACTACCGGATCCGCGAGGGTGAGGTGTGGAAGGTGCCCTACATGGCCGTCGTGGGGCAGCGGGAGGGGGAGAGCGACAGCCTGGCGCTTCGGGTGCGCGGGGCGGGGAAGAAGCAGGAGGTCATGACCACGGAGGCGTTCCTCGCACGGATCGGGGAGGAAGTGCGCACTCGCGCCCTGGTACCGTAGAGCCCCCTGTAGGCGCCCATATAGAAGGAAGCGATCATGTCCCTGCGAGCGGCCCGGACCCAGTGGCACATCCAGGGCGAGGAGGTCAGCAGCTGCAACTGCGACTGGGGCTGCCCCTGCCAGTTCAACGCGGCCCCCACCCACGGCGGGTGCGACGGCATCGGGGGCTTCCGGATCCGCAAAGGCCACTTCGGCGCCACCTCGCTGGACGGCGTGCGATTCGCCCACATTCTGGTCTGGCCTGGGCGGATCGACCAGGGTGGCGGCACCATGCAGCTGATCCTGGACCCCGAGAGCTCGGCCGAGCAGCGCGACGCGCTCACGGTGCTCAGCAGCGGCCGTGAAGGCGGCGGGTTCTTCGAGATCTTCGCCTCGACCTGCTCGACGCTGCGCGATCCGATCGTGGCCCCCATCCTCTTCGAGATCGACCGGGAGCGGCGCACCGGCAGGGTGATGGTGCCCGGGATCATCGAGAACGAGATCGGCCCGATCCGGAATCCCGTCACCGGGGACGAGCACCGGGCTCGGATCGTTCTCCCCGGCGGCTTCGAGTTCACCGAGGCCGAGATGGCGGACAGCGTGCGCCTCTGTGTGGCCTCGGCTCCGCCGCTCCGCTTCGAGTACGCGCACACCTACGGGCAGCTCAACGCCTTCGACTGGAGCAACGCCCACGGGTAGGGTTATCTTGCCGTCCGTGACCCCAACCGGAGCCGTTTCCCGTGTCCGATAGCACCACCCCCGTCATCGTTTCCGCCGTCCGCACTCCGATCGGTCGATATCTCGGCGGTCTCTCGTCGTTTACCGCTCCGCAGCTCGGCGCCGTGACCATCCGGGAGGCCGTGTCCCGCGCGCGAGTCGATGCCGCGGCCGTGGAAGAGGTCATCATGGGTCAGGTGGTGCAGGGTGGGAGTGGGCAGGCGCCGGCGCGCCAGGCGCTCATCCATGCCGGCCTGCCCGCGGCCATCCCGGCGCTCACGATCAACAAGGTCTGCGGCTCGGGACTCAAGGCGGTCATGCTCGCCGCCCAGGCCATCAAGGCGGGAGACGCGGAGTGCATCGTGGCCGGTGGGCAGGAGTCCATGTCCAGCGCGCCCCACTACGTGTACGGGATGCGGAACGGGATCAAGGCCGGCAACCAGACGATGGTCGACGGCATGATCCACGACGGACTGTGGGACTCCTTCGGGTGCTGCCACATGGGCGAGTACGCCGAGTACACCGCGGATAAGGCGGGCGTCACCCGGCAGGAGCAGGATGCGTTCTCCTACGAGAGCCATCGGAAGGCCGTGGCCGCCATCGAATCGGGAAAGTTCAAGGCCGAGATCGTCCCGGTCAGCGTGCCCGGCAAAGCGGGCCCTACGACGGTTGCGGTGGACGAGGCGCCCCGGAAGGACACGACTCCCGAGACACTCGCCAAGCTCAAGCCTGCGTTCCGGAAGGATGGCGGCACGGTCACCGCCGGCAACGCGCCGGGGCTCAACGACGGCGCCAGCGCGCTGGTGGTCACCTCGCTCGCCTTCGCGCGCGCAAACGGCCTGACGCCGATGGCTCGGATCACCGGCTATGCCACCGGCGGTGGCGAGCCGCGCGATCTCTTCTTCGCACCGGTCATCGCCGTGCGCAACCTGATGAACAAGGCGGGGACCCGGATCGGGAACTACGACCTGATCGAGGCCAACGAGGCTTTCGCCGTACAGGCCATCGCCGATGGCCGCGAGCTGGGATGGGACTGGGAGCGGGTGAACGTGCACGGCGGGGCGGTCGCCCTGGGTCATCCGATCGGGGCGAGTGGGGCCCGCGTGCTCACGACCCTGCTCTACGCTCTCCGCGACCGCGGCGGGCGCACCGGACTTGCCACCCTCTGCCTCGGCGGCGGCAATGCCGTGGCGCTCAGCGTGGAGCTGATCTGATGACCATCGAAACGCGGCAGGCCATAGGAAGCGAAGTTCCGGCCGCACGAAGCACGACCTTGCGCCGGGCAGTCGGGATCGGGCTCGGAGCGCTCTGCGTGGCGGTGTCCGCGCAGGTGACGGTGCCGGTCTCGTTCAGTCCGGTCCCGATGACGCTGCAGCCGCTCGCGGTGCTGGCGGTCGGCGGCCTCCTCGGTGGACCCCGCGGCCTGGCGGCTCTGCTCACCTATCTGGCGCTCGGGGTGCTGGGGCTTCCGGTCTTCGCGGGCGGCTCCGGGGGCATCGTTCATCTCTTGGGCCCCACCGGCGGATACCTGCTGGCCTTCCCGCTCGCGGCGTGCCTGGTCGGCGCGCTCGTGGGCCAGCGATCCGGGGTGCTCCGGGTGCTCGGCGCCTGCGCCCTCGGGATGCTGGTCATCCACGCCGGCGGCGTTGCGCAGCTCGCGCTCCTCACCGGCAACCCGGCGCGCGCATTCCAGATGGGTTTCGTCCCGTTCCTCACCGGTGACCTGCTCAAGGTCGGAATCGCGGCTCTGGTGATCCTGGGGGCAGGGCCGGCGGTTCGCGCTCGCCTTTGACCATCCCGGTTCCTCCCCGGCGGCAACGGCCTCTTCTCCGGGCCCTCCTCGGCGTCGTCTGCTTCTTCCTGCTCGGGTTCCTGCTGTTCCTCCTGGGCTTCCTGCCGTTCGCCAATCGACTCACCGTCGGCATCGCGCCCGCGGATCTGGCGCGGCATCCCACCCCTGAGTTCGCCCTGGTGCAGGGTCTCGGCCTCGTGGCCGCGTTCGGCGCCTCGACCTGGGTGGTGGGATGGAAGGCCTTCCACCTCGATTCCCGGGAGCTGCGCTGGCGCTCGCGGCTCGGGTGGGCGGCCGGCATCGGCGCGGGCCTGGTGCTGGGAATCCTTCCCGCGGCCGTGGCGATGACCCTGGGCGTCTTCACCGCCGGGGCCTCCTGGGTGCGCGACTCGGGGTCCCTGGTGGATTACGCCGGCGGCGTGGGCAAGACGCTGCTCCTGCTGGCGCCGGCCGCGCTCAGCGAGGAGCTCATGTTCCGGGGGTTGCCGCTGGTGCTGACCGCGCGCGCCTTCGGGCGGCCCGCCGCCATCGTGCTGCTCTCGGTGCTCTTCGCCCTGGCCCACGTGGACAATCCGGACGTCTCCGTGCGGGCGCTGGGCAACATCGCGCTCGCGGGCATCCTGCTGTCGCTGGCGTTCTATTCGCCGGGTGGCATGTGGACGGCCTTCGGAGCACACCTCGGCTGGAACGGGACGCTCGTGGCGCTGGGGGCGCCGGTGAGCGGCCTGCCGTTCCAGATTCCGCTGGTCGACTACACCATGGGCGGACCGTCGTGGCTCACCGGGGGCAGCTTCGGACCCGAGGGCGGACTCCTCAGCACGGTGGCCATCACCGCCACGATCGTGCTCGCCGCGCAGTGGATACGAAAGGACCCGACATGAGCAGCGCCGCCGTCGTCGGAGCGGGGACCATGGGGAACGGCATCGCCCATGTGCTGGCCCAGCACGGGTGGAGCGTGGCGCTGATCGACGCCGTGCCCGACGCGCTGGCGCGCGCGACGGCCACCATCAGGGGCAATCTCGACCGCCAGGTGAAGAAGGGCACCATCGCGGCCGAAGCGCCGGCGCAGATCCTGGAGCGCATCCGGGCCGGGACGGCGCTCGACGCCGCGGCCGACGCCACCCTGGTGATCGAGGCCGCGAGCGAGAACCCCGCGGTCAAGTTCGAGCTGTTCGAGCGGCTCGATCGGATCTGCGCGCCCGAGGCCATCCTGGCGACCAACACCAGCTCGATCTCGATCACCGAGATCGGGGCGCACACCACCAGGCCAGAGCAGGTGATCGGCATGCATTTCATGAACCCGGTGCCGGTCATGCAGCTGGTGGAGGTCATCCGGGGGCACGCCACCAGCGACGAGACCACCCGCACCGTCATGGCCACCGCCGCGGCGCTGGGCAAGACGCCGGTCGAGGTGAACGACTACCCGGGCTTTGTCTCCAACCGCGTCCTGCTGCCGATGATCAACGAGGCGATCTTCTGTGTCATGGAAGGCGTGGCCGGCCCCGAGGCCGTCGACACCGTCATGAAGCTCGGCATGGCCCATCCCATGGGGCCGCTGGCGCTGGCGGACTTCATCGGCCTCGACGTATGCCTGGCCATCCTCGAGGTGCTGCACCGCGGCCTCGGTGACGACAAGTACCGCGCCTGTCCGCTGCTCCGGAAGATGGTGGCCGCGGGTCACCTCGGCCGGAAGAGCGGACGCGGCTTCTACCAATATCCCAAGAGCTGATGGACATCCTCGCGCAGATGCACGCGCTGGGGCACGAGCAGGTGCTCCTGTCTCACGATCCCTCCTGCGGATACTTCGGCATCATCGCCATCCACGATACCACGCTGGGCCCGGCGCTCGGCGGCACCCGCTTCTGGCAGTACGACTCGACC
>JBJMOX010000251.1:0-3790 GCA_045803515.1 Gemmatimonadales bacterium
CCGGACCGTCGCGTCGGTCCGACATGCCCGAGCAAGATCCCTCGTCGCTGCGCTCCTCGGGATGACAGATCGTCTCGGGATGACAGCTCCGCTCGGGACGCCAGTTCCGCTCCCACGCGTCCCTCACGGCACCACCTCCCGCCCGGAGAGATCCCCCCAGTGCAGCTTCTGCCGCATCCGACCGAAAAACCCGTCGCCGCCGAGGCGGATGAGGCAGACGCGATGGTCCGCGCGGCGCACGTCCACGCTCTCGCCCGGGGCGAGCGTGGTCCCCGTCTGGCCGTCGAAGGAGACCAGCAGGTCTTCGGACCACCCGACCATCGGCTGGATGACGATGCGATATGAGGAGGGGACGACCAGCGGCCGGACCGCCAGGGTGTGGGCCGCGATGGGTGTCACCACCATCGCCTCCACGCCGGGCACCACGATGGGACCGCCGGCGCTCAGGCTGTAGGCGGTGGATCCCGTGGGCGTGGCGACGATGATCCCGTCGGCGCTGTAGGGGCCGACGTTCTCGCCCTGGATGAAGACGTTGACGCGGACCACGCGCGCCACCCCGCCCTTGTGCACGGCGATGTCGTTCATCGCCATCTGGAGCGCGCGCCCGTTCCCCTCACCATCCTTGATCTCGGCCTGGAGCGCCACCCGCCGCTCGGTCACGTAGCGGCCGGCCACCAGGGCGTCGAGCGCCGGGTCCAGGGTCTGGCGCGTGGCCGTGGTGAGGAAACCGACCCGGCCGAGATTGACGCCGAGGATCGGGGTCTCGCGGGCCCCGAGCAGCCGGGCGCCGCGGAGCAGCGTGCCGTCGCCGCCGAAGGTGACCAGCGCGTCCAGATCCACGCCCTCGAACACCGGCACGTCGCGGTCCCAGAACTTCCCCAGCCGCTCCTCGGTGTAGAGGATGATCCCGCGCTCCGGCGCCTGCTCGGCGACGTGCTCCAGGACAGCCCTGAGATCGTGGTATCTCGGATTGCCGACGACGCCGACCTTCATCGCGCCTCGAGGCTTTCCTCGTGCTGGAGCGCGGTGATCCGCCGCGCGATGCCCGCGGCGGTGAGGCCGAAGAGCTCGAGCTGCTCCGGCCGCGGGGCCTGCTCGACCAGGCGGTCGGGCACGCCGAGGGCAACTACCCGCACCTCGGGGTGGGTGGTCTGCAGCGTCTCGGCGAGGTAGGCGCCGAAGCCGTTGACGATGGTGCCCTCCTCGACCGTGACGATGATCCGGTGCACCTGCAGCAGCGACTCCAGCACGGCCTGGTCGAGCGGCTTGAGGAAGCGGCAGTTGACCACCGCGCAGTCGATCCCGTCGGCGGCCAGCAGCTCGGCCGCCCCCTGGGCGGGCTGCACCATGGTGCCGACGGCGAGGATGGCGACGTCCTTACCGCTTCGAAGCTGCTCCCAGGTGCCGTAAGGCACGGGCCGGATCTCGCCCGCGGGCCGCGGCTCGGCGGGCGCCTTGTCGCGAGGATAACGGGTAGAGAAAGGGCCGCCGGTGTGGGCCAAGGCGGTGCGCAGCAGGCCGATCAGCTCGTCGCCATCTTTCGGCGCGGTCACCGTCATCCCCGGCACCGCCAGCATGTAGGCGAGATCGTAAAGGCCCATGTGGGTCTGGCCGTCCTCGCCCACCAAGCCCGCGCGATCCATACAGAAGATCACCGGCAGATGTTGTACGGCGATGTCGTGGATGACGTTGTCGTACGCCCGCTGGAGGAAGGTGCTGTAGATCGCCACCACCGGCCGGACCCCCTGGGTTGCGAGTCCGCCGGCGAAGGTGACGGCGTGCCCTTCCGCGATGCCCACGTCGAAGAAGCGCTCGGGAAACTTCTTCTGGAAGACATTGGCGCCCGTGCCGGACGGCATCGCCGCCGTGATGGCGACCATCTCAGGATGCTCTCCCGCGAGGGCGGTGAGCCCGTCGCCGAACACCTGGGTCCAGGTGGGCGGCCCGCTCGCCTTCTTCCGGGCCTCACCGGTGATCGGGTCGTACGCCGCCAGGCCATGCCACTTCTCCTGGTTGGACTCGGCGAAGGCGAATCCCTTCCCCTTCTGGGTCATGACGTGGATCACCCGGGGCCCGCTCATGCCGCGGACGAAGCGCAGCGTGTCGCAGAGCTTGGGGAGATCGTGCCCGTCGATCGGCCCGAAGTAGCGGAAGCCCAGCTCCTCGAACAGCATGCCCGGCGAGAAGAGGTTCTTGACGCTCTCCTCGACGTTCTTGGCGAAATCCACCACACCTTCGCCGAACACGCCGCCCAGCGCGATGGTCATCGCCTTGATCTTCTCGCGGAGCCGGTTGGTCCTGGGATCGGCCACGATCCGGCCCAGGGTCTTGCTGATGGCGCCGACGTTGGGCGAGATCGACATCCCGTTGTCGTTCACGATCAGGATGATGTCCCGCTCGGAGTGGCCCGCGTTGTTCATCCCCTCATAGGAGAGTCCGCAGGTGAGGGCACCGTCGCCCACGATGGCGACGACCTTGTGGTCCAGGCCCTTGAGGTCGCGGGCGGTGGCCATGCCCAGCGCCGCCGACATGGCCGTGCCGGCATGGCCGGCGCCGAACTGGTCGTGCTCGCTCTCGCTCCGCTTGAGGAAGCCGGAGATGCCGTCGCGCTGGCGCAGGCTGGGAAACGGGTCGTTCCGCCCGGTGAGGAGCTTCCAGGCATACGCCTGGTGACCGACGTCCCAGACGATCTTGTCGGTCGGCGAATCGAACTCGTACAGCAGGGCGACGCTCAGCTCCACCACACCCAGGCTCGCGCCGATGTGCCCGCCGGTGAGCGAGACGCATTCGATCAGCCGCTCGCGGATCTCCTGGGCGAGCTGCGGCAGCTGGTCGCGGCGCAGGCGCTTGAGATCGGCGGGGGAGTGGATGGTGGAGAGGAGGGTCATCGGAGGTCTGGGGTCAAGGGGTTCGGCGCGCTGTCATCCCGAGGAGCGTTAGCGACGAGGGATCTTGTCCGGGCATCCCCAGACCGCTGCGAGGTTCCGGGATTCGAAGAGAAGATCCCTCGCCCCGCTCGGGATGACAGTTCCGCTCGCACAACAGTTCCGTCTCTCTCCTACGAACTCCTCGTAACAATATACTCCGCCAACGCCCCCAACGCGGTCGACGGCACGCCCGCCGCGCGGAGATGCTCGACCGCCCGGCCGGCCAGCCGCTCGGCTTCCTGCCGCGCGCCATCGACTCCGAGCAGGCCCACATAGGTGGACTTGGCGAGCTCCGCGTCCCGTCCCGCGGTTTTGCCCAGCTCCTCGCTGGTGCCCGTGGCGTCGAGCACGTCATCGGCCACCTGGAAGGCGAGCCCGACATCGCCGCCGAACGCCGCCAGTGCGCCGAGCCGAGCCAGCTTGGCCTCGGCCGCGTGCCCGCCGAGGATGCAGGAAGCGCGGATCAGCGCGCCCGTCTTTCCCCGGTGGACCGCAACCAGTTGCGCCAGGCTGAGCGAGCGGCGCTCGGCCTCGAGGTCGAGCCACTGCCCCCCGACCATGCCCTCGATGCCACCCGCCTGGAAGAGCTCCGAGGCCATGCCGCCCAGCGTGTCCGCCCGAAGGCCGAGCTGCTGGGCGGCGGCGGCGAGCACCTGGGCCGCGACGGGCACGAGCAGAAAGCCCGCCAGGGTGGCGGTCGCCACGTCGAAGCGGCGGTGGGTCGTGGCGCGTCCACGGCGGAGGTCGTCATCGTCCATGCAGGGGAGATCGTCGTGCACTAGGGAATAGGTGTGCACCGTCTCCACCGCCGCCGCCACGCCGGCGATGTCGGGCGACCGCCCTCCGACCGCGCGGTACGCCGC
>JBJMOX010000252.1:0-3731 GCA_045803515.1 Gemmatimonadales bacterium
ACCTGGCGCGCCAGCTGGGCGGAACGTTCGGCATCGCCATTCTGGCCACCAATGAGACGGACCTGACCCAGATTAACCGGGAGGACCTGCTGAGCAACGTGTACGCGGGGAACTCGCTGGTGGACGACCGGATCCGGCAGTTGAGCGCCAATCTCGCCACCCGGGGTTACGGCCCTGTCGCGGCGGAGAAAGGCGCGCTCGCCATCCTCGACCAGGAGGTGATGCGACAAGCCTCCATGCTGAGCTATAACGACGCCTGGATGCTGCTCCTCATCACCTTCGTCGTCGTAGCGCCGGCGATTCTCCTTCTCCGGAAGCCACGCGGCAGCACCCCGAGGGAGTGATCCGCAGCACCGCAACGGTGAGTCACCCGAGGCATCCTGTCCGCCTCGACCTGGCACATACAGTCCACCCTCCTGCCAGGCCGGCTGAATGTGAAAGGAGCCACTCCATGACCATACCAGACGTGCCGGCAGGCGGTGCACCGAGGGATGCCGACTTCGGGTCCGAATCGGCTGCCACCGTCCAGCCGACGCGGGGGACGGGCGGGGGCACCCGCACGCAGCTCCGCGAAGTGAAGAATCAGGTGGTCGATCAAACCAGGAGCTCGTTGCGCCAGGCCCGGGACCGGGCGGCCTCGAGTCTCACGGACAGCCGGTTTCAGGCGGCCGACCAGATCAGTGGGATGGCGACGGCGTTCCGCCGCACCGGCGAGCACCTGAGAGAGGAAGACCAGGGCCGCGCGGCCGATTTCGCCGAATCTCTGGCCGAACAGGTCGAGCGAGCGTCGAGCTACCTGCGCGATCGCGACTTCGGCGCCATTCGGCAGGACCTCGAGGGACTCGCCCGCCGCCAGCCGGGATTGATGCTCGGGGTCGGGTTCGCGATCGGACTGCTGGGCGCGCGCTTCTTCAAGAGCTCCGAGCGGCGGAGCGGGGGAGGGTACGATGCCTGAGCTGAGTCACGAGCGCGCTGTCCAGGAGCGCTCCATCGGGGAGCTGTTCGGAGAGCTCACGCAGGACATGGGCTTGCTGGTCCGGCAGGAGGCCCAGCTCGCCAAGAGCGAGATGCAGCAGAAGATCTCCCGGGCGATTCGAGACCTCGTGGCACTCGGCACGGGCGGAGCGGTCGCGCTGCTCGGCGGCCTGGCCCTGACGGCGGCGCTGATCCTCTTCCTGGCGGGACCCATTGGGCTTGCCCCCTGGCTGGCGGCGCTCCTGGTGGCCGTGGTCCTCGCCGGAGCGGGGTACGCCATGCTGCAACGGGGCCTCCGCGACCTCAAGCACACCGATCCCACTCCCCGCCGGACGGTGGAGAGCATCAAGGAAGACATCCAATGGGCGAAGGAGCACCGGCAATGAGCGAGTATCAGGGCAGTCAGTCGCCGGAGGAGATCGAACGCGAGATTCAACGTACCCGGGCACGGATGGGCCGGGACATCGACGCGCTGGGCGAGAAGCTGAGCCCGGATAATCTGAAGCAGCAGGCGAAGGACGCAGTCGCCGAAAAGGCGCAGGACATGGTGTCGAACGTTGGGCAGCAGGCCCGCCGGACCGGCTCCCGCCTGGTGGAGTTCGTCCGGGAGAACCCCCTGCCGGTCGCCGCCGTAGGGCTGGGCGTCACCTGGCTCTTCACGCTGCGCACCCGGAGCGAGGTCTCGGGCGACCGCATGGCGCGGTTCGCCTACACCGGCCCCGAGCGGCGCGCGCCTGACGGACACAGCCGTCTGGGCCGCCGCCTCGCCGACGGTACGGCCCGGGTGCGCCAGAAGGTGAGCGGGGCCGCCGCCGGCGTGAGCGAGCGGGCCGGCGACCTGGCCGACCGTGCCGGCGACGTGGTGGACCGGGTCCAGGAGCGTGCCGGAGACCTCGGGACCACGGCGAAGCGACGGATGCAGGAGCAGACCGAGCGGGCGCGCGGCGGGCTGGCGGAGATGATGGAAGAAAATCCTCTCGCTCTCGTCGCCGGCGCCGCCATTCTCGGGCTCGCCCTCGGCCTGGTGCTGCCAGAGACCCGGCGAGAGCAGCGGCTGATGGGGTCTCGGCGGGACCGGTTGGCCGACCGGGTGCAGACCACCGTCGACCGGGTGAAGGACGCCGCCGTCGAGGCCGGACGGGAAGTCAGCCAGGTAGCGAAGGACGAGGCCGCCCATCGAGCTCCGGAGCTCAAGGGTTCCGTCAAGGAGGCGGCCGCGACCATCGGCGAGCAGGTGAAGGAATCGGCCACCCGAGTGGCACGGGAGGCCAAGCAGGCCGCCGTTCGGCCGGACGATCCCCGCGAGCCGGATACGATGTGATCGGCAAGCTGCTGCGCCGCCGGAGGATTCTCTCCGAGCGGGAGCAGGAGATCCGGGCCCGCGAGCAGGAGCTGCTGGAGCGGCTCGCGGGCGCGCTCGAGCGTTTCGGCCCGGACGCCGCGCCGGAGGACCTGCGGCGCTTTCAGGAGGCCAGAGCGCAGCTCTCCGGACTGTTCCTGCTGGTGATCGTCGGCGAGTTCAATTCCGGCAAGTCGAGCTTCATCAATGCGCTCCTGGGAGAGCGGGTGGTCCCCGAGGGGGTGACTCCCACCACCGACCGGATCAACCTGCTGCGGTACGGCGCCGCGGCGGGCGAGCACCTGGCCGAAGCCTTCCTGATGGAACGCACCTACCCCGCGGAGCTGCTCCGCGAGCTCAACATCGTGGATACGCCCGGCACCAACGCCATCGTGCGGCGGCACGAGGAGCTGACGCGCGATTTCATCCCCCGGTCCGATCTGGTGCTGTTCGTGACCTCGGCCGACCGGCCGTTCACCGAGAGCGAGCGCGCCTTCCTGGCCGCCATCCAGGAGTGGGGCAAGAAAATTGTGATCGTGCTGAACAAGGTCGATCTGCTGGAGCCGCCCGAGGTCGAGCAGGTGATCAATTTCATTCGCGAGAACGCGCGCGACCTGCTCGGCTTCACGCCCGAGATTTTCCCGGTCTCGGCACGATTAGCCCAGCGCGCCCGCAACGGCGCCGGCGATGAGACCTGGCAGGCCAGCCGCTTCGACGCGGTCGAGCGCTACATTCTGGAGACACTGGACGAGGAGCAGCGCGTGCGCCTGAAGCTGCTCTCGCCACTCGGCGTGGCCCAGCATCTGGCCGACAAATACCTGGCCGTGGTCGAAGCCCGGCTCGCCACGCTACAAGAAGATTTCGCAACTCTTGATAACATCGAGCGCCAGCTTGAGCTATTCCGCGACGACCTGGGCGACGACTTCAAATACCACCTGACGGAAGTCGAGAATGTGCTCAGCGAGTTCGAGCTGCGCGGCATGCAGTTCTTCGACGAGACCATTCAGCTCCGCAACATCTGGCAGCTGCGCAATAGCAACGTCGTGCGCGAATCCTTTGAGGCCGAGGTCGTCGGCGATCTGCCGCAACAGGTCGAGAAGCGACTCAATGGGCTGATCGACTGGATGATCGAGAAGAATCTGCGGCTCTGGCAATCGGTGATGGATTATCTCCAGCGCGAGCGCGTGCCGCAGCACCGCGCCGGGCTGATCGGCGATGTCGGCGGCTCGTTCGACTATAATCGCACGGCGCTGCTGGAATCGGTCGCGCGGCGCACGCAGGATATCGTCGCGACCTACGATCGCGAGATCGAGTCGCGCGCGCTGAGTGAGGATGTGCGCAACGCGATTGTGGCCACGGGGCTGGCTGGCGTTGGCGCGGTCGGGCTCGGCGCGCTGGTGCTGACGATCTTCCAGAC
>JBJMOX010000253.1:0-14777 GCA_045803515.1 Gemmatimonadales bacterium
GGACCACCAATCCCTGGGGGGCTGATGCGTGTCCGAGAGCTTGCCGCGGCCCTGCTCATGGGGTTGAGCATCCGATCCGTGCCGGCGGCTGCCCAGCGTACCGGCGATCGGGCGCGTCTGGTCTTCACCGTGTCGGGCGCCTACATCGGGGGGAAGGGACTCTGGACGGTTCCGAATCAGCCGGTGCAGGACGTCCCGCCGGCGGACACCTTCTCCCTGAGGCGCGCGGTACGGAACACGCTGGGCGCGAGCTTTTCCGGCACCTACTTTCCGGGCGCACGGGTCGGGCTCACGGCCGAAGCCTTCCTGGTCGGACTCGGCTACGAGGACCACTGCGGCCTGGTCGGGCCTACCCAGCTCGCCCAGACTGCGCAGGTCTGCCGATCGCTCGACCGGCGCAAGTCCGCTGCGGCCGTGACCATGTCCGTCGGCGGGATCTTCCGGGTGGCGAGCAGGGAGTTCATCTCCCCGTTCGCGCGAGTAGGAGTCGGAGTGATCTTCACCAACCAGAGCTCTCTGGCGATGTCCGGCTTTTCCGACGATGGCGCCGAGCTGCTGGTCTACGACGACAAGAAGCACACCCGCGTTCTCCCCGCAGCCTCGCTGGGCGTCGGCGCCACGGCCGCGTTCGCCAAAGCCTACCACATGCGCTGGGAGGTGCGGGACAACATCATCGGCATCGAGGCAGTCACCGGCCCGACCGCGGGCGCGGGACTGATCCCGCCGCATGAGACCAGGTTCAAGCACCTGTGGAGCATCCTGATCGGGTTCGACGTCATCCTGGAACGCGAACGGGGGAGACGGTACTGACCAGCGCCGTGCGCGGGGCGATCCTGGCCGGCGGTGGGGCGACGCGGTTCGGAGGCAAGCCGAAGGGGCTCGAAGTGGTCGGCGGAGAGCGGATCCTGGACCGCCTGGTCCGGAGCATGACCGATTCGCTGGGCGAGCCTCCGCTGCTGGTGGCCAACGCCCCCGACGCCCCCGCCTGGCGGCCGGACCTGCGGGTGACCCCCGATCTTCGTCCCGGCCTCGGCTCCCTCGGCGGCATCTACACGGCGGTGGCCGGGGCTCCCGCTCCGGTCGTGTGCGTCGCCTGGGACATGCCGTTCGTCACGGCCGCGCTGGTGCGGGCCCTCGCCGACGGGCTCGCCCGGCACGACGCGGTTCTCCCCGAAAGTGACGGCCGCCGGGGGGTCGAGCCGCTCTGTGCGGCCTACGGTCCGGCATGCCTCGATCCGATCACGGAGCGGCTCGACGCCGGTGACCTCCGTGCCATCTCCTTCCACCCGCGCATCTCTGTCGGTATCCTCCCTCTGGCCGAGGTCCGGGCCTACGGCGACCCCGCGTTCCTGTTCTTCAACGTCAACACCGCGGACGATCTCGCGAGGGCGGACGAGATTTGGCGGCGACACGGATCATCTCCATAGTCGGCCGGAAGAATGCGGGCAAGACCACGCTGACGGTGGCGCTCGCCAGCGAGCTCGCGCGCCGGAACCGGCGGGTGATGACGATCAAGCACGGCCACCACCTGGTCGACGTCGATCGGCCGGCCTCGGACAGCTGGCGGCACTTTCACGAGGGCCGGGCGGAACGGGTGCTCATCGCCGGGCCGGACCTCAGGGTGGTGTTCGAGCGCTCCCCTGACGACTACGACCCGATCGGGCTCGCGCGCCGCTACCTGCAGGGCGCCGACATCGTGCTGGTCGAGGGGTTCAAGCACGCGCCGCTGCCCAAGATCGAGGTGTTCCGTCCGGACGTGTCTCCCCACCCGATCTACGACCCCAAGTCGGCGGACGCAGCCCAGTGGACCGTGATCGTGACCGACGATCCGGAGTATGACGCCGCCTGCATGGTGCTCCGATTCCAGGACACCATGTGGCTGCAGCTCCTGGCCAATCTGGCCTGGGATCGGGCGCTGGTCCTCGACCCGTGAACCAGCCGCTCGCCGCGGCCGACGCGGCCCAGCGGATCCTCTCCGACGTGCGGCGGCAGCCCGCGCTCCGGATCCCCCTGGACGACGCGCTCGACAGCGTGCTCGCCGAGCCCATCGTCGCGCCGCTCGATATCCCCGCCTGGACCAACTCGGCGATGGACGGCTACGCGGCGCGCGGTGCCGACGTGCGGGGCGCCTCCGACTCGAGTCCGGTGCGCCTTCGCGTGGTGGAGCAGCTGCCGGCCGGCTCCTTCCCCACGCGTCAGCTCGGACCTGGCGAGGCGGCGCGGATCTTCACCGGGGCCCCGCTCCCGGAAGGCGCCGACACCGTCATCCGGCAGGAGGACACGGACTATGGCAGCGAGACGGTCACTATCGTCCGTGACCGGGACATCGGGGTGAACATCCGCCGGGTGGGTGAGGACATCCGGAAGGGCAGGACGGTGCTCGCGCCGGGTGCGGAGCTGGGCCCGGCGCAGCTCGGAGTGCTGGCCTCGCTGGCCGTGGCGCACCCGATGGTCTACCGGCGCCCCCGGGTGGCGATTCTGGGCAGCGGAGACGAGATCGTCGACGTCGATCAGCCCGAGGAGATTCTGAGCGGACGGAAGACGGCCAGCAGCAACACCCATACGCTGGTGGCGCTGGTGCGCCAGGCGGGAGGCGAGCCGGTCAATCTGGGCATCGCGCGGGACACACCCGAGAGCCTCCGGGAGCACCTGCGGCGCGCGCTGGATTGCGATCTCCTGGTGACGACGGCCGGCATCAGTGTGGGTGAGCACGACTACGTTCGCGCCGTGCTCGACGAGCTGGGCGCCGAGCAGCGATTCTGGAAGCTGCGCATGCGCCCGGGTGCCCCGGTAGGGTTCGGGTTGCTGGGAGAGATTCCCTGGATCGGGCTGCCCGGCAACCCGGTCAGCACGATGGTGACCTTCGAGCTCTTCGTCCGCCCCGCCGTCCGCAAGATGTGCGGCCGCGCGCTGCCCTTCCGGCGGAGCGCTCCGGTGCGCCTGGCCGAGCCGATCAGCCTCAAGCCCAAGCTGCAGCATTTCCTGAGGGCCGTGGTTACGGAAGGGCCTGATGGCGCCGAGGCGCGGCTCACCGGGCCGCAGGGCTCCGGAATCCTCACCTCGATGGTCCTGGCCAACGCGCTGCTGGTGATCCCGGAGGGCCAGTTCGAGACGCCCTCAGGGACCGCCGTGGCTGCCCTCCGCCTCGACGATCCCGCCCACCAGGCCGTCCCGGGCTTCTGAGGCAGGACCGGTCATGGAGTGCCGTGGAAGATTTTGCCACCCTCGCCGACCGCGAACACGTCCGACGCGGAGCTCCCCCACACGCCGAACAGGTTGTCGGCTCGCACCGTGGTCGACGTCCACGTCCTGCCGGGGCCGGCTGAGTGGATGATGACGCCGGTTTCGCCGACGGCGAAGCCGTTGGACGGTGAGCTGCTCCAGTTGCCGAAGAGGAACAGTGGCGTCCCGCTCTGCTCCGAACGCCACTGCGTCCCATCGTAGCGGAACACGACTCCGTCGCCAGCCACTGCTACCACGTCATTGCTGCTGGACCCCGACACACTCTGGAAGAACACTCCGTCACGTTGAAAGACCGTGGTCCAGGCGTGCCCGTCATAATGAAGGATGGTGCCGGTGCCGCCCTCCGTGTCGGGGGAGGTGGCGGTGCCGACGGCGTACACGTCCGTCGGCGAACTGCCCCAGATGTCCTGCAGGTTGAGAAAGTCGTCCTGGGGTGATCCCATGAACGCGCACTGGGTACCGTCGCAGTGGACCAGAACGGAGCCCGCGTCGTCCGGATTGACGAAGAAGGAGCCGACGATGAACACGTCAGTGGCCGAGCTCGCCCAGACCGACTCGAAGGTCACCTGCAGGTCGGGATCGGCAGGAGGCGGGGTCATATTCCGCCATTGCTGGCCATCGTAGTGCAAGATCACCTGCGGTTCCGGCCCGAATGCATCGAACCCAACCGCGTAGACGTCGCTCCCCGAGCTGCCCCAGACGGCATTGAGGACAATGTCCTTGCGATCGAGCTGGCTGGACCACGACGTGCCGTCGAAATGCAGGATATTGGATTCGAACGTGTTGTCCGACTGACCCACGGTGAATACGTCGGACGAAGAGGCACCCCACACGTCGACCAGCGAGAATCGGGTCCCGCTGGTCATCGCCGTCCAACGCGACACGGTGGGGGCGGGGCAGCGGATCGTGAACGCCACCGCCACGGTGTCGTCGGCGACGATGGTGACGGCCTGGGGATTGTCCTCCCGCACCCGGCAATTGGCGGCGATTCCGGTGAGGGTCACCTGATGTGACCCGACCGCGAGCCCGCTGATCGTCACGGCATCGTTGGCCGCGGCGGGCACGGCTGGGCTGTCATCGACCATCACGCCATAGCCGTCGGCATCGGGCTCCTCCCCGGTCGTCACCGTGGTCACCGTCACGGCGCCCCCGGGCGGACCGCAGAGGATGACGAACTCGGTATCGCTGGTGCTGCCGGATACGATGTGGACGGTTCGCGGATTGTCGCCCTGAACGGTGCAGTTATCGATCACGCCGCCGAGCGAGACCTGGTGGTCCCCTTCGGTGAGGCCGCTGATCTCGAGGGTATCGGTGACCCCAACCTCCCGGCCTTGATCGCCATCGACGCTCAGCGAATAGCCGTCGGGGTCGGGATCTGTGCCCGAGGTGGATGTGGTGACCTGGAGATCCGGGACCACCACACCGGTGTCGCTATCCCCGCACGCACCGACGAGGAGCGCGACCGCCGGGAAGAGAGATCCGAGGAGAAATCGACGAGGGAATGGCTGTTTCACGACCTGGCCCCAAGTGAGGAAGTGAAGATGCCGGATTTTCAGTAACATCCTCCCGTTGGAGCCACGCTGCCGTGTCGAGAAGCACAGCGCGGCCCCGGAACATACCCTGTCGGCGATTGACTGAGCCACGGTGTCCGGCTAAATTTTCCGGTGCAAGAACAAGAAGGGGAGTAGCTTATCCGCCGAATGGCGGACGTCTGGATCGTCAAGACTGCTCGCCCCCGGCGAGCACGGTCCAGCAGGGTCGAGGCGGTGCCGCGCGCCGCCTCAGCACCAGAGCGAGACCTTCGTCCAACGCGAAAGCGGAGCGGACGGGGTCTCGCTCTTTTTTGTCAGACCCCATCGCTGGTGAGGAGTCTATGAACAACGTCAAGACGATGGTCCTGATGGCAGGACTGATGGGGCTGTTCCTGCTGGCCGGCCAGCTGCTCGGCGGCTCACAGGGGCTGGTGCTGGCACTGGTGCTCGGGAGCGCCTTCAACTTCATCATGTACTTCTTCTCCGACCGTATGGTCCTGCGGATGTACGGCGCGCACATCGTTACCGAGGCCGAGGCGCCGGAGCTCTACCGGATGGTGGACCGGCTCCGCCAGCGTGCGGGGCTGCCGATGCCCACGGTGGCGGTCGCTCCCCACGAGCAGCCGAACGCCTTCGCCACCGGGCGGAATCCGGAGCACGCGGTGGTGGCGGTGACCACCGGGATTCTCAAGTACGTGCCGCAGGAGGAGCTGGAGGGCGTGCTGGCGCACGAGCTGGCGCACGTGAAGAACCGCGACATGCTGATCACCACGCTCGCGGCCGGCATCGCGGGCGCGATCAGCAACCTGCCGTACCTCATCATGTTCGGTGGGGGCCGGGACGAGGAAGGAAGCCATCCGGTCGCGCAGCTTGCCCTGCTCCTCTTGGCGCCGCTCGGAGCGATGCTGATTCAATTCGCGGTCTCCCGCCAGCGCGAGTTCGAGGCGGACCGGGTGGGCGCCGAGATCCTGGGGCGGCCGCTGCCGCTGGCCAACGCGCTGCGCCGCCTCGACGCGCTGGCGCACCGGATCCCGATGGAGGTGGCTCCGGCAGCCGCGCCGCTGGCCCAGGTGAATCCGCTGGCGGCGCGGGGTGGAGTCTCGGGGCTCTTCAGCACCCATCCGCCGACCGAGGAGCGGGTGGCACGGCTCGAGGCGATGGTCGTGGGCCGGTAACTTGGGCCACCACTCGACCGCGGTCTGGCTCGGCTTCACCGCGCTGGTGGTCGGGCTGCTGGTCCTGGATCTGGGGGTGCTCAACCGGCGCTCGCACGCGCTCCGGTTCAAGGAGGCGATGGGCTGGAGTCTCGGGCTCATCGCCTTGGCGTTCGGGTTCGGCCTCCTGATCCTGTGGCGGGAGGGAGCGCAGCATGCCCTGGAGTACTACACCGGCTACCTGATCGAGCTGTCGCTCAGCGTCGACAATCTCTTCGTCTTCATCCTGATCTTCACCTATTTCAGCGTCCCCGCCGCCGCCCAGGCGAAGGTGCTGAAGTGGGGCATTCTCGGCGCGATCGTGATGCGGTTCGTCATGATCGCGCTGGGCGCGCTGCTGCTCCAGCGCTTCGAGTGGATCGTGTACCTCTTCGGCGGGATCCTGGTGCTGACCGGCATCCGGATGCTGTGGGGCAAAGAGGAGCGGATCCAGCCGGAGAAGAACCCCATGGTGCGCCTGGCGCGCCGGCTGCTGCCGTTCGCCGATTCCTACCACGGCAGTCAGTTCTTCTGCCGCACCCGCCAGGGCCGGCTCCTCGCCACGCCGCTGCTCCTGGTGGTGCTGGTCGTCGAATGGTCGGACCTGGTGTTCGCCATCGACAGCATTCCGGCGATCTTCGCGGTGACCCGGGATCCCTTCCTGGTCTACAGCTCCAACGTGTTTGCCATCCTGGGGCTGCGCGCGCTCTTCTTCGTGCTGGCGGGCATGATGGACAAGTTCGTCTATCTCAAGCCCGGGGTCGCCCTGATCCTGGTTCTCGTCGGCCTCAAGATGGCGCTGAGCCATTGGCTCCATCTGCCCACGGCGGCGTCGCTCGCGGTGGTGCTGATCATGCTGAGCGGCGCCGTGGGACTCTCGCTGCGCCGGACCGCGCGTGAGGCGCGGGCCCGGGGCTAGCGTAGCCGGCGCTCACGGAGGTCGCACGGACTGCGGATGGGATGGACTTCCTAGGATGCAGGTCGTTGTATGTCCCTCAGGTCGCCCATCAGGCGCTCCAGGCTCTTCGCCAGCGCCTCCAGCAGGCTGCCGGCCAGGATCAGATCCCCCTTCCCGGCGGCCAGCTCCAGGCTGAGCGCGGCCTCGACCGTTTCCGTCGCCATGAAGTTGCCCGCCGAGCCGCGCAGCGAATGAGCCGCGGATTTGAGCGCAGCGGCGTCACCCACGGTCATGGCCTCCTGCATCGCGGTCATCCACCGGGGAGCATCGGCCAGAAACAGATCGGCGATCTCGAACAGCAGGTCCCGATGTTCCGCGTAGCGCTCCAGCAATGCCGGCCGATCCACCGTACTGGGTAGATCCGCCGGAGCCGCCGTCTTTCCCAGGTCGACTCCGGCCGCCTCGGCAGCCGGAAGAGCGGATACCATGGACTCGATGGTCGCGACCAGCTCCGCCGCCGAGATGGGCTTCGCCACGTAGGCGTCCATGCCGGCCTGGAGGCAGCTTTCCCGGTCGCCGGCCATCGCGTGCGCGGTCATCGCCACGATCGGAACGTGCACCGCGCCGCCGAGCTCGCCCTGGCGGATCGCCGCGGTGGCCTCGAACCCGCCCATCTCGGGCATCTGCACATCCATGAGAATGAGATCGAAGCGTTCGCGCCTCCAGGTGTCCACCGCTTCGCGCCCGTTCACCGCCAGCACGACCGAATGACCCCGTTTCTCCAGCAATCGGATCGCCAGGGTCTGGTTTACCACGTTGTCTTCCGCCAGCAGGATGCGCAGCGGGCGCCGGCTCTCCCGCATCGAGTGGACCGTGACCAGTTGTCCGGACCGGCCCGGCGCGGCCGCCCCCAGGCTGGTCAGGATGGCATCGAGCAGCTCCGACTGCCGGATCGGCTTGGTGAGATATGCCGTCACGCCCAGCGCCCGGCAGCGGGCGGCATCGCCTCGCTCACCCGCCGAGGTGAGCATCATGATGGTGATGCGGGCGAGGCTCGCCTCCTCCTTGATGCGCTCGATCAGGCTGAAGCCGTCCACGTCCGGCATGGTGGCGTCGGTGAGGAGGAGGGGGAACGGCCGTCCCGCCCGGCTGGCCTCGCGCAGCTGGCGGAGGGCGTCCTCGGCTCCCGAGGCGACGTGGGGGCGCATCCGCCAGCTGGTCAGCATCTGCTGGAGGATGAGCCGGTTGGTCTCGTTGTCGTCGACGATCAGCACCTCCAGGCCGCGGAGGTCCAGGGGGTGCTCCACCGGAGCGGCCTCGGGCGCCTCGGCCGGAACTCCGAAGCGCGCGGTGAAGTGGAAGACGCTCCCTCGCCCGACTTCACTCTCGAGCCACAGTCGCCCGTTCATGAGGCTCACCAGGCGGGCCGTAATCGCCAGCCCCAGGCCGGTGCCGCCGAACCGCCGGGTGGTGGAGCTGTCGGCCTGGCTGAACGCCTCGAAGATGCCCGCCTGCTGACCCGGTGGAATCCCCATGCCGGTGTCGGCTACCGAAATGTGCAGGAGCATTTCCTGCTCGGTGGAGGACTCGACGGCCACCCTCACGATGACCTCGCCCTGCTCGGTGAACTTGATGGCATTGCCCACCAGGTTCACCAGGATCTGGCGGAGGCGCCCCGGATCCCCCAGCAGGGTGTGGGGGATCTCGGGCGGAACGGAGCAGGCCAGCTCGAGCCCCTTCTTGTGCGCGCGGAGGGCCAGCGCCTTCATGGTGTCGTCGATCGCGTAGCGGAGATCGAAGTCGATGGTCTCGAGGTCCAGCTTGCGGGCTTCGATCTTGGAGAAGTCGAGAATGTCGTTGATCACCATCAGGAGGGCGTCGGCCGAGCTCTTCACGATCTGAAGGTATTCCCGCTGATCGGGCGTGACCTGGGTATCGAGGGCGAGCTCGGTCATGCCGATGATGCCGTTCATCGGCGTCCGGATCTCATGACTCATGTTGGCCAGGAACTCGCTCTTGGCGCGGCTCGCGTCCTCCGCCGCCTCCTTTGCCACCCACAGCTGCTCTTCCGCGCGGCGCCGCTCGGCGACCTCTACCTGGAGCGCGCCGGTGCGCTCCTCGACCAGCGCAGCCAGGGCCCGGGAGCGCTTCTGGATTCGGCGGACCCGAAGCCGGTAGAGACTGACGGCGCCGACCACCAGGAGAAGACCCCAGAGTGCCTGAAACCAGATCTCCTCGTAGAGGTGCGGCCGCAGGGTGAAGCTCACCTCGGCGCCGGTCCGGTTCCACAGCCCGTCGTTGTTGGCCGCTATGACCCGGAAGCGATACCGGCCGCCAGGCACGTGGGTGTAGTACGCCACGCGCCTGCTCCCGGCGTCCACCCAGTCGCGGTCGTAACCCTCCAGCATGTAGCGGAAGCGGACCCGTTCGGGAATCAGCAGACTGGTGGCGGTGTAATGGAACTCGAGCCCGACGCTGCCGGACGGCAGCTCCGGATGCTGGGTGAGCTCCACCGCCTGGCCGTCCACCAGCAGGCGCTCGATGTGGACGGGTGGCGGCAGCGGGTTGTTGCGGAGACGAGCCGGGTCGACCACCACCAGCCCCTTGATGCTGGGAAACCAGAGCCGGCCGTCCGAGCTCTTCCATCCCGCGTTCTGAGTGGCGCCGTTGAACTCGATCCGGTGCACCCCGTCGAGCGATACCATTTCCTGCAGTTCGACAAACCCCGAGTGGACGGCGGCGGCATCGAGCAGCGCGCGCTCGCTCACCCGGGCCAATCCCTGATTGGCGCTCAGCCACAGATTGCCGATGTCGTCCTTGAGAATCTGGAAAATGTCGGTCATAAACACGGTGGTACCCAGCGGAAGGACGGTGATGCGCCCGTCCCGCACCAGGTTGAGACCTCTCACCGTGCCCACCCAGAGCCCGTGCTCGTCAGCGTACAGCGACTCGACTATGTCGTTCGAGAGTCCGTCTCTGGTGGCGAACGTGGTGAACCTGCCATTTCGCAGGCGGAGCAGTCCGCGGCCGTGGGTGGCGATCCACAGGGTCCCTTCCTGATCTTCGACCAGAGCGCGGACGTTCGTCCCGGCGATGCCGGCCTCGTGGGAATAGTCATGCAGACGGCCATTCTTCCACTGATAGAGGCCATGGACGGTGCCGATCCAGAGCGCGCCGGCCCGGTCCTCCAGGAAGGCTGAGACGCGCTCCCTGGGGAACACGCCCGTTGCAGCCAGGTTCTCCCACCGGCCCTGACGAAGCCGGGCGAGCCCGCCAGCCGCCCCGACCCAAAGCATCCCATCCGAAGTCGGTAGTATGGCGAACACCGAATTGCTCGGGAGACCGTCTTTGACGGTGTACGTGGTGAAGCGGCCGCGCTGGAAATGATCGAGTCCGCCGCCCTCGGTCCCGATCCACAGGCCCTCGTGTCGATCGCCTGACACCGACCACACGACATTGGCGGAGAGCCCTTCACGCCTGCTGTAGATGGTGAGGATCGGCTCCCGGAAGCGATTGAGGCCGCCGGTCCTGGTCCCCACCCAGAGGCTTCCTTCCCGATCCTCGAGGAGCGCCGTGACGGCATCGTCCGATAGGCCGTCCCGGGCAGTGAACCGCTCGAACCGTCCCGCGGCAAACCGGGCGAGCCCGCCACCGTCCGCGCCAATCCAGAGCTGGCCGTTTCGGGTCCCGACGATCGCGCTGACGCCGCCAGGTGGAAGACCGTCGGGGACGGTGAAGCGGTCGAGCTTTCCGTTGGCCGCACGGTAGAGCGCGGCAGGCGTGCCGAACCAGAGAGTTCCCTCTCGGTCTCGGTATATCGTCCACACCGGCCCCTCGATGCGACCACCCGCCGGCTGCCAGGGAACCAGACGCCCGTGCTGCCAGGCTTGCAGCCCGTCCTCGGTCCCGACCAACAGAGTGCCGTCGGCGGCTTCCGCCAGCGTGCGCACGTCCCGTTTCGTGCCGGGGACCCGGTTGAACCGCCCATCGGTCCATCGCTCAAGCCCCTCGGCACCCCCAGCCCAGAGCGTGCCGCCATGGTCCCGGTAGAGACAATTCACGATCGAGCCGGAGGCTCCCGGAGCAGCGGTAGAGTGGCCCTCGCTGAAGCGAAACACGCCGCCGACCCACGTGCCGATCCAGAGACTGTCCGCCCGATCCGCAAGGAGGGAGCTCGCGTAGTTGTCCGAGAGCCCACTGGTGTTGGTCGAGTTGTAGGCGGTGAACGCCACCCCATCGAATCGGGCTAATCCCGCTTCGGTTCCCACCCAGAGGTATCCGTCGCGGGCCTGGGCGATGGCAAACACGCTGTTCTGCGGCAGTCCCTGATCGATCTGCCAGACGTCGTGGACGTATTGGCTGATCGGTTTTTGTGGATCGAGACCGGGTACGGGGGCCTGTGACCAGGCGGAGCTGGGCAGCCCCAGAAGGAGGGCGCAGCCGAGGCTGGCCGCGCCCTTCAGTACAGAGGTGCCGAGGAGTGGGTATTCGTGCATCGCGCCGGGGCCCGGGCCAGGGTGAGGCATACGGTCCCATTGTCGGCCGGCCGAGGGCAAAGCATTAGGGCCGGAGGCCCCTCAGGATCTCGATGGCGTGCTGGTTGTCCGGGTTGAGGGCGACTGACCGCTGGTAGCTGCGGACAGCCATGGCCGTCTCTCCAGCCTTGAGATACGCCTCGCCAAGGCTGTCATGGACGTTCCAGGAGTCGGGATAGTCGTCCGCGTTCAGCTTGAAGATCGTGATCGCCTGCTGCAGCTGCCCCTGCGCCAGCAGCCTGTAGCCGAGGCCGTTGAGGCCGGCCTCGGTGTCGATAAAGCGGTGCCGCGGGTCTGCCTTATATGCGCGGTGCTTCTCCTCGGCGAGGTGGAATCCGCCCTGATGCAGCGCCTGCTCCAACTGGTCGGCCAAGGGTGGGGTGTGCTGGTAGGAGAGGATCGCCTCCAGCGCAGGATCCCGGTTGGACCGGTAGTCCTCGAAGGAGAGGTCGGTGGCGATCTCGGGCGGGGTCCACGGTCGAGCGTCCCGCGGGTCGGAGAGCTGCCACCACAGGGTGGATACTCGCACCGTGATCCCGCTGTTCGGCAGGGCGATCCGGTAGGAGTCGCCATAGGCGTTGCCGCGCGACGCGGTCGGCTCGCCGACGAAGATGGTGTTGGTGTAGTTCTCCAGCTGGGTCGCCAGGAACTGTGCGGCCGACCAGGTCCTCCGGCCGATGATGGTGAAAAACCGGCCCCGGACATCCAGACTCTCCGCCTTGATGATGCCGAGCAGGAGCGGCCGGTTGAGCGTCCCGTCGCCGCCAGCGTTGAGCCGGAGGTCGAGCACCAGGCGCCGGGCCGGCCGGCGGCGAGCGAAGGCGAAGAGCTTCCCGCAGAACTGGGCCACGGTCTCGCCCGGCTTGTTGCCCACCTCATTGAACTGGACATACAGCGTGCGAGAGTCCGGCAGGTAGCGGTAGCGAAACTTGTCGGAGGGATCCTCGAGCCAGAGGGGCGTCGGGCGTGCGGCACCTTGGCGGGCGTCGATCCATCCCGAGGGCACGATCCAGCTCTGGTCGGTTTCCGGCGCCATCATCCTGGCCGGGCCCGCGGGCTCGAGGGCGATCTCGGAGCGGCGCCCGTTCCGCTCCAGGGTGAACCGCGCCTGCTCCATGTCGGGCACCAGGCCGGTGCCGTGCAGCACCTCGGGCATCACCAGCAGGAAGGGCGCGAAGAACTTGACTCCCATCTCGTTGTCCCGGCCGATGAGCGGACGGACGGCAGCGTAAGCCTCCTCGACCGAATGACCGCCGATCCGGACCACGCGGGCCCCGAGGAGCCCGGCGTGCGCCGAGTCGGCGGCGCGGATGAAGAGCCCGTCGCTGAAGAGGTAGAGCGCGATCGGATAGGTGCGGAAGCCGATCTTCGGGTCGCGGGTGGGTGCGATGTTGGTATGGCCGTCGCCTACCAGCGCGGCGATGCGCGCCAGCTCCAGGATGACCTGGTGGCGCTGGAGCGACGGGATGCGGGCATCCAGGGACGCGACCGCACTGTCGAACGCCGAGCGGGAGATCGTGTGGTAGAGGTCCCGGTGCCGTCTGGGCATCTCCGCCGCCATGTACCTGAGGTCCTGCCGCCAGGCGGCCACCGTGGCCCTGTCAAGCGGCGCGGTCTGCGCCGCGCTCCGCCAGGGGAAGGAGGCGACGGCCAGGGCCGCCAGGAGCAGTGCGGTCGGGCGATGAGGCACGGAACGACTCCGGTTCGGGGAAGACGGAACTCGCGGTGGCGCCCGTTGGACAGGCCCCGCTGCCGGAGGGTTGTATCTTCTCCCGGTGCCCCGCCTCTCCCTGACGGCCCGCCTGGGCCTCGACCGGCCCGTGCTCCGTGCCTGGGCGATGTACGACTGGGCGGCGTCCTCCATGCAGACCACCATCATGGTGGCGGTCTTTCCCATCTACTTCGTGAAGGTGGCAGGTGCCCACCTCGTCCAGAGCCGCGCGACTCAGCAGCTCGCCACCGTGAACACGGTCGCGCTGGTGCTGATTGCGATCGCGTCCCCGATCCTGGGCGCGGCCTCGGATTACAGCGGGAAGAAGAAGCCACTCCTGGCGGCCTTCATGGGCGTGGGCGTGGCCGCGGTGGCCGGGCTCTTCTTCGTGCACACCGGTGACTTGGCGCTCGCCTCGTGGCTCTTCATCCTGGCGCTCATGGGGGTGACCGGGAGCTTCGTGTTCTACGAGTCCCTGCTGCCCCATATCGCAGGGCCACAGGAGATTGATCGGGTCTCCACCGCGGGCTACGCCATGGGGTACGTGGGCGGCGGGCTCCTGCTGGCGCTGAATCTCGCCTGGATCCAGAAACCGGCCTGGTTCGGACTGCCGGCGGGCCCGGGACTGAACGAGTCGGCCGCCACGCTCCCGGCCCGGCTCGCCTTTCTCTCGGTGGCGGTCTGGTGGGTGGTGTTCTCTCTGCCGCTCTTCCGCCGGGTGCCGGAGCCGCCTCGCAGGCTGGAAGCGGACGAGCCCCGAGACGAGCGGCCGGTCCGGGCGGCGTTCGTGCGGCTGGGAGAGACGTTCCGGGAGCTCCGCGGCTACCGCCAGGCGTTCCTGATGCTGCTCGCGTTCCTGATCTACAACGACGGCATCCAGACGATCATCAAGATGGCGACGGCGTATGGCACCGAGCTGGGGATCGGACAGAGTGCCCTGATCGGGGCAATCCTGCTGGTACAGTTCGTGGGCATCCCCTGCTCCTTCCTCTTCGGCATGCTGGCCGGACGGATCGGGGCCAAGCGGTCGCTCTTCCTGGGGCTCCTGATCTACACAGCGATCAGCGTCCTGGGGTTCTTCATGAAGACGGCCCTGCACTTCTACGTGCTGGCCGGACTGGTGGGGATGGTGCAAGGGGGAACCCAGGCGCTCAGCCGCTCGCTCTTCGCGAGCATGATCCCGCATCACAAATCGGGCGAGTTCTTCGGGTTCTTCAGCGTGTTCGAGAAATTCGCGGGCATCTTCGGGCCGCTGATCTTCGCGGGAACCATCGCGGCCACGGGGTCGAGCCGGAACGCGATTTTGTCGGTCATCGCCTTCTTCGCGGTCGGGGCGGCCATTCTCGCCTTCGTGGACCTGGATGAGGGACGGCGGCAGGCACGGGCCGCGGATCAGACAGCGGTTTGATAGGATCAGTGGTCCTGGTAACATCAGCCGCGGATTCACCACGGAAGCATGAGGCGAGTTGCGTCCCTTGGAGCGCCCTCGCAGGCCACCGTGAAGCTCAGCGTCGCCCCGCCGCCCGGCCCCACCAGAACGGAGCGTGGGTTGTCCCCCTGCACCGCGCAGTTGGCGGCTAGACCTGAGAGGAGCACCGTATGGGTGCCCTGGGCCAGCCCGTCGAGCGCAGTGGTTCCGGCACCGGAAACGGGCCGGGGGTCACC
>JBJMOX010000254.1:0-6627 GCA_045803515.1 Gemmatimonadales bacterium
GTCCGATGATCCAGCCGTTACCGGGAAGCTGTTCGGACAGCCCCGCCAGCTCATCCAGCAGATGCTCGCGCGCCTCTTGGACGATTTCCGGCTCGGGCGACGGGGAGTCTGGGAAGGGGTCGTACCAATAGCAGTAACGTCCGATCCGCTCGTCGCACCGATGCGGTGTGGCCCCGAGCTCGGCGGGGAGGTTGTCGCGGCGGGTCTGCTCGAAGTCGCGCTGAGCTCGGTGGGCGCGACGGAGGAGGTCGCGGGTGTCGGAGGCGGCGGCAGGCTGGATGGCGGCTTGCGGCCAGGCGGCGGACCCGTCGAGCGCTAACAGCGTGATAACGAGACTGGCGAGCACGGGCGCGAGCATGGGGCGGTTCGATGTACCTGGCGCAGGTGATGGGCACGCCCGGTGGGGCGGGCACTTGCACAATCACGAGCACCGACGAGAAGCGCAACAGCGTGCCGACGCCGGCAACCGCCATTGGATCCGCCCTATTGACAATCAATAAGTCTCAGCTTATATGTTACCCATGCAGAGCGCGGCCGCGGTCGAGAACCGGATTTTCCAGGCGCTGGCGGACCCCAGCCGCCGAGCGATCTTCGAGTCGCTGACGCGCGGCGAAGTGGCGGTGAAGGACCTCACCGCACGCTTCGACATCTCGCAGCCGGCGGTCTCGCAGCATCTCGCCACCTTGAAAGCAGCCGGCCTGGTGCACGCCCGGCGCGAGGGGCGCTGTGTCTACTACCGGGTGCAGCCGCGCGGGATGAAGCCGCTCATCGACTGGATCGCGCACTACCGCGCCTTCTGGATGGAGCACGTCGATCGCCTTGGACAACTGCTGGAGAAGATGGACGAATGACTCCCGTCGACACAACCGCACGATCGCAGAGCGAATCCATTTCGTTCGAATTCGATTTGCATCATAGGCCGGAGAAGGTGTGGCGCGCGCTCACCGACCCCGTACTGCTCGCGGAGTGGCTCCTGCCCGTCCTCGATCTCAAGCTCGAGCCGGGAGCCGCATTCACGTTCAAGGCCCAGCCGCAGCCCGGGTGGGACGGCACCGTGAATTGCCGGTTCGTCGAGATCGAAGCGCATAGGAAGCTCAGCTGGGCGTGGGTCGTCGGCGACATCGACACCGTCGTGACCTTCGCGCTCACACCCACGGCGTCGGGCACGCGCCTGTCCCTCGTGCAGTCGGGCTTCAAGCCGGACCAGAAGCGGAACTTCGGCGGCGCGCGCTACGGCTGGAAGATGATGGGCGGGAAGCTCGTCGACCTGCTCGCGAGGATCCCATGAGCGACCTACGTCGAGACTCGGCTGAAGGTGGCCTTCTTGCCGCTGCTGCCGCTCGCCTTGCTCCTGCTTACCGGTCTGTACTTGTTCGTGCTACCGTATGCCACCAAAAAGGGCAGCGGGCGACGCACGGATATATGAGCCTATCAGTTGGAGTGAACGCAATGACCAAGAGGACGCCCAAGAGGTCCGCGAAGATCCCAACGCCGGCCCTCCTCGCAGGCGGCAACCCTCAGATCGCGAAGGCCGAGGGCGACGCCCCCGTGCGGGCCTACATCGCGGCCATGCCGGGTTGGAAACCTCAAGGTGGCTCGACGAGGCGCAGTTGGCGACATGGATCCGGCAGGCGGCCGCTCTGCCCGGCTGGGTCCCGTAGCGCTGGCAGTGCTTGAACATGTGTCAGTGCCGGTTGATTTGGCGACCGGCAAGCCGGACCTCACCTCAAAGCCATAACGCGCGACGCCGGACGGCAAAGGAGGAATCATGCGAATCAAATGGACCAGACTGTACGTCGACGATCAGAAGAAGGCGCTGCAGTTCTACACCGACACGCTCGGCTTTCAGAAGAAAACTGATTTTTCCCAGGGGAACTACCGCTGGCTCACGGTTGCCTCGCCGGAGGACCCGGAGGGCGTGGAGCTCGTGCTGGAGTCCAACGCCAACCCCGCCGGCAAAGCCTACCAGGAAGCGATCCGCGGCCAGGGCCAGCCGGCGGCCCAGTTTCTGGTGAACGACGTGCAGGCCGAGCACGATCGATTGACCGCCAAGGGCGTGAAGTTCACCATGCCGGTCACGTCCGTGACGGGCTCTGTCATCGCGGTGCTGGACGACACCTGCGGCAACTTGATCCAGCTCACGAAGCTCACCTGGGCCGCATGAGGGCAAACCATATGAAAAAGAGCGCAACGCCCAAGGGCGAATCCCCTTCCCGGCTGATCGACGCGAGGATCAAGGAACTGCACGACTGGAGGGGCGAGACGCTCTCCCATCTCCGTGCTCTCATCAAACAGGCTGACCCGGAGGTGGTCGAGGAGTGGAAGTGGAGCGTTCCGGCTTGGTCTCACGATGGACTGATCTGCACCGGCGAGACGTATAAGAGCGCCGTGAAGCTGACGTTCGCCAAGGGCGCGTCGCTCAAGGACCCTTCGGGACTATTCAACTCCAGCCTTGAAGGCAACACCAGGCGCGCTATCGATTTCCATGAGGGTGATCAAATAGACGAGGCTGCCTTCAAGACGCTCATACGCGCCGCTGCGGCCTTGAACAGGTCATCGGCCCGATAGTCGACTCCGGCGCCTCACGAGCTGGCCACCACGGGTAACTCCACGCGGAACTCCGTTCGCCCCGGCTCGGAATCCACCTCGATCGACCCGTCGTTCCGGTCCACCAGTCGCCTGACGATGTCCAGGCCAAGGCCGGTGCCCATTCCGACGGGCTTCGTGGTGAAGAACGGATCGAAGATCCGGCTCTTCACGTCTGGGGGGATCCCCGGCCCGTCGTCGGTCACTCGCACGATGACCTTGGTGTCAGCGGGGCGCGCGGTCACCGTCACCCGTCCGCCGTCCCCTACCGCGTCCAGCGCGTTGTCGATCAGGTTCGCCCACACCTGATTCAGCTCCCCCCCGAAGCCGCGGACTCGCGGTAGGTCGACGGGCACATCCACCGTCAGCGATGCCGACTTCCCTCGCGCCTTCGCCGCCATCACGGCCAGCGTGTCGGTGAGGCCCCTCGCCACGTCCACCGGCTCGGGCGACGCCGCGCGATCCATATAGGTGAAGCCCTTCACGGCGCTGACCAGCTCGTGCATCCGCGACGTCGCGCGCTCGATGTCACGCGCCAGCCCGCGCACTGTGCACCCGGCCGCCACCCAGCGGAGCGACACCTGGAGCTTGTCGTCACCGATCTTGGCTGCGAGCTGGTCCAGCAGCGGGAGCGTGACGTCCGTCTCGGCGAGCGACGCGGCCAGCGCGTCGTCCGCGCCGTGATCCAGCAGCCAGTCGCCCAACGACTCCTCCCGGTCCGCGCGCTCGATCGGTGTGAGCACACTGGTAGCCGGGGCGGCGCCACAGGCCGAGCGAACCCGCTCGACCAGCGCGAGCTGAGGCGCATCGAGATCCGCCGCGCCGAACGCGCGCGACGCGTCGTCCGACTCGGCCAGCGCCTCGGGCATGAGCTGGGCGCTCCGTGCGGCCGCGGAGGCCGGGTTGTTCAGCTCGTGCGCCAGCCCGGCCGCCAGCTTGCCGAGCGACGCCATCTTCTCCACCTGCAGGTCGCTCACCTTGAAGGCGCGCGCCCGGTCCACCATCACGTGCACCAGCTCCGCCGTGAGGCAGGGACACTGGATCGGTATGGCCGGGACGTGCTCGCGAGCGACGCGGAACAGCTCGGTCGGCGCCTGGACCACGGAGTTCCCGGGCGCGTTGACCAGCCGGGAGTAGGGGAGCAGCCCAGTCACGTCACCGTCGCGCCAGTCCACCGCCTTGCGCCAGGTGCCGCCCTGCTCCAGCAGGTGCGCCACATGCCCGGTGAAGATGATGTACAGCGCTTCGACCGGCTCACCCTTGCGCGCGATCATGTGGCCCGGCTCGCAGTGCTCGAGCGTTCCGTGCGCAACCAGCCACTCCAGCTCCGTGGCGGGCAGCTTGGCGAGCGCCCGGTGCGCGGTGAGGCGGGCGAGGACTTCGTCACGTGCCATGGCGCTACACCGTGCCCAGGTATTGGTGGATCATGCTCACGGTCGCCGATCCCTCGCCGACGGCCGCCGCGACGCGTTTCCCGGAGCCGTGCCGGGCATCGCCGGCGCAGAAGATGCCCGGGACGCTGGTCTCGAAGGGATAGGGATCGCGCGCGGCGGTCCAGCCGGCCGGGCGGTGCCCGTCAGCCAGCACCTCGCGCCCGGTGAGCACGAAGCCGTGCGAGTCGCGCAGCACCAGGTCACCACACAGCTCCGTGCACGGCGCGGTGCCGATGAAGATGAACATGGCGGCCGCCGGCAGGTCGCGTCGCTCCCCGCTCACCCCGTCGACCACGGTGACCGCCTCGAGACGCCCGTGGCCGCGCGCGGCAACGACGCTGGTGTTCATCAGCACTTCCACGTTGGGCGTCTCACGAATGCGGTCCACCAGGTAGCTCGACATCCCGGCCTTGAGGTCGGGCCTGCGCACCAGCATGGTGACCTTGTGGGCGTATCGTGAGAAGAACATTGCCCCCTGCCCTGCCGAGTTGGCGCCGCCGACCACGACCACATCGCAGCCGCGATAGGTGGCCGCCTCGGTGAGTGCCGCGCCGTAGTACACGCCCGCGCCCAGCAGCGGCTCGATCCCCTCGGCCGCGAGGCGCCGCACCGACATGCCCGGCGCGATCAGGAGGGCGTAGCCGGTCAGCTCCGAGCCATCGGCGAGGATCACCTTCCGGTAGGGATCCTCGCGTCTGATCTCGACCGCCTCCTGCGCGGTGATGATCTCGGCGCCGAAGCGCCGGGCCTGGGTGGCCGCGCGCCGCGCGAGATCGGCGCCGGTGACGCCGCTGGGGAAGCCGAGGTAGTTCTCGATCTTGGAGCTGGTCCCGGCCTGGCCACCTGGCGCGCTGCGCTCGACCAGGATGGTGCGGAGCCCTTCGGACGCGCCATACACCCCGCCCGCGAGGCCGGCCGGCCCTCCGCCGACGACGATCAGATCGTAGAACGGCTTCCGCGCGCGGGTCTGGAGCCCGATCTTGTCGGCCAGCTCGCGGATGGCGGGCTGCACCAGCGAGGTACCGTCGGGAAAGAACACGACCGGGAGACGCACCGCGCCGCCGAGGGCACCGGAGAGGAGCTCGCGCTGAGTCGCGGCATCGTCCATGTCGAGCCACTGATAGGGCACCTGGTTGGACGCGAGGAAGTCCTTCACCTCGTAGCTCGCGGGCGAGAGCGCCGTGCCCGCGACGCGGATGCCGTCGAACGCCGGCCGGGCGCGGGCGAACCAGTCGGAGAGCAGGTCCTCCAGCACCGGATAGAGCCGCACCGTCGGCGGCTCCCACGGCTTGAGCAGGTAATGGTCGAGGCCGACCTGGTTGATCGCGGTGATGGCGGTCTCGGTATCGGCGTAGGCCGTGAGCAGCACCCGGCGCGCGTCGGGGCAGATCTTGATCGCCTCGAGCAGGAACTGGGTGCCGGACATATGCGGCATGCGCTCGTCGACCAGGAAGAGCGCGATCTGGTCGCCGCGCTGGAGGAGCTGGCGGACGGTGTCGAGCGCCTGAGCGCCGGACGAGGCCTTCACCACCCGGTAGTCGGCGCGGAAGTGGTGCCGGAGGTCGCGCTCGATGGCGTTCAGGACCTCGGGGTCGTCATCGACGGTGAGCAGGACGGGCTTGTTGTTCATGCGGTGGGTGCGTCGGTCGGTCGGGGCAGCGATCCAAGGGCTACCGGCCTATGCCGCTCAGCTCCCGGGCGATGTTGAAGAGTGCCGAGAAGCCCAGGGACAGGGTGGCGCCGGCGGCGACGTCGCCGGCGCTCCGATCGTGCCCCCAGGCGAGGCCGGCGAAGTCTCCGGCGTACCTCCCGGCGATGCGGGGCACCGCGAGGGCCCGGCTCCCATCGGCGCGGCGGTCGGTGAACGTCTCGAGCAGGGCGTGCTGCACCCGCGGGCCGAACCCGTGGCATTCGCAGAACTGGAAGTGAGTGTCCGTGCTGCGGTGCATGAGCGCGGCGAGGCCGTGGCGGACGCTCACCTCGGCGGCGTGCTGGGTGGCGCGGGCGGCGATCCGGTCTTCCAGCTCGGTGCCGTCGTGCTGGCGCAGGCGCTGGAGTAGTCCACCACCGACGACGCCGACGAGGGCGCGGGGGCCGGCGAGATCGTGGAGGTAGTTGGTGAGGCGGACGTTCTCCGGTGTAATCCGGATGGAAGGGGCTTCCCGGCTGAGCATGGGCCCAGCCGACGACGGCGCCTGGGCGGACACTCCGCCGGCAACGGAGGCGGTCAACGCCATTAATACCATGCAGCAGCGCATATTACACCTGGGATATGTCACGAAGCCTGGCCGACCGTCGGCCAGGCGAAGGAATATCGTTTTCTCCATCAGCCTTGGCAACAGCTATGTCCAATCCGCATCGTGGTCCGGAATTGCGAGGCCGACGTAGCGAGTGCGCATCACTCGACCGGCTGTTGGACTGGCGTGCACGTACCGCCCGTTCCCCACGTAGATCCCTATGTGCGTGACGCGGTTGCCGCGACCGAACGTCAGCAGATCGCCGGGGCGAAGGCGCGTGGTGTCCTTGGGGACCTTCGCGCCAATCGCGGCTTGCTGGGCAGCGGTGCGGGGAAGCGTGAGGCTCAGAGACGCGAGCACGAAGCGGACGA
>JBJMOX010000255.1:0-11683 GCA_045803515.1 Gemmatimonadales bacterium
GCTGGAGCCGCCGCGCACCAAGGCCGTCGATTTCGGCGAGGCCGAGCTGGACATGCTGCAGGAGCGGCTGGAATCCACGCTGGCGGAGTTCAAGGTCGAGGGCGACGTGGCGGGGCGGACCACCGGACCGGTGGTGACCCAGTACGGCGTGCGACTCCGGCCCGGAGTGAAGATGAACCGGCTGGTCACCCTGGCCGACGATCTCGCGCTCAAGATGAGCGCGCGCTCGATCCGGGTGGCCCGGATCCCCGGGCGCGACATGGTCGGGGTGGAAGTGCCCAACCCCAAGTCGCGGGTGGTCCTGCTGCGGGAGCTGCTGGAGGATGACCAGTGGACCGGCGAGGAGCGCCTGCTGCCGGTGGCGCTGGGGCTCGATCTGGAGGGCCGGCCGGTCATCGCCGATCTGGCCAAGATGCCGCACCTGCTGATCGCGGGCGCCACCGGCACCGGCAAGTCGGTCGGGATCAACGCGATCATCACCTCGCTGATCTATCACTACCAGCACAAGGAGGACCTCCGTCTGCTGATGATCGATCCCAAGATGGTGGAGCTCTCGATGTACAAGGACCTCCCCCATCTCCGGCATCCGGTCGTCACCAACAACAAGGAGGCGGCGCGGGTGCTCAAGTGGGCCGTCGGCGAGATGGAGCGGCGCTACGTGCTGCTGGAGGCAAATGGTGCCCGCAACCTCAGCGACTTCAACCGCAAGGTCCTGGAGGGCAAGCCGCTCCGGAACCCGGTGCCGCGCCGGGTGACGCTCACCGACATCGCGGCGGAGGCGCCGGACACCCCGCCGCCGGCGCCGGTCGGCGAGGTCTACACCGAGGGGAAGCTGCCGCTCATCGTGGTGGTGGTCGACGAGCTCGCCGATCTGATGATGACGGTGCAGGCTGAGGTGGAGACCCCGCTGGCCCGGCTGGCGCAGAAGGCGCGCGCCGTGGGGCTGCACCTCATCCTGGCCACCCAGCGTCCCTCGGTGAACGTCATCACCGGCCTCATCAAGGCGAACTTTCCCAGCCGGATCGCCTTCCGGGTCGCATCCAAGGTGGACAGCCGCACGATCCTGGACCAGAACGGCTCCGAGGCGCTGCTGGGGAAGGGCGACATGCTCTTCCTCGAGCCGGGCAAGAGCGATCCGATGCGCCTGCAGGGCGCCTACATCTCCACCGAGGAGAGCGAGCGCATCATGGAGCGCTACCGGCGCTGGCGGGACGAGCGGGACCAGCGCGGGGTGGCCGAGACGACCGAGAGCAACATTCTCGACGAGGTGCCGGAGGCGGACGGCGAAGCGGGCGGGGAAGGCGCCACTGACCCCGGCGAGCGCGATCCGCAGTTCAAGGATGCGGCCCTGGCGTGCGTGCAGAATCAGGGCGGCTCGACCTCCTTGCTGCAGCGGAAGCTGGGCATCGGGTACGGGCGCGCGGCACGGATCATGGACCAGCTGGAGGAGGCGGGCATCCTGGGGCCGGCCAACGGGAGCAAGCCGCGGGATGTGCGGATCGGGATCGAGCAGATCGACGAATACTGCCGCTGAGTTGCACGCTCACCAGGCACCCTCCAGGCTCGGCACCCTCAGGCGGCTCTCACTTCGGTAGTACCACTCTCATCCCCAATCAGAACGCAGCGGCGACCGGCGCTTTGTCGCACCCGCTCCCAAAAGAATGGTGTCGCTCGGTCCGGTCTCCGTGCGTAGCGTGCGCCATGCGATCCACCCGACGGTTCACGCCGAGCTCGCAATGGGAAGACACTCGCCAGCGGCGGGGTCTCTGGGGCGAGCGAGTGGCCATGGCCTTCCTGACGAGCTGTGGCTGGCAGATCGAGGGTCATCGCTTCCGCCTGGGCCATCACGACGTGGACGTGGTGGCGCGCCGGGGCAGGCTGGTGGCGTTCGTGGAGGTGAAAGCACGCGGCTCGATGCTCTGCGGAACCCCGGTGGAGAGCGTCCGCTGGCAGAAGCGGCGGGTCCTGGGAAAGGTCGCGGCGCTGTGGCAGGTTCGTCACGGGCGTCCTCATGACGAGTACCGCTTCGACGTCATCGCCATCCAGTTTCAGGCGGGCGGGGGATACACCATCGAGCATCTGGAGGACGCTTGGCGGCTGTGAGCGCTGTTGAGTGGATCAAAATCGGTCATCTTCTTACTCTTGATTCGGCTCCTTTTCGGTATTAGGTTGCCTCTAGACTATCGCAGTGTAGCAGAATCAGCCACCACCATACTCAGAGGATACAATGGCCGCAGAAGAGACCCGGCTCGATGCCGAACGCCGGAAGGCCCTCGGGCTCGCCATCTCCCAGATCGAGAAGCAGCTCGGAAAGGGCTCCATCATGCGGATGGGCAGCGATTCGCCCCGGGTCAAGGTGGCGGCCATTCCTACCGGCGCCATCAATCTGGATGCCGCCACCGGTGTCGGCGGCATTCCCCGCGGCCGCATCACCGAGATCTACGGCCCGGAATCCTCGGGCAAGACCACCCTCACCCTGCACCTCGCGGCCAACGTGCAGAAGATGGGAGGCGTCGCCGCCTACGTCGATGCGGAGCACGCGCTCGACATCGACTACGCCAAGAAGCTTGGCGTCGACATCGAGGACCTGCTGGTCTCCCAGCCCGACACCGGGGAGCAGGCGCTCGAGATCGTGGAGATCCTGGTGCGCTCGGGCGCGGTGGACATCGTGGTCATCGACTCGGTGGCGGCGCTGGTGCCCAAGGCCGAAATCGAAGGCGAGATGGGGGACAGCCACGTCGGGCTGCAGGCCCGTCTCATGAGCCAGGCACTCCGCAAGCTGGCGGGCGCCATCAACCGGTCCAACTGCGCGGTGGTGTTCATCAACCAGTTGCGGGAGAAGATCGGGGTCATGTTCGGCAACCCGGAAACCACCACCGGCGGCAAGGCCCTCAAGTTCTACGCCTCCCTCAGGCTCGACATCCGGCGCATCGGTCCGGTCAAGGAGCGCGAGGCCGTGGTCGGCAACCACGTCCGGGTCAAGGTGGTGAAGAACAAGGTCGCACCTCCGTTCCGCCAGGCCGAGTTCGACATCATGTTCGACGAGGGGATCAGCCATACCTCCCTGCTGGTCGACCTCGCCTCCGAGGCCAACATCATCCAGAAGTCGGGTGCCTGGTACTCCTACGGCGATCAGCGGATCGGCCAGGGCCGGGAGAACGCCAAGCTGTTCCTGCGCGACAATCCGCCGCTCATGGCCGAGGTCGAGGTGAAGGTCAAGGAGCTGCTGGGCATGCATGCGGTGGCCAGCGCCTCGCGCGGAGATGACGACGAGTGACCCTGCCAGTCATCACGGCCCTCGAGCCGGATCCCCGCCGGCCGGGTACAGTCCGGCTGGCAATCGACGGGGTCAAGTTCGGGGCCGTGCCTCGGGAGTTCGTCGTCGCTGCCGGGCTTGCGGCGGGGAGACCGGTAGATCCGGAGCTCCAGCCCCGTCTGGCGGAGGCGGCGGACGCCGAGGCGGCGTATCGCACGGTGCTCCGGGCGCTGGAGCGCCGCTCCTTCGCGCGGCGTGATCTGGAGCGCCGGCTCCTCAGAAAGGGGCATCCGCAGCCCGCGGTGGAGGAGGCGTTGGCCCGGGCGGCGGAGCTCGGGCTGCTGGACGATGCGGCCTTCGCCCGGAACTTCGTGCAGAGCCGCGCCGCGCGCGGCCGGGGTCCCGGCCGCTTGATCCGCGACCTCCTTGCCATGGGCGTGGAGCGGGGGCACATCGATCGCGCCATCGCGGCGGAGTGGCCCGAAGGGAGCGACCAGGAGACCGTCCCCCGCGCCTTGGCGGCCAAGCGGGTGGCCCAGCTCCGGGATCTTCCCCGGCCAGTCCAGCGCAGGCGGGTCCTGGCCTATCTGGCACGCCGCGGGTTCAGCGGTCGAGAAATCGGCGAGATGGTCTCCCGGCTCTGCGGGTAGGCACCACCGCATCGCGCCGCCCGCGGGCCCCGCCCCATGGCCCGTATGTGCGTGTGTCTCTATATTTTCCCCTCATGCAGTCCACCACGATCCGACGCCTGTTCCTGGATTTCTTCGTCGCCAAGGGGCACCGAGAGGTGCCTTCTTCGTCGTTGGTACCAGCGGACGATCCGAGCCTGCTGTTCACCAATGCCGGCATGGTCCAGTTCAAGCGGACCTTCCTGGGCCAGGAGCAGCGGGAGTACACCCGTGCCACTACTTGCCAGAAGTGCGTCCGCGCCGGAGGCAAGCACAACGACCTGGAGCAGGTGGGGCACACCAAGCGGCACCACACCTTCTTCGAGATGCTGGGCAACTTCTCCTTCGGCGACTATTTCAAGCGCGAAGCGATCGCGTACGCCTGGGAGTTCGTCACCAGCCCCAAGTACCTGGGGATTCCCGCTGACCGGCTGCGGGTGACGGTCCATCACACCGACAGCGAGGCTCGCGACCACTGGCGCGAGATCGCCGGGCTGCCGGACCACCGGATCTACGGGCTCGGCGACAAGGACAATTTTTGGCAGATGGGCGACACGGGCCCGTGCGGGCCGTGCACCGAGATCTACGTGGACCTCGAATGGCGTCCTGGCGATGCTCCGGCCGAGATCCCCCAGCCAGAGTTTGAGCGCCTAGCCGAGGAAGGCCGATTCCTGGAGATCTGGAATCTGGTGTTCATGCAGTTCGACCGGTCGGCGGACGGAACCCTGACACCGCTTCCCAAGCCCTCGGTGGACACCGGAGCGGGGCTCGAGCGGATCGCCGCGGTGATGCAGGGGGAAGACGACAACTTCCACACCGATGCCTTCCTTCCGCTGATCGAGCTGGTGGGCGAGCTGGTCGGCCGGCCGTACGATCGGGCCGCGGACGACCGTGCGTCGTATCGCGTGCTGGCCGACCATGCACGAGCGGTAAGCTTCCTGCTCGCCGACGGCGTCTACCCGAGCAGTGACGACCGTGGCTTCGTGCTCCGCCGGATTATCCGACGGGCGGTGCGCCATGCCTGGCTGCTCAACCGTCGGGAGCCGACCCTCGCGCCGCTCACCCAGGTGGTGGTGGAGCAGATGGGCGGGGTCTATCCGGAGCTGGTGACCAAGGCGGCCTATCTGCACGAGGTCACCGAGAACGAGGAGCTTCGGTTCCTGGAGACAATCGAGGGCGGACTCAAGCGCCTGGAGGAGATCTTCGCCTCGGGAATGACCACCATTCCCGGCGAGGATGCGTTCAAGCTCCACGACACCTTCGGCTTCCCCATCGACCTCACGCAGGTCATCGCTGAGGAGCGAGGCGTCACGGTGGACCTCGAGGGCTTCAACCGGGCCTATGCGGAGCAGCAGAAGCGTTCGCGGACGGCTCGCACCAGCGGCCAGACGGCGCGGGTCGGCCCAGCGGTGATCGTGCCGAAGCCGGGCAAATGGCGGACGGTCAAACGAGGGAAGCAGAAGTTCGTCGGCTACCAGAGCACCGCGGCCGAGTCCGACATCCTCGCCTTTCGCCAGGACGCCGACCGGGTCGACGTGGTCCTCCGGGAGAACCCGTTCTACGCCGAGGCCGGCGGCCAGGTGAGCGACGTCGGTGCGCTGTCGGGGCAGGGATGGTCTCTCGCGGTGGATGCCGTTCGGAAGGATCCCAAGGGTACCGTCGTGTCCGGAAGCTTCGCCGACGAATTCCCGCCCGAGCCCGTGCTGGCGGCGGTCGACGCGCCCCGGCGGCACGACATCGAGCGGAACCACAGCGCCACGCACCTGGTCCACTACGCGCTCCGGAAGCACCTCGGGACCCACGTGCGCCAGCAAGGCTCCCTGGTCCAGCCGGACCGGCTGCGATTCGACTTCTCCCACCACGCGCCGATCGATCCCGCTACGCTGCACGCCATCGAGGCCGAGGTGAACGAGCTGGTGCTGGCCAACCCGGTCGTGACCACCCGCGAGCTGCCCTACGCCGACGCCCTCGCGCTCGGCGCGATGGCGTTCTTTTCGGAGAAGTACGGCGACGTCGTCCGGGTAGTGCAGATGGGGCCTTCCATCGAGCTGTGCGGGGGCACCCACGTCCGGAGCACGGGGCAGATCGGCACCTTCCGCTTCTCGGGGCAGACCGGCGTCGCCGCCGGCGTCCGGCGGATCGAGGCCGTGACGGGGACCGGAGCGCTCCGGGCCGTACGGGAGCTGGAACAGCGTCTCGCCCAGGTGGCGGAGACGCTCAAAGCGCAACCCGAGCACCTCGTGCGTCGCATCGAGCAGCTGCTGGAGGAGCGGCAGCGGCTGGAAGCGCGTCTGGCCGACGCGCTCAAGTCCGGTGCCGATCCCGCGGCGCTCGGCGAAGTGGTGGACGTCGATGGGGTGCAGCTCACGATCGCGGAGACCGCGACGGAGGACCGCGATGAGGCGGGGCAGATGGCCGACCGGTTCCGCGAGGGACGGCGGAACGCCGTCCTGGTGCTGTTCGGCACCACCGGACGCGGCGCCATCCACGTCACCCTGACCGACGACCTGGTGAGCGCGGGCCGGCAAGCCGGCGACCTGGTGAACCGCATTGCCGCGGTGAGCGGGGGCCGGGGCGGCGGCCGGCCGCACTTCGCCTCGGCGGGGGCCGGTGATCCCGGAAAACTCGCCGCGGCCCGGGCAGCCACGCCGAGTCTGGTCTCGGCCTGGCTGGCCAACCGACCGGTGCCCGAAGGCGTCGGCGCCTGACGGTGCTCGCCGACTGGGTCGAATGGCACACGAGTGAGGCGCCGGAGGCTCTCCGGACCCGAGTCCAGCAGCATGTCGCGGGAGCCGATGCCAGACGGACGGTGCCCGAGGCCCTGGCCCACGCGGCTCAGGCGGCACTGGGCCGGGTGCTGACCCATCCGGGCGATCGCTCGGTGGCGCTCGACCTGCTCGCGGCCGATGCGCTCATCACCCTCGCGCTCCTGGCCCAGGCAGAGCGGGCTCCGGACCGGTTGGCGGAGTTCGCCGCCTCGATCCTCCAGTCGGTCCGGCCGGACGCGTGATCGACCTCCATTCCCATCTGCTGCCCGCCGTCGATGACGGATCCCGATCGGTGGAACAATCGGTCGGGGTGCTGCGGGAGATGGCGCGGGTGGGCGTAACCGATGTGTGTCTCACCCCGCACGTCCGCGCGAGCAGCACCACGAGCCCGCCGCCGGCCCGTCATGACGAGGCCTTCCGGGCACTCGTTGCGGAAGCGCCGGCCGCTCCGCGGCTGCACCGCGGCTCCGAGGTGATGCTGGATCGGCCCCTGGCGGGCGATTCCAAGGCGATTCGGCAGTTCACCCTGGGAGGCACCCGGTACGTCCTGGTCGAGTTTCCCCGCATGGTGGCGCTGGACACGGTCACCAACGCGCTGACCAGGGTCGGGGAGTCCGGGCTGGTGCCGCTCCTGGCTCATCCAGAGCGCTACACCTGCTGCTCGCCAGAGGCGGTGTCTCTCTGGCGGGAGCTGGGTGGGCGGATGCAGGTGGACTCGACCACGCTGCTCTCTCCCCAGGCCCGGGGCAAGCGGGCCCGGGAGCTGGTCTCGCTCGGGCTCGCCGACATCATCGCCGGCGACAACCATGGGGACAAGCGGACCATCGCCATCGGGGTCGGCTTTCTGGTGGAGCAGGACGGGACGGAACAGGCCGAGTTGCTCGCGGTGCGAAACCCCGGCGCCATTCTGCGGGACCAGCCGCTCACGCCGGTGCCACCCATCCGACTCCGCCAGTCCCTGATGCAGAAGATCCGTGACATGCTCGAGGGCGATCAGTGAGCCGCTCGCGGGTGGAGGACGGCCTCGACGATCTGGCCCGCCTGGCCACCGCGAGCAAGGCGTTGAGCGATCAGGTCGTCCGGGTGGCGACCCGGTATGCGGCCGTGCTCCGGGGTGGCGGCACGCTCTACTTCTGTGGCAACGGCGGAAGCGCGGCCGACGCCCAGCACCTGGCGACCGAATACGTAGTGCGCTTCAGGCTCACCCGCCGGCCCTTCGCCGCCGTGGCCCTCGCGACCGACACCTCGCTGCTCACCGCCGTGGGCAACGACCTCGGCTTCGAGCAGATCTTCGCCCGGCAGATCGACGCCCTCTCCGCGCCGGGTGACCTCGTGGTCCTCCACAGCACCAGCGGCAAGAGTCCCAACCTGCTCGCGGCCGCGCGGGCGGCGCGCACCCGGGCGGTGGCCACGGTCGCGTTCCTCGGTGGTGACGGCGGGCTGCTCGCCGGCGAAGTGGACGAGGCGATCATCGTCCCGTCGCGTGAGACCAGCCAGATCCAGGTGCTCCAGATGGCCCTGGAGCATCTCATCGTCGAGCTGGTCGAGGATGAACTGCTCCGCGGACCGTGATCCATGATTCATCTGCTCTTCACCGGCGGGACGATCTCGATGCAGCGCGACCCGGCGGCGGGGGGCAACGTCCCCACCCACGGCGGCCAGGCGCTGGTGAGCTTCGCGCCGGAGCTGGCGCGGCTGGGGCCCTACCGGATCGAGGACTGGGCCAAGCTCCCGGCCTGTCATCTCGGCCCCGAGCGGCTGTGGGCGCTGCGCGAGCGGGTGCGAACGGTGGCGGAGTCGGGCGAGGTGCGAGGGATCGTGATCACCCACGGCACCGACACCATCGAGGAGACCGCGTATCTGCTCGGCCGGACGCTGGGCACGGCGGCCCCCGTCGCCATCACCGGGGCGATGCGCACCGCGAGTGACCAGGGCTGGGACGGTCCCCGCAACCTGGCCGGCGCGGCCGCGGTGGCCGCGAGTCCGGAGAGCCGGGATCGCGGCGTCATGGTGGTGTTCAATGGGGAGGTGTTCACCGGGGTGAGCGCGGTCAAGACCCACGCGACCGACCTGGCGGCGTTCTCCGCTCCGCACGCCGGCCCCATCGGACGGGTGGCGGACGGCGCGGTCACGTATCACGCGCCAGCGCCGCGAGGGTCGCCGCTGGCTCCGCGCACCGGGCTGTCTCCGGCCGTCGCGCTGATTCCGGTGGTCGTGGGAGACGACGGCCGCATGCTCGACCTGGCGCGTCCCGACCATGCCGGCGTGGTGGTGGTCGCGTTCGGGGCCGGCAACGTGCCGCCAGGCGCGGTGCCGGCGATGCGCCGCTGGCTGGACGACGGCAAACCGGTCGTGCTGGCGAGCCGGTGCCCCTGGGGCGAAGTGACTCCGGTCTACGCCTTCGACGGCGGCGGCGCGCGCACCGTGGCGATGGGCGTGGTGCCTGCTGGGCCGAGGACACCGTCGCAGGCGCGGATGGAGCTCACCATCGCGCTCTCCGCCGGCGTGCCGTTCGGCACGCCATGAGGTTCCCTCGATCGATCCCGATTCCCGATGAGGTCCTGGAGATCGCCCGCACGCTCGAGCAGGCGGGCCATCAGGCATGGTGCGTCGGTGGCGCACTGCGGGACACGCTGCTCGGCCATCCCCATACCGATTTCGACATCGCTACGTCCGCCACGCCCGTGCAGGTCCAGGCGCTCTTCCGGCGAACGGCAGCGGTGGGGGAGAAGTACGGCACCATCGGCGTGCTGGATCACCGGCGGGGGCTGCACGAAGTCACCACGTTCCGGCGCGACGTCATCACCGACGGACGGCACGCGGTGGTGGAGTACGGAGTGACGCTGGAAGAAGACTTGGCCCGGCGGGACTTCACCATCAACGCGATCGCCTATCACCCGATCCGGCGGGAGTGGCGAGACCCGTTCGAGGGTCTGGCCGACCTGACCGGCAGCATGGTGCGGGCCGTGGGCGACCCGTCCCAGCGCTTCCGGGAGGATTATCTCCGGATCCTTCGCGCAGTCCGGTTCGCGGCGCGGTTCGATTTCGTCATCGAGCCCGCGACCTGGGCCGCCGCCCGCGATTCCGCGCCCGGTCTCGCGAACCTCTCCGCGGAGCGGGTCCGGGACGAATGGTTCAAGGGGCTCCGCACTGCGCGCTCGGTGGACGGGTTGGTGTCGCTCTGGCGGGGTGTCGGCGCGACGACCTACTGGATGCCGGAGCTGGAGCGCACGTCTCCGGAGACCCTGGCGCGCGCGGCCGCGCTCCCGCTCGAGCAGCGCGACCCGGTGCTGCTCACGGCCCTGCTGACCGCGACGCCCGACCACGTGCTTCGCCGGCTCCGGGCTTCGAGCGCCGAAGTGGACCGCGCGAAGGCATGTGCCGAGGACCCTCCGGCGCCGGAGGGCGTGGAGGAACCGGCGGTCCGGCGGTGGCTGTCCCGGGTCGGCGAGGCGGCGGACGATCTCCTGGCGCTCTGGGGTCTGCGTCATGGGGCGGAGCCGCCGTGGGCACCGGTGGTCCGCACGATTCGCGAACGGGGTGACCCGCTCACCCGGGCCGACCTGGCCATCACGGGGAATGACCTGCGGGAGGCGGGGGCCTCGGGGCGCCGGATCGGCGAGGTCCTCTCGCTGCTCTTGGACCGGGTGCTGGAGTCACCGGCGCTCAACTCGCGCGAGACCCTGTTGGCGCTCGCACGGGGGATGGTATGAGCCCGCTCTTCTTTGCCGTAGCCGCCGCCGCCGGCAACGTCGTGGGCGCGTACGCGGTGGTGCACCGGGAGCGCCGGAGCCTCCGGGTGATCGAGGCGTGCCTCGCCTTCGGGGCGGGGTTCATGCTTGCCGTCGTGGTGCTCGGGGTCATCCCCGAGGTGCTCGAGGGCTCGCCGTCATCGGCGCTCTACATCCTGGTCGGTTACCTCGCCGTGCACCTGGCCCAGCACGTGTTCACGCCCCATTTCCATTTCGGCGAGGAGACGCACCGGGTCAGTCACTCCGCGGGGATCTCCGCGCTTCTCGGCCTCACCCTGCACACCTTCTTCGACGGGGTGGCGATCGCCGGCGGCTTCCTGGTCTCCAGCCAGCTCGGCCTCCTGCTCTTCCTGGCCGTGCTGCTGCACAAGCTCCCGGAAGGGGTCACCATCGCCAGCGTGATGGTCGCCGGGGGCCAGACCCGCCGCCAGGCCATGGGCGCCGCCGCGGTGCTCGGCGGCGCCACGGTGCTCGGCGTCCTGCTCACGGACCAGGTCGCGCCGCTGGCCCGCCACGGCCTGGCGATCTCGGCGGGTGTGACGCTGTACGTTGCGGCCTCGAACCTGGTCCCCGAGTTTCAGTCCAAGCGCGGCTGGCTGAGCGCGCTGGCATTCTTCGGGGGCGCCGCCGGATTCTTCCTCGCCGAGCGGCTGCTGGAGGTCTGGGTCAGATGATGGCACGGAAACGTCCGGCCGCGGAGGCCGAAGTCTCGCTCTTCGCCAATCGGGCGGCGCAGCCGCTGGCGGGACGCATGCGGCCGCGGACGCTGGACGAATTCATCGGACAGGAGCACCTGCTGGCACCGGGAAAACCCCTGCGCGAGGCGATCGAGCGCGGCGTGCCCGGCTCCATGATCTTCTGGGGTCCGCCCGGCAGCGGGAAGACCACCTTGGCGCACCTGGTGGCGAGCAGCACCGAACGAGTCTTCGTCCCGTTCAGCGCGGTCACCGAGGGCGTGCCGAGGATTCGGGAGATCGTCAACGCGGCTCGCTCGCGGCTCGACGCCGGCGGGGCGCAGACGATCCTGTTCATCGACGAAATCCACCGGCTCAACAAGGCGCAGCAGGACAGCCTCCTCCCACCCTCGGAGGACGGCACCCTGACCCTCATCGGCGCCACCACCGAGAACCCGAGCTTCGAGATCAACGGAGCGTTGCTCTCGCGCACCCGAGTCTTCGTGCTGCAGCCGCTCACCGCCGAGCACATCGAGACGCTGCTCCGGCGCTCGCTGGCGGACGA